>NZ_JBKDRI010000061.1:0-7444 GCF_046341535.1 Acidovorax sp. | reverse complement strand
GCGCAAGGCTTCGACAGGCTCAGCCCGAACGGCTGGTTCAAGTTCAAAGGTGCCGACTCAATAAAAACGGCAATTGGATGCATTTGCCAGCGCTGCTGTTGGGGTGCCAGGCAAGGCGCGACGACGCGGCAGGCTCGTGCCTGCAAGGAGGAGCAACACCGCATGGCGCTCCAAAAGCGGTGCTGGCAAGTGCATAGCGCTGTCTCCCTAAAGGTGAGGCTGCGAAAACAACGCAAGCCCCGAGTCCACGCGGTGTGCGGCAAGATTACAAGCGGTTAACTGCCGTTTTTAGGTTCAATCCTGCCCCTTGCGCCAGCAGGCTATGCCGCTATTGTGCTGCAGGCGGTCATCACAGCGTCACGGCGCGGCGTTGCAATGGCGTATCGCTCCCGCCAAAGCCCCTGCCATGCTGCTGCAACGCACCGAAAAAGCACAACGCGAACTCTCGACCGGCGTCCGAATGCTGAGCCTTCGCGAACGATCCCTGCTCTTGTTGGCCGACGGCCGGTCGCTGCATGACCTGCAGGCTGTGTACTACGGCATGGGCACCCACATGGTCGAGCATCTGGTGCGCCAGGGCTACCTTCACAGCCCCGCCCACCACGGCACTGAAGAGCCGCCTGACCTGCCCGCAGCGCGACACCAACAAGGCGCCATGCCCGGCCACGGATAGCGGCTAAGCGGCGGCAAGGCGCCACAAGGATGTGACCTCCGCCGCGCGAGCGGCATGGAGCGCGTCGGAGGCGTCGCCCGCCTTGCCGTGGCGGGGCTTCACATCCTGGCGGCCCAGCACCACAAGGCCTGCCCCGGCAATCCATTCGAGCAGTTGTGCGCGTGGGCGCAGGCCCAGGTGTTCGGCCAGGTCCGAGAGGACGAGCCACCCCTCACCACCCGGCTCCAGGTGGGCAGCCAGCCCGGCCAGAAACCCCCGCAGCATGGTGCTGCCTTCGTCGTACACGGCCCGCTCGATGGGCGAACTGGCGCGCGCGGGCACCCATGGCGGGTTGCACACCACGAGCGGCGCACGGCCGGGCGGAAACAGATCGGCCTGCACCACCTCCACCTGTGCCAAAACGCCCAGCCGCTGCAGATTTTCACGGGCGCAGGCCAGCGCGCGCGGGTCCAGGTCCGTTGCCACCACGCGCCCAACGCCGCGCCTTGCCAGCACGGCCGACAGCACGCCGGTTCCGGCACCGATGTCAAAGGCCAGCGTGTTGGCAGGCAGGGGCGGTGTGGCTATCAGATCGACATATTCGCCGCGCACCGGCGAAAACACGCCGTAGTGCGGGTGAATGCGGTTGTTAGGCGCGGCCCCCAGGGCGGGCACTTCCACACCCTTTTTGCGCCATTCGTGCGCACCCACCAGGCCCAGCAGTTCGCGCAGCGAAGCCACCGAGGGCTTGCCATCGGCCGGGCCCCACGCCTCGGTGCAGGCCGGGCGCAGGTCGGGCGCGCGCCGCAGGGCCACACGGTAGTCCCCCTCCAGCGGGATCAGCACCGAGGCCAGCACGCGCGCGCGCTGCGACTGCGCCTGTCGGTGCAAGTGGAATGCCTCGGCAGGTGTGGCCGCAGCGGCCTTGGATGCTGCCTTGGCCGCAGCGGCCTTGCGTGGCTTGCTGCCCCGCCGGTCGATGCGGCGCATCAGCGCCTGCACCAGCATGCGGGCGTTTTGAAAGTCGCCCTGCCACAGCAGGCCAGTGCCTTCGCAGGCCATGCGAAAGGCGGTGTCAGCGGCCAGCGTGTCGTCGGCCACCACCACGCGACGCGGCGCAGGTGCGCCGCTTTCGGAGCGCCACAGGGCTTGGTGTGTCTGGCCCTGGTGGCTCCATTCGATCATGTGCGATACCGGATCAGTTAATCGGGCGCTTCAGACGCACTTCTTCGATCTTCACGCCACCCACCACGGCAGTCTTGGCGGTGGAGAGCTCGCGCTTGAAGCCTGCAAGCTCGTGAAAACGGATGGCGCGCTCGTTGCGCAGCGGCACCCATGCGGTCACGTTGGTACAGCCTTCTTCCTGAAGGCCATCGCGGGCCGCATCCCACAGCGCCAGGCCGACGCCCTGACTCCAGTGCGTGGGGGCTGCATAGATCGCCCAGATCTCGCCGGTGGTGGGGCGCGATTTTTCGTCGCGCGAGCGGTCGTAGCCAACGAAGCCGACGATCTTCTCGCCGTCAACGGCCACCTGCACCTGGGGTTCGCAATACTCAATGGCTTCGCGCCAGTAGGCCTGACGCTTTTCAACCGACATGGATTTGAGCTGCTCGTCTGGAACCAATCCCTTGTAGACCTCTTGGGCAGAGATGGTGTGGATCTGGGCGATGGCCTTGGCATCGCGAAGCGTGGCGGGACGAACCTGGATACTGGACATGGGACAACCGAACGACAACGGGAAAGAAAAAACGAAAGGACCGGCATTGTCGCCGCAAATGGTTATTGGCTCCCTGCCCCAGCGGCACGGTCCACGAGGGATGATGAGCTTGAACGCCTGCCTGGCCGCACATCCGCAGCACCGTCATGGGCGCTGGGATGTCTTAAAGCCCAGGCATCGGCCGGCTACAGCCAGCGGCGCAGCATGCCCATGAGGTGGTCAAAGCGCGGGCCGTAAGGCGGGTAGAACAGCGAGCCCATCGACCAGCGCGACTGCACCAGCACCGACTTTTGATGGCAAAACCGCAGGAAGCCCTGCTCGCCGTGGTACGCACCCCAGCCGCTGTCACCCACCCCGCCAAACGGGAGGTTGTCGTGCGCAATGTGCATCAGCGTGTCGTTCACCGTCACGCCACCGCTGACCGTGCGGCGCAGCACATCGTCGCGCACTGTCTCGCTCTGGCCAAACCAGTACAGCGCCAAAGGGCGCGGCCCCGCGTTGATGTGGGCGATGGCGTCGTCCAGCGTCTCGTAAGCGATCACGGGCAGCACCGGGCCGAAAATTTCCTCCTGCATGAGCTGCATGCCAGAGGTGGCGCCAAACACCAGCACCGGCAGCATCTGCCGACTGACACCGTCGCCCAGCGTACCCTGGGTGTGCACCGGCGGCTTGCCTGCGGTGGGGTCGATCACCTGCACCTCGGCACCCTGCGTCTGCGCCTGTTGCAGCATGGTGTGCAGTCGCTCAAGGTGGCGGGCATGGATGATGGAGGCGTAGTCGCCGTTGCCCTCGATGGTGGGAAACAGGCGCGCTACGGCGGCCCGATAGGCCTGTGAAAACTCGGCCTCGCGCCCGCGCGGCAGCAGGACGTAGTCGGGTGCGATGCAGGTTTGCCCGGCATTGAGCAGCTTGCCGTGGGCAATCTTGAGCGCTGCATCGTGCATGTCGCAGTCGCCGTCGATGATGCAGGGTGACTTGCCGCCCAGCTCCAGCGTGGTGGGCGTGAGGTGCTGCGCTGCCGCCTGCGCCACCTTGCGCCCCACGGCGGTGGAACCGGTAAACACCAGGTGGTCGAAAGGCAGCGATGCAAACTGCGCCGCCAGGTCGGCATTGCCCTGCACCACGCAGAACTCGTCCGGCGTGAAAAATTGCGCCACCAGTCGCGCGAGCTGGGCGGACGTGTGCGGCGTGAGCTCGCTGGGCTTGAGCATCACGCGGTTGCCTGCGGCCAGGGCCGTGATGGCGGGCGCAAGGGCCAGTTGCACCGGGTAGTTCCAGGGCGATATCACACCCACGACACCCAGCGGCTGGCGGTAGATGTAGCCCCGTGCGGGCTGCAGGTGCAGCGGCGTGCGCACCTTGTGCGGCCGGCTCCAGCGGGACAAATGCCGCAGCGTGTGCGAGAGCAGCGTGTGCAGCACCAGAAAGTCGGCCACCTCGGTGAGCCGTGGCGAGCGCATGCCAAAGTCGGCCTGCACGGCGGCGGCCAGCACCGGGCCGTTGTCGTCGAGCAGCTTGCGCACGCGCAGCAGGCGCTCGCGGCGCACCAGCAGTGGTACATCGACCTGTTCGCGGCTGGCCTCGCGCTGTAGTTCGAAACGGGAACGGATCTCGGCGAGGGTCATGGCTGCATCATAGAAGACGCCCTGGAACACGCGCGGCGCAACAGGGCGAAAAAAAACCGCCTGCGCTCTGCCAAGCCGGGCGGTCTGTGGGCAAGCGGCTGCGAAGAACGTTAGCGAACCTGCCGTGCCTCAACGTCCGTCACCTCCTGCGCGCCCGGCAGCACGCCGCCGCGCCGCGACGGCGCAGCGCCCGCACCCGATTGATCCGGGGCCACCCGGCCCGACCGGGACGTGGCTGACCACCGGGCAGAACGGAACACGGTGCCAAAGCCCGCTCGCGGATCCATGCGCATCACCCAGGGGTTGATGGGGCGGCCCATGAGCCGCGCCCACCCTGCGCGCAGGCCCCACGCGGCCGCCAGCACCAGCGCTGCCACCGCAAAGCTTGCCATCATCACCAGCCCGGCAGCCGCAGCCACCAGCCACACCAGCAACCGGGCGATGCCGGCAACAACGTCATTCACGCGAAAACTCCTGTTCACAAAGCCGGCCAGGGCGCAATGGCAGCACCCGCCACCGCGCCACACCGCCAAGTCCAGCGCTCAAGCAAACTGAAATACTCCCGGCTCCAGCACCGGGTTGACCGTGACCGCAATCGCGCTCTTGGGCGCAAAGCGCCCTTCCAGCAAGAGCTTGGACAGCGGATTCTCGATGCGCTGCTGAATGGCGCGCTTGAGCGGCCGCGCACCGAACACCGGATCGAACCCGACCTTGGCCAATTCTGCCAAGGCAGCATCGGAGACCTGCAGCTCCAAATCCATCCGGGCCAGACGGGCTTGCAGCAGTTGCAGCTGGATCTTGGCGATCGAGGCAATGTGCTGCGCATCCAGCGCATGGAACACCACGGTTTCATCAATGCGATTGAGAAACTCGGGCCGGAAGTGGTTCTTCAGTTCGCCCCACACCGCATCCTTGATGTCCTGCGCGTCCTGCCCCACCATGGCCTGGATCAGGTGCGAGCCGATGTTGCTGGTCATCACGATCACGGTGTTTTTGAAGTCCACGGTACGGCCCTGGCCATCGGTCAGGCGGCCATCGTCGAGCACTTGCAGCAGCACATTGAACACGTCGGGGTGCGCCTTTTCCACCTCGTCGAGCAGCAGCACGCTGTAGGGCTTGCGGCGCACGGCCTCGGTCAGGTAGCCGCCCTCCTCGTAGCCCACATAGCCGGGCGGCGCGCCGATCAGGCGGGCCACCGAGTGCTTTTCCATGAACTCGCTCATGTCGATGCGCACGAGGTGGTCTTCGCTGTCAAACAGAAAACCCGCCAGCGCCTTGCACAGCTCGGTCTTGCCCACGCCCGTGGGGCCCAGGAACAGGAACGAGCCCGTGGGCCGGTTCGGATCCGACAGGCCCGAGCGCGAGCGGCGGATGGCGTTGGCTACGGCCAGGATGGCTTCGTCCTGCCCCACCACGCGTTCGTGCAGTTTGGTTTCCATCTGCAGCAGCTTGTCTTTCTCGCCCTGCATCATCTTGGAGACCGGGATACCCGTGGCGCGGCTGACCACCTCGGCGATTTCCTCAGCGCCCACCTGGGTGCGCAGCAGCCGGTTGGGCGCAGACGCGCCGTCTTTGCCTTCTTCCTTGGCCTGGGCTTCCTTGAGCTTGCGCTCCAGGTCGGGCAGGCGGCCGTATTGCAGCTCGGACACCTTGGTCAGATCCCCCTTGCGGGTGAATTCAACGATTTGCAGCTTGATGCGTTCGATCTCTTCGCGCACCTGGGCCGAGCCCTGGGCCTGCGCCTTTTCGCTGGTCCAGATTTCCTCCAGGTCGGCAATGTCTTTTTGCAGGCGATCGATTTCCCCCTCGATCAGGCCAAAGCGCTTTTGCGATGCCTCGTCCTTTTCGCGGCGCACGGCCTCGCGCTCGATCTGCAACTGGATCAGGCGGCGGTCGAGCTTGTCGATGGCCTCGGGCTTGGAGTCGATTTCGATCTTGATCTTGGCGGCGGCCTCATCGATCAGGTCAATCGCCTTGTCGGGCAAAAAGCGGTCGGTGATGTAGCGGTTGCTCAACTCGGCTGCGGCCACGATGGCCGGGTCGGTGATTTCGACGCCGTGGTGCGCCTCGTACTTCTCTTGCAGGCCGCGCAGGATGGCAATGGTGGCCTCCACCGTGGGCTCGCCCACCAGAATTTTCTGGAAGCGGCGCTCCAGGGCTGCGTCTTTTTCGATGTACTTGCGGTACTCGTCGAGCGTGGTGGCGCCCACGCAATGGAGCTCGCCGCGGGCCAGGGCGGGCTTGAGCATGTTGCCTGCATCCATCGCCCCTTCGCCCTTGCCTGCACCCACCATGGTGTGCAGCTCGTCGATGAAGACGATGGTCTGGCCCTCGTCCTTGGCCAGCTCGTTCAGCACGATTTTCAGGCGCTCTTCAAACTCGCCGCGGTATTTGGCACCCGCCAGCAGCGCGGCCATGTCCAGTGAGAGGACCCGCTTGTCCTTGAGCGACTCGGGCACCTCGCCCGCCACGATGCGCTGGGCCAGGCCTTCCACAATGGCCGTCTTGCCCACGCCGGGCTCGCCAATGAGCACCGGGTTGTTTTTGCTGCGCCGCTGCAGCACCTGGATGGCGCGGCGGATTTCGTCGTCGCGGCCAATCACAGGGTCAAGCTTGCCCGCCCTGGCGCGTTCGGTGAGGTCCAGGCAGTACTTTTGCAGCGCACCGCGCTGGCCTTCGGCTTCGGCGCTGTCCATCTTCTGGCCGCCGCGAACGGCGGTGATGGCGGCTTCCAGGCTCTTGCGCGTGAGGCCGTTGTCTTTGGCGATCTGGGCAGCATCGCCCTTGCTGTCGATCAGCGCCAGCAAAAAGAGCTCGCTGGCAATGAACTGGTCGCCGCGCTTGATGCCTTCCTTCTCGGTGGCCTGGAGCACGCGGCCCAGCTCGGGCCCGCCCTGCACCTGGTCGTGCCCTTGCACCTGGGGCAGGCGCTTGATGGCCGCCTCAGCCGCCACGGTCATGCCGGGCACATTGACGCCCGCGCGCTGCAGCAGCGCCTTGGGGCCATCGTCTTGCTTGAGCATGGCCAGCAGCACGTGCACGGGCTCGATGTAGGCGTTGTCATGGGCCAGGGCCAGGCTCTGGGCGTCGCCCAGGGCCTCCTGGAACTTGGTGGTGAATTTGTCGAGACGCATGGTCTAAGTCCTCCGGATGACCCAACACGTTGGGCGGCAGCTGCCGTATTTCAAGGCAGCCCGGGGTTTGGAGACTTGACTTGCGTCAGCAGTGCATCACAGCCACAAAACAATGTTTGCTATGTTTTAGATAGCACAAAATTGAGCAGCATCGCGCGTAACTGGCACTTTTTATTCGCGGATTCAACAACAAAGTGCATCGTTAAAAAGCTAGGTTGGCTCAGGAGGCATAGGATGTCCTCCCCGACCTAGCCGTCATGGAAAGACACGATGCCCTATACACACCTGAGCCGAGAACAACGATACCAAATTCATG
>NZ_JBKDRI010000060.1:0-16939 GCF_046341535.1 Acidovorax sp. | reverse complement strand
GCCTACGACCAGTACGGCCACGCCGGCGTCGACCCGAGCATGGGCGGCGGCCGCGGCGGCCCGGGCGCCGAGGGCTTCGGCGGCTTCGCCGAGGCCTTCGGCGACATCTTCGGTGACATCTTCGGCGGCAACGGGGGCGGCCGGCGCGGCGGCGCGGGCGGCCAGCAGGTCTTCCGCGGCAGCGACCTGAGCTACGCGATGGAGATCACGCTCGAGGAAGCCGCCCACGGCAAGGAGACGCAGATCCGCATCCCGAGCTGGGAGACCTGCGGCACCTGCAACGGCAGCGGCGCCAAGCCCGGCACCAGCCCCAAGACCTGCGGCACCTGCAACGGCAGCGGCAACGTGCACCTGCGCCAGGGCTTCTTCAGCATCCAGCAGACCTGCCCGCACTGCCGCGGCAGCGGTAAGATCATCCCCGAGCCCTGCACCACCTGCAGCGGCGCCGGGCGCATCAAGCGCCAGAAGACGCTCGAGGTCAAGATCCCTGCGGGCATCAACGAGGGCATGCGCATCCGCTCGGCCGGCAACGGCGAGCCTGGCACCAACGGCGGCCCGGCCGGCGACCTGTACATCGAGATCCGGATCAAGGCGCACGAGATCTTCGAGCGCGACGGCGACGACCTGCACTGCACGGTGCCGGTCGGCATGACGACGGCGGCACTCGGCGGCTCGATCGAGGTGCCCACGCTCGGCGCCAAGGCCGAGATCGAACTGCCCGAGGGCACGCAGCACGGCAAGACCTTCCGCCTGCGCGGCAAGGGCATCAAGGGCCTGCGCTCGAGCTACCCGGGCGACCTGTACTGCCACATCACCGTGGAGACGCCGGTCAAGCTGACCGACGCCCAGCGCAAGCTGCTGAAGGAACTCGACGAGTCCTTCAGGCGCTCCGGCGAGCGCCACTCTCCCAACGCGAAGAGCTGGACCGACCGGGTCAAGGACCTGTTCAAGTAAGACTCAGTACTCCGACGCCGCGTCCGCCGCAAGGTTGTCGAAGCGCGTCAGAGGCTTCAGGAAGGTCAGCTTGACCGTGCCGACCGGGCCGTTGCGCTGCATGGCGACGACGATCTCGGCCACACCGGGCTCCTTGGAGTCCTTGGTGTAGTAGTCATCGCGGTAGATGAACATGATGACGTCGGCGTCCTGCTCGATGGCGCCGGACTCCCGCAGGTCGCTCATCATCGGCCGCTTGTCCGGACGGGTCTCGACGCTGCGGTTGAGCTGCGACAGCGCGATCACCGGGCACTGCAGTTCCTTGGCCAGCATCTTCAGGCCCCGGGAGATTTCGCCCAGTTCGGTGGCCCGGTTGTCGGAGCCCGACGATGCCGATCCGCTCATCAGTTGCAGGTAATCCACCACGATCAGGCCGAGCTTGCCGCACTGCCGCGCAAGCCGGCGCGCATTGGCGCGCAGTTCGCTTGGCGTGAGGCCCGGCGTTTCGTCGATGTGCAGCGACACGGTACGCAGCTTCTCGATGGCTTCCGTCAGGCGCGGCCATTCTTCGTCGGTCAGCTTGCCGGTGCGCAGGTTGCCCTGATTGACCCGTCCGATCGAGCCCACGATACGAACGGCCAGCTGAGCCGCACCCATTTCCATCGAGAAGATGGCCACCGGCAGCCCCTCGTTGAGCGCCACATGCTCTGCAATGTTCACCGCGAGCGATGTCTTGCCCATGGAGGGGCGTGCGGCCAGCACCACCATATCGCCCGCCTGCAGCCCGCTGGTCATGCGGTCGAGGTCTAAAAATCCGGTGGGCACGCCGGTCACGTCCAACGGGTTGTCGGCCATCTCCTGAACGCGGTCGAGCAGGTCAATCACCAGCGTGTCGAGCGACTGGAAGCCCTGCTTGGTGCGCGAACCTTCTTCGCCAATCGCAAAGATTTTGGACTCGGCTTCGTCCAGGATGCGCTCGACCGTCTTGCCCTGTGGGCTGAAAGCGTTGGTGGCGATCTCATCGCTGGCCGTGACCAGCTTGCGAAGGATGGCCCGCTCGCGAACGATCTCGGCATACCGGCGGATATTGCTGGCACTGGGTACGTACTGGGCCAGGTTGTTCAGGTAGGTCAGGCCGCCTACTTCCTGGGCCTTGCCCAGGTTGGTCAGATGCTCAAACACCGTGATCACATCGGCCGGCCTGCTGGCGTTGATCAGCGCGCCGATGGCCGTGAAGATCATCTGGTGCTCGTGGCGGTAGAAGTGGCTTTCCACCAGCAGGTCGCCCACCCGGTCCCACGCATTGTTGTCCAGCAGCAGCCCGCCCAGGACGCTCGACTCGGCCTCGATGGAATGCGGCGGCACGCGCAACCTGGCGATTTCACGGTCTGGCACCGGGGTAAAACCGTCGTCAAGGGGGGGGAAGACAGCAGACATAAATCCTTTAACACGCACCGCAACGCAATCCACACGGACTCGACGAATGCCTCGCTCGGCCAACCGTCGATGCTATCGCCAGCCGGGCGCATCGTCATTGCACAAGTCTGTGGATAACGGGTGAAATGCCAGTGGGCAGCCGTGTATGACCGGGGCGAGCACCCGCTGTGGCGCGGGCAAAAACAACAAAGCCGCCCGATGGCGGCTTTGCTTCGTGGCTGTTGCCGGGCGATCAGGCGGTTTCGCCGAGCACCGTCACGGTCACGTCCACCACCACGTCGGTGTGCAGGGCCACGCTCACGGTGGACTCGCTCACGGTCTTGATGGGCCCATTGGGCATGCGGACCTGGGCCTTGACAACCTTGTAGCCTTGCTTGTTCAGCTCTTCGGCGATGTCATGGTTGGTCACGGAGCCAAACAGACGGCCGTCCACGCCGGCCTTCTGGGTCAGCTTGACCACGGTGCCGGACAGCTTTTCGCCTTGGGCTTGGGCGTCCGCCAGCTTGGCAGCAGCGGCCTTTTCCAGTTCAACGCGCTTGGCTTCAAATTCCGCCTTGGCGGCTTCGGTGGCGCGGCGAGCGCGGCCCGAAGGGATGAGGAAGTTACGGGCGTAGCCGTCCTTGACCTTGACGATTTCGCCGAGGTTGCCGAGGTTCACAACCTTGTCGAGCAGGATGATTTGCATGGGTTGTGCTCCTTAGATCTTGTGCTGGTCGCTGTAAGGCACCAGGGCCAGGAAGCGGGCGCGCTTGATGGCGGTGTTCAGCTGGCGCTGGAAGATCGCACGCGTGCCGGTCAGGCGTGCGGGGATGATCTTGCCGTTCTCGGCGATGAAATCGCGCAGCGTGTCGACATCCTTGTAGTCGATTTCTTCAACGCCCGTCACCGTGAAGCGGCAAAAGCGCTTGCGCTTGAACAGCAGGGACTGGGTGTTGCGCTTTGGGCGCTTGTCTTTGTTGAACTTCTTGAACGTGGCCATTGCGGACCCCTTAGAAAATTAATTTTGTTGAATATCCTGGATGTGCAGCACTGCGGTCTTGCCATTGCGCGGGTTGGCCAGAAAACCAGTGAAAGTCCAGAGACTTCCAATGTTTTTCCTTGCCAGGCGCTCGGCCATTGCTCCAAAAGCAATCGCCTTCATGGCTGCCCTGACTTCACGGGGAGCGCCTGCCTCGATTTGCCGGGACTCATGTTCGAGTCGCAGCGTGATGGCGGGCAATCCGGCGGGCGTGCATCGCAGGGGCTCGGCCTCTGCAATACGGGCTGTCAGGGCTACGCGGTTCTCCACTCCAACGAGGAATACGGATCAGCGGTCGCCGCGGTCCTGGCGCTCACCACGCTCGCCGCCCGCCGTGGCGTATTCCGCCTGGTTGGCCTTGCGGGCTTCTTCGCGCTCCACAGTCTTCATCATCGAAGACGGGCCCGTATCGGCCTTCTTCTTTTGAACCGTCAGGTGGCGCAGCACGGCGTCGTTGAACTTGAAGGCGTGCTCCAGTTCAGCCATCACGGCCTGGTCGGCTTCGACGTTCACGCACAGATAGTGTGCCTTGGCCAGCTTGTTGATGAGGTACGCCAGTTGACGACGGCCCCAGTCTTCCACGCGGTGCACCTTGCCACCGCCCGCGGTGATCATGCCCTTGTAGCGCTCCAGCATCGCTGGAACCTGCTCGCTTTGATCCGGATGGATCAACAAAATGATTTCGTAATGACGCATGCATACTCCTTTTGGATAAGACCACCCGTTGCGTCCCGACCCGAACGGATCGTGCGGTGTGGCAAGGCAAAGCCGGAAATTATATCCTTGACTTTGCGTGCTTGTACACTTGGCTGGCAAAACGGCGGCACTGCTTGAGCTCGCGCAGGGCAAAACATCCTGTGGCACTTGCAAAATCCCAGGCCGCGCAGATATCCGGAGCACCGGCGATATACGGCACCAGCGTGCGCCGGGATGACCAAGACCCCACATGGGGGCTTGAATTTCGCCGCAAGCCCCGCATATGCCGCGCGTACTCGCCCTCTTCAACTCCAAAAAATCATGTCCGATCAAAGCGAAACGAACCTCCCTCAGAGCGCAACGCCCCCCGAAGAAGTCGAAGCAGCGATGGCTGCGCACGCCTCGGACGAAATGGCCCGTCTGCAAGATGAACTGGCCGAGCTCAAGGCCAAGAGCGCAGATCTGGCCGACCAGTTCCTGCGCGCCAAGGCCGAGGCCGAAAATGCCCGCCGCCGGGCTGAAGACGAAGTGTCCAAGGCCCGCAAGTTCGGGATCGAGAGTTTTGCCGAAAGCCTTCTGCCGGTGGCAGACAGCCTGGACGCCGCCCTGTCCATCAAGGAAGCCACGCCAGAGCAGCTGCGCGAAGGCGCCGATGCCACCCTGCGCCAGCTCACCTCCGCCCTGGAGCGCAACAAGGTCCTAGCCATCAACCCCGCCGCAGGCGTCAAGTTCGACCCCCACCAGCACCAGGCCATCAGCGTGGTAGAGGCCGATCAGGAGCCCAACACCGTGGTCGCCGTGCTGCAAAAGGGCTATGTGATTGCCGAGCGCGTGCTGCGCCCGGCACTGGTCACGGTCACCGCCCCAAAATGATCTGCATCAGATAAATCGAGAGGGACGACTTGAAGCCAAGCAAGTTATCCACAAGTTACCAATCATCCAAACCATTCCAAAATTCGGAGAAAAATCATGGGAAGAATCATCGGCATTGACCTGGGCACCACCAACAGCTGCGTTTCCATCATGGAGGGCAATTCGACCCGTGTGATTGAAAACAGCGAAGGCGCGCGCACCACGCCCTCCATCGTGGCGTATCAGGAAGACGGCGAGATCCTGGTCGGTGCCTCGGCCAAGCGCCAGGCCGTGACCAACCCCAAGAACACGCTGTTTGCCATCAAGCGTCTGATCGGCCGCAAGTTCACCGAAAAAGAAGTGCAAAAGGACATCGACCTGATGCCCTACACCATCGTGGCGGCCGACAACGGCGACGCCTGGGTGGAAGTGCGCGGCAAGAAGCTGTCGGCCCAGCAGGTGTCTGCCGACATCCTTCGCAAGATGAAGAAAACCGCCGAGGACTACCTGGGCGAGCCCGTGACCGAGGCCGTGATCACCGTGCCCGCGTACTTCAACGACGCCCAGCGCCAGGCCACCAAGGACGCCGGTCGCATTTCGGGCCTGGAAGTCAAGCGCATCATCAACGAGCCCACCGCTGCGGCCCTGGCCTTTGGCCTGGACAAGCAGGAAAAGGGCGACCGCAAGATCGCCGTGTATGACCTGGGTGGTGGTACGTTCGACGTATCGATCATCGAAATCGCCGACGTGGATGGCGAAAAGCAGTTCGAAGTGCTGTCCACCAATGGCGACACCTTCCTGGGTGGCGAAGACTTTGACCAGCGCATCATCGACTACATCATTGACGAGTTCAAAAAGGATTCCGGCGTCAACCTCAAGAACGACGTTCTGGCCCTGCAACGCCTGAAGGAAGCCGCCGAAAAGGCCAAGATCGAGCTGTCAAACTCGGCTTCGACCGACATCAACCTGCCTTACGTGACGGCCGACGCGTCTGGCCCCAAGCACCTGAACATCAGGCTGACCCGGGCCAAGCTCGAAGCGCTGGTGGACGAGCTGATCGAGCGCACCATTGCGCCGTGCCGCCTGGCGATCAAGGACGCTGGCGTGTCGGTGTCCGACATCCATGATGTGATCCTGGTGGGCGGCATGACGCGCATGCCCAAGGTGCAGGAGAAGGTCAAGGAATTCTTCGGCAAGGAACCCCGCAAG
The DNA here is from genome assembly GCF_046341535.1 of Acidovorax sp. Lineage (GTDB taxonomy): Bacteria > Pseudomonadota > Gammaproteobacteria > Burkholderiales > Burkholderiaceae_C > Acidovorax. The sequence goes on along the minus strand of NZ_JBKDRI010000060.1, from coordinate 10,794 downwards.
GACGTGAACCCTGACGAAGCCGTGGCAGTGGGTGCCGCGATCCAGGGCCAGGTGCTGTCGGGCGACCGCAAGGACGTGCTGCTGCTGGACGTGACCCCCCTGTCGCTGGGCATCGAAACCCTGGGCGGCGTCATGACCAAGATGATCACCAAGAACACGACCATCCCGACGAAGTTCGCGCAGACCTTCTCGACGGCCGATGACAACCAGCCTGCGGTGACCATCAAGGTCTTCCAGGGCGAGCGCGAGATGGCTTCGGGCAACAAGCTGCTGGGCGAGTTCAACCTGGAGGGCATTCCACCGGCGGCCCGCGGTTTGCCTCAGATCGAGGTGTCCTTTGACATCGACGCCAACGGCATCCTGCACGTGGGCGCCAAGGACAAGGGCACCGGCAAGGAAAACAAGATCACCATCAAGGCCAACTCGGGGCTGTCCGAGGAAGAAATCCAGAAGATGGTGAAGGACGCCGAGCTCAACGCAGCTGATGACAAAAGGAAACTGGAGCTGGTGCAGGCCCGCAACCAGGGCGAGGCTGCGGTGCACAGCGTCAACAAGAGCCTGGCCGAGCATGGCGACAAGCTCGATGCCGCAGAAAAGGACGCGATCACCGCTGCCGTGAAGGCCCTGGAAGAAGCGCTCAAGGGTGAAGACAAGGCTGCAATCGACGACAAGACCACTGCGCTGATGGCCGCCAGTCAGAAGCTGGGCGAAAAGATGTACGCCGAATCCCAGGCGGCGCAGGCCGCGAAGGCCGCTGGCGGTGCGGACGCCCCAGGTGCTTCGGGCGGCGCGTCAGCCAAGCCCGCTCACGATGACAATGTGGTGGACGCCGAGGTCAAGGAAGTCAAGAAGGGCTGAGCCAGCCCCCGTTGACCCGAGCCGCCGCGCATTGCTCCGAGGGGCTGCGCGGCGTTCCCGTTCAAACTGGGTTCTGAATGACCATGTCCAAACGAGACTTTTATGAAATCCTGGGCGTTCCCAAAAACGCCTCGGATGAAGAGATCAAGAAGGCTTATCGCAAGCTGGCGATGAAGTACCACCCTGACCGCAACCAGGGTGATGCCGCCAAACCCGCCGAGGAGAAGTTCAAGGAGGCCAAGGAGGCCTACGAGATGCTCTCTGACCCGCAAAAGCGGGCCGCCTACGACCAGTATGGCCATGCAGGCGTAGACCCGAACATGCGCGGCCCCGGCGGCGCAGGGGCTGAAGGCTTCGGCGGTTTTGCAGAGGCATTTGGCGACATCTTCGGCGACATGTTCGGCCAGCAGGGCGGACGTCGCGGCGCGGGTGGCCGCCAGGTCTACCGCGGCAGCGATCTGAGCTACGCGATGGAGATCACGCTCGAAGACGCGGCCCGCGGCAAAGATGCGCAGCTTCGCATTCCGTCGTGGGACACCTGCGATACCTGCCACGGCAGCGGTGCCAAGCCTGGCACCAGCGCCAAGACCTGCACCACCTGCCAGGGTGCGGGCACGGTGCAGATGCGCCAGGGCTTTTTCAGCGTGCAGCAGACCTGCCCGCATTGCCGGGGCACGGGCAAGATCATTCCCGAACCCTGCACCACCTGCCAAGGCCAGGGCAAGATCAAGAAACAAAAAACGCTGGAAGTGAAGATCCCGGCCGGCATCGACGATGGCATGCGCATCCGCAGCACGGGCAACGGCGAGCCCGGCACCAATGGCGGCCCGCCGGGTGACCTGTACATCGAAATCCGCCTGAAGAAGCACGACATCTTCGAGCGCGACGGCGATGATCTGCACTGCCAGGTGCCCGTAAGCTTCATCACGGCGGCGCTTGGCGGCGAGATCGAGGTACCCACGCTGCAAGGCAAGGCAGCCATCGACATCCCCGAGGGCACCCAGGCGGGCAAGCAGTTCCGCCTGCGCGGCAAAGGCATCAAGGGCGTGCGCGCCAGCTACCCGGGCGATCTGTATTGCCACATCGCCGTCGAAACACCGGTCAAGCTGACCGAGTACCAGCGCAAGCTGCTGCGCGAGCTGGAAGACTCGCTCAAGAAGGGGGGCGCCCGCCACTCGCCCAGCGGTGATAGCTGGACCGACCGGTTGAAGAACTTCTTTAGCTGACCGCGCAGCGGGCCCTGAAGGCCCATGCCAGCCCCACCGCCCGCAGCCTTGTGGCCCGGGCGGTTTTTTTTCGCAGCCCTGGGGCTCTTCGCGCAGGCGCGCGCCGAACAGGGCAACTCCGCCTAAAAACGGCAGTTGGCTCCATCTGAAAACAGCTGAAACTCAATATCCATGCGGGTTTTCGAAGGTTTCCGGTGACTGTGGAGCAGTTCCAAACGAGTGAGTTTGAAGCAACAGAAAACTCCATGCGGAACAACCATTTACGCGGTTGTCAGGGCTTCAACTGCCGTTTTGAGGCTCAGAGTGCAGCGCATCCAAGCTTGCGTACTCCAACGCGCTGGCTCACGGCCTCGCACCCACAGCCATTCCGTTCGATCTTGACTTGAAGCAAGGAACACCGCCTTGCCCGCGACATCACAGCGCGTCGCGCAGTAGGATGACCTGCCCTCGCCGCCGTCCCGGTGGCGTGCTGCCCGCAGTCGTTATCACCCAAGGATCCGCCATGGACGTCAACATCACTTTTCTGGGAGCCTCGGGCACGGTCACGGGCTCCAAGTACCTGGTGCGGCACGCCGGGAAAAGCCTGCTGGTGGACTGCGGGCTGTTCCAGGGGTACAAGCAGCTGCGCCTGCGTAACTGGCAACCCCTGCCGGTGACCCCAGGGCAGGTGGATGCCGTCGTGCTGACCCACGCCCATCTGGACCACAGCGGCTATCTGCCCCTGCTGGCGCGTGATGGCTACACCCGCGCCATCCACGCCACGCCAGCCACGCGCGACCTCTGCGCCATCCTGCTGCCCGACAGCGGACACCTGCAAGAGGAAGACGCCGCTTTTCTCAACCGCCACCAGCTCAGCACCCACCGCCCTGCCCTGCCGCTGTATACCCGGCTGGATGCGCTGCACTGCCTGCGCCAGTTCAAAGTGCACGACATGAACGCGGCGTTCGAGCCCCTGCCGGGCTGGCGCGCGACGTTCTCGCCCGCCGGACACATCCTGGGCGCGGCCAGCCTGCTGCTGCACGTCGGCGGGCGGCGCATCCTTTTCTCGGGCGACCTGGGGCGACCGGACGACCTGCTGATGAACCCGCCGGACGCACCACCTATGGCCGATACGGTGCTGATCGAGTCCACCTACGGCGACCGCCTGCATCCGCCAGAAAACCTGCTGGAGGAGCTGGGCCCCACCCTGCAACGCCTGGCAGCCCGTGGTGGCGTGGCGGTGGTGCCTGTCTTCGCAGTGGGCCGCGCGCAGCTGGTGCTGCACGCCATCGGCCTGCTCAAGGCGCAAGGCGTGGTACCCAAATCGCTGAAGGTGTTTCTCGATAGCCCCATGGCGGTCAGCACCACGGGGCTTTATCAGCACCACCTGGGGGAGCACCGCCTCAGCGCGCGCGAAGTGAAAGCCATGGAGCACGGCGCCACCATGGTGCAGACCACAGAACAGTCCAAGGCGCTGGCGCGCCTGCATGGGCCGATGGTCATCCTGGCGGCCAGCGGCATGGCCACAGGCGGGCGCGTGCTGCACCACCTGACACTGTATGCCGGCGATCACCGCAACATGATCATCCTGACCGGGCACCAGGCACCCGGCACCCGCGGCGCCCGGCTGGCCGAGGGTGAAAAGAGCATCCGCATCCACGGCCAGGACGTGAGCGTGAGCGCCGAGGTGGTCAAGCTGTCCTCGGCGTCAGCGCATGCCGATGGCAACCAGCTCATCGCGTGGCTCCGAAGCATGGGGCATGCGCCCGACCAGGTGTTTGTGGTGCACGGCGAAATGAGCGCGGCCGACCACCTCCGCCAGCGCATTGCGCACGAGCTTCATTGGCCGGCAAGCGTGCCTGAGCACGGCAGCACCCTGGCGGCATGATCGGCCACGGCAAAGAGCCGAGGGCCAGGGGCGGCCTGCCCAACCCGTGCCGCTGGCGCCCCTTGGGCAACCGTGTGGGCCCTGAGGCTGCCCCACAAGATCACTCCCGTCATGACGCAAGCTGCCCCCCGGCCCAAACTCCAGCACCGTCATGCAAAAGCATTTCGCTATTATATTGATAGCTGCCAGTACTACAAACAATTGCGCGAGCGGGGTATTTGACCGTCCATTTCGCTGAACACACCCGGTCTGACGGTCTGCCCCACACCCGAAAAACGACTTTTCAGCGATTCAAGCCATCGCGTTTCACGATGACAAAGTGGTTAAACCAATAGGAAAATAGAGAACCTTCGCTGAAGAAGAAGCCTCGCGCCCCCATGAAAAGCTCCGAGCGCAACTTTGCGCGCCGTATCGACCTGACTTCGCTGCAGCTGTTTGTGGCGGTGTGTGAGCTGGGCAGCATCGGCCGCGCTGCGGAGCGCGAGTTCATTGCGGCGTCGGCCGTCAGCAAGCGCCTGTCAGACCTGGAAACCGCCGTGGACACGCCACTGCTGTACCGCCACAGCCGCGGCGTGACCTTGACCCCGGCAGGCGAGAGCCTGCTGCACCATGCGCGCACCGTGCTGTTCGGCCTGGAGCGGATGCAGGGCGAGCTCAGCGAATACGCCGACGGCGTGCGCGGTCATGTCCGCATCCACGCCAACATTTCCGCCATCTTCCAGTTTCTGCCCGAAGACCTGGGCGCCTTCACGCGGCTGCACAGCCAGATCAAGATCGACCTGCAGGAGCACCTCTCCAGCGCCGTGCTGCAGGCCGTGCAGGAGGGCGCTGCCGACATCGGCATCTGCCATCTGGGCCATGTCGGCACCCTTCCGGGATCGCCCCCCGTTGACGCGGGCCCGGTGGAGCCACCGGGCGCTATGGCAGCCTCCCAGCGCTCGCTGGCCCGTTTGCACAGCCGCCCCTATCGCAGCGACCGACTGATGCTGGTGGTGCCCCAAGACCATGCGCTGGCCGACCGCGAGATCATTGCCTTCGAAGAAGTGCTGGACTGGGACATCGTCGGCCTGCACGCCAACAGCAGTATCAGCCTGGCCATGCGCGCCTCGGCGGCTGCGGCCGGGCGCACACTGCGCCAGCGCATCCAGGTGACCGGGCTTGATGCCATGTGCCGGATGATTGACCGCGGCCTGGGCGTGGGCCTGCTGCCCGACCGCGCCTTCGCGTTGATGCAAAGCGTGGGCCGCCTGCACGCCATCGCGCTGACCGACCCCTGGGCCTGCCGCGAGCTGCGCGTGGTGGCCCGCGACTTCGATGCCCTGCCCGTCACCGCACGCCTGCTGGTGGAGCACCTGACCCCGGGCGCGCCGCCGCAAGCGCAAGCCGCCACCGCCAACACTGCGTCTGCGCGCCACGCGCAACTCTAAAATTTCACAGCCACCTGACCACCAAGAAAGCCTCGCCATGGGACGCACCCTGTACGACAAAATCTGGGACGAGCACGTCGTCCACACCGAAGACGATGGCACGTCCATCCTGTACATCGACCGGCACCTCGTCCACGAGGTAACCAGCCCGCAGGCTTTTGAAGGCCTGCGCGAAGCCGGCCGTAAGGTCTGGCGCATGAGCTCTATCGTGGCCACAGCCGACCACAACACGCCCACCACGGGTTGGGAAAACGGCTACGACGGCATCACCGACCCGATCAGCAAGGAACAGATCACCACGCTGAACGACAACATGGCGCAGATCACGCCAGCGGCGTTCTTTCCGTTCATGCACAAACGCCAGGGCATCGTGCACGTGATCGGCCCCGAAAACGGCGCCACCCTGCCCGGCATGACGGTGGTGTGCGGCGACAGCCACACCAGCACGCACGGCGCGTTCGGCGCACTGGCCCACGGCATTGGCACGTCTGAAGTCGAGCACGTGATGGCCACGCAAACCCTGCTGGCCAAAAAGGCCAAGAACATGCTGGTGCAGGTCGATGGCACACTGGCCCACGGCGTGACGCCCAAAGACGTGGTGCTGGCCATCATCGGCAAGATTGGCACGGCTGGCGGCACCGGTTACACCATTGAATTTGCAGGCTCCGTCTTTCGCGCCATGAGCATGGAAGGCCGCATGACGGTGTGCAACATGGCCATCGAGGCCGGCGCGCGTGCGGGCCTGGTGGCCGTGGACGACAAGACCATTGAATACGTCAGGGGCCGCCCCCTGTCGCCCACGGGTGTGGAATGGGACCAGGCGGTCGCCTACTGGAAGACGCTGCACTCCGACGCCGACGCGGCGTTCGACACCGTGGTCAAGCTCGACGCGACCGAGATCGTGCCGCAGGTCACCTGGGGCACTTCGCCCGAAATGGTGCTGGGCGTGAACGCCCGCGTGCCCGATCCCGACCAGGAAAAAGACGCCAACAAGCGCGGCGCGATCGAGCGCGCCTTGACCTACATGGGGCTGCCCCCCGGCAAGCCGATCAACGACATCACCATCGACAAGGTGTTCATCGGCAGTTGCACCAACAGTCGCATCGAAGACATGCGCGAAGCCGCCGCCGTGGTGAAAAGCCTGGGCCGCAAGGTGGCCAGCAATGTCAAGCTGGCCATGGTGGTGCCAGGCTCAGGCCTGGTCAAGGAGCAGGCCGAGCGCGAAGGCCTGCACGAGATTTTCAAGGCCGCTGGCTTTGAGTGGCGCGAACCCGGCTGTAGCATGTGCCTGGCCATGAACGCTGACCGCCTGGAGCCCGGCGAGCGCTGCGCATCCACCAGCAACCGCAACTTTGAAGGCCGCCAGGGCGCTGGCGGCCGCACCCACCTCGTCAGCCCCGCGATGGCAGCGGCTGCCGCTGTGCACGGGCACTTCGTGGACATCCGCCAATTTGCCTGAAAGTCAACCAAGGAGCCATCATGAACAAGTCGATCGCCTTTATCACCCTCGCGCTGGCCTTTGCACTGGCGGGCTGCAACACCGTCAAGGGCGTGGGCCAGGACGTGCAGCGGGCCGGAGGCGCCATCGAGCGCGCCGCCAACAGGTAGTCAGCAAAGCCCCATGCAGAAATTCACCCTACTCCAGGGCCTGGTGGCCCCGATGGACCGTGAGAACGTCGATACCGACGCCATCATCCCCAAGCAATTCCTCAAGTCGATCAAAAAGACCGGCTTCGGCGTGAACCTGTTTGACGAGTGGCGCTACCTGGACCACGGCGAGCCGGGCATTCCAGAATCCCAGCGCAAGCCCAACCCCGATTTCGTGCTGAACCAGCCGCGCTACGCGGGCGCATCCATCCTGCTGGCGCGCAAGAATTTTGGCTGCGGCTCCAGCCGCGAGCACGCGCCCTGGGCGCTGGACCAGTATGGCTTTCGCGCCATCATCGCGCCCAGCTTCGCCGATATTTTTTTCAACAACTGCTTCAAGAACGGCCTCCTGCCCATCGTGCTGCCCGAGGCCACCGTGGCCCAGCTGTTCGATGACGTGCTGGCCTTCCCGTGGTACCAGCTCACGATCGACCTGGAGCGCCAGGTCATCGTGAAGCCCCAGGGCCAAGAGATCCCGTTCGACGTACAGGCCTTTCGCAAGTACTGCCTGCTCAACGGCTTTGACGACATCGGCCTGACCCTGCGCCAGTCCGACAAGATCAAGGCTTTTGAGGCCCAGCGCCTGGCGACCAAGCCCTGGCTGGCGCGTTCCATGGTTTCCTAGCCAATATTCCTATCACAATTAGGCTGTTACGCACGTCATTCGTGCTTTTATAGCTATCAAAATAAGAGCAAACAACAATGAAGATCGCAGTTTTGCCGGGTGACGGCATCGGTACCGAAATCGTGGCCGAGGCCGTCAAGGTTCTCAATGCGCTGGACCTCCCGTTCGAGATGGAATCCGCCCTGGTCGGCGGCGCAGCGTACGAGGCCCACGGCCACCCGCTGCCCGAATCCACCCTCAGGCTGGCCCAAGCGGCGGATGCGGTGCTGTTCGGCGCGGTGGGCGACTGGAAATACGACAAGCTCGACCGGCCGCTGCGCCCCGAGCAGGCCATCCTGGGCCTGCGCAAGAACCTGGGCCTGTTCGCCAACTTCCGCCCCGCCATCTGCTATGAGCAACTGGTGGGCGCATCCAGCCTCAAGCCCGAGCTGATTGCGGGCCTCGATATCCTCATCATCCGTGAGCTGACGGGCGACATCTACTTCGGCCAGCCGCGCGGCCGCCGCGTGGCCACCGATGGTCACTTCCCCGGTGCCGAAGAAGCGTTTGACACCATGCGCTACTCCAAGCCCGAGATCGAGCGCATCGCCCACGTCGCCTTCCAGGCCGCCCGCAAGCGGAGCAAGAAGGTCACGAGCGTGGACAAGGCCAACGTGCTGGAAACCTTCCAGTTCTGGAAAGACGTGGTGACCGAGGTACACGCGCAATACCCCGATGTGGAACTGCAGCACATGTATGTCGACAATGCCGCCATGCAACTGGTCAAGGCCCCCAAGTCGTTCGATGTGGTGGTGACGGGCAACATGTTTGGTGACATCCTGTCTGACGAAGCGTCCATGCTCACCGGCTCCATCGGCATGCTGCCCTCGGCCAGCCTCAACAGCAGCAACCAGGGTCTGTACGAGCCTAGTCACGGCAGCGCACCCGACATCGCAGGCAAGGGCGTGGCCAATCCGCTGGCCACCATCCTGAGCGCCGCGATGATGCTGCGCTTCAGCCTGAACCAGGAAGCCGCCGCCCAGCGCATCGAAGCGGCTGTGCAGAAGGTACTGGCGCAGGGTCTGCGCACACCCGACATCTACAGCGAAGGCACCACCAAGGTGGGCACGGCGCAGATGGGGGATGCGGTGCTGAAGGCGCTGGGCTGAGCGACCCAGCCCATCGCGCTTGATCTGCCAGAGGCGTCCTTCGGGACGCCTTTTTCGTGGCAACTGGCGCGCGTGCCGAAGCGCGCGCATCGGCGGTCAGCCTCCACTGCAGGCCGCTGCTACCGTGCCTTCGCGCGTCAGCTATAATCTTTGCTTATGTTTACCGCCCGCCCGTTCGCCCTGAACTCAGCACCCGCCAGCCTGGCCGGTGTGGCTGTGCGCGTAACCATGATCAAAACCACGACCACCATTAAGGGCTGATCCAGCTCCGGTATCGTCGTGCGCCCTCCCTGGCCCAGACGAGCCGGGGCAGACAGGCCGGTCGGGCACTGTTTGTACATTTGAAAAGGGGCGTTGAAATGAGCAAGTTGGTAGGTTTGGTCGGCTGGCGCGGCATGGTCGGCTCAGTGTTGATGGACCGCATGGTGCAAGAAAAGGACTTCGACCTGATCGAGCCCCTGTTCTTCTCCACCTCCAACGCAGGCGGCAAGGCCCCGGCACAGGCCAAGAACGAAAGCACGCTGCAGGACGCATTCAACATCGACGCCCTCAAGCGCTGCGACATCATCATCACCGCTCAGGGCGGCGACTACACCAACGAGGTCTATCCCAAGCTGCGCGCAGCGGGCTGGAACGGTCACTGGATCGATGCGGCCTCAGCGCTGCGCATGGAAAAGAACGCGGTCATCGTGCTCGACCCGGTCAACATGCCCGTCATCAAAAACGCCATGGCCCACGGTGGCAAGGACTGGATCGGCGGCAACTGCACCGTCAGCTGCATGCTGATGGGCGTGGGCGCGCTGTACAAGGCGGGGCTCGTGGAATGGATGAGCACCCAGACCTACCAGGCTGCATCGGGCGGCGGCGCGCAGCACATGCGCGAATTGCTCACCCAGTACGGCACCCTGAATGCCGAAGTGCGCGCATTGCTTGACGACCCCAAGAGCGCCATTTTGGAAATCGACCGCAAGGTCATCGCCAAGCAGCGCAGCCTGTCTGCCGCTGAAACGGCCAACTTCGGCGTACCGCTGGGCGGCTCGCTGATCCCCTGGATCGACAAAGACCTGGGAATCGGAAAGAGCCGTGACGAGTACGGCTGGGGCATGTCCAAGGAAGAATGGAAGGGCATGGCCGAAACCAACAAGATCCTCGGCCAGGGCGAGGGCTTCAGCGCCCCTGCCGTGCCGGTGGACGGCTTCTGCGTGCGCATTGGCGCCATGCGCTGCCACAGCCAGGCGCTGACATTCAAGCTCAAGAAGGATGTTCCCGTGGCTGACATCGAAGCCATGATCGCCGCCGACAACCCGTGGGTGAAGGTGGTGCCCAACACGCGTGAGGCCACCATACAGGACCTGACTCCCGTGGCCGTGACCGGCACCATGACCATCCCCGTGGGCCGCATCCGCAAGCTGGCCATGGGCCCTGAGTATGTGGGCGCCTTCACGGTAGGCGATCAGTTGCTTTGGGGCGCGGCAGAGCCGCTGCGCCGCATGCTGCGCATCTTGCTTGACGCCTGACAAAGGCTCGGGAATCTCTGCACCATCCTCGCGAGGATGCGCAGATTCAGATCGGGACTGGCCGCAAGGCGCTTTTGACAACCAATCGCCTGACAGTTGGCAAGAAAGGCAAGGCCGTGGACTCCCCGAGCACGTGCCAGCACAGACCGCAGGAGTGATGCAGAGCTTGCCTGGCGCAACCGCCCTTCAACCTAAAAACGGCAGTTGGATGCATTTGCCAGCGCTGCTGTTGGGGCGCCAGGCAAGGCCGCATGGCGCTCCAAAAGCGGTGCTGGCAAGCGCATAGCGCTGTCACCCCAAAGGTGAGGTTGCGAAAAGAACGCAAGCCCCGAGTCCATGCGGTGTGCGCCAAGATGACAAGCGATCAACTGCCGTTTTTAGGTTCAATCGCCTGCAGCACTCGGTGCAAGCCCTTGCCACCTTGGTCCACCGGCACACCACCGGTTACCTGGCGTTGGCAATTGGCAACACTGGGACCG
>NZ_JBKDRI010000059.1:0-3364 GCF_046341535.1 Acidovorax sp. | reverse complement strand
TTGGGGTGCCAGGCAAGGCGCGACGACGCGGCAGGCTCGTGCCTGCAAGGAGGAGCAACACCGCATGGCGCTCCAAAAGCGGTGCTGGCAAGTGCATAGCGCTGTCACCCCAAAGGTGAGGCTGCGAAAACAACCCAAGGCCCGAGTCCACGCGGTGTGCGGCAAGATGACAAGCGGTCAACTGCCGTTTTTAGGATCAGTATTTGCCCATGTAGTCCCGCTTGCCCAGCTCTACCCCGTTGTGGCGGGCGATGGCGTAGGTGGCGTTCACATGGAAGAAAAACTGCGGCAGGCCGTAGTGCAGCAAGTAGTGCTCGCCCACAAACTGCCGTTCGCGGGGGGTGCCGGGCTGGAGGGTGATCGGGCGCGTGGCGGCGTCGGCAAAGGCCTCGACCGGCAGGCTCTCGATGAACGACAGCACGATATCGATGCGCTCGGTCAGGTCGGCAAAGCCGGGGCGCTCGGGGTCGGGGAACGAGGGCACCTCGACTCCGGCCAGGCGGGCGGCCACGCCCTTGGCGAAGTCGCAGGCAATCAGCACCTGCCGGGCCAGGGGGAACATGTCGGGGAACAGCCGCGCCTGCAGCAGGGCGTCGGGTTCGATCTTGCGGGCGGTGACATGCGATTCGGTCTTGGCCAGCACGTCGTTGAGCGAGCCCAGCATCTGGCGCAAGACAGGAATGCTGGCGTTGTAGGTGGCAGAAGTCATCGGGGGTCGTTCCTGAAAAGGTGGCGATGCGCTCGCGCAGCGCGCGCGCCGCCCGATTGCAACACAACCACGCGCATCGCGCAGCGGGTGGCGGTTGCAATGCCTTCAGGCCGCAGACGCAACAGGCCGCGACGAGCGTGCCGCCACGCCCGCGCCCACCAGCGCCGCCGAGACCACACCCAGCGCCAGCGTGGCGGCCGAGCCATAGAAGATACCTGCGGTCAGGCCCCTGTCGAGCATCGCGCCGAACACCGGGGCGGCCAGGCAAAAGCCCAGGTCCAGGCCGGAATACACCGTGCCATAGACCCGGCCCGTCGCGCCCGGCGGCGCAGCGCGCTTGATGAGCATGTCGCGCGAGGGGCCCGCCAGCCCCGTGCCCAGGCCCGCCATGGCCGCCACCACCAGCGCCGCCATGCCGGGCAGCACGCCCGTGGCCACCACCACCAGCAGCGCAGCAGAACCCAGCAGGCAGACCGAGATGATCTTCTCAAGGCGCTGCACACGCCCCACCAGAAACCCGCCCACCACCATACCCACCGCGCCAAACAGCATGTAGCCCGTGACCACCATGGCGGTCAGGCCCAGCGGCAGGCCGTACAGGGTCTGCAGCGCCGGGCTGGCAAAGCTCTGGATGGCACTGAGGGCGCAGGTGCTCCAGAAAAAGAACGAAAAGCACAGCCACACCGAGGGCAGCTTGAGGAAGGCCATGGGATGCTCTGGCGCTGCCTGGGCTGCGCCGCCCCGGGCCGGGTGCGCCGAGGCACCCTGGCGGTCGTCCAGCGCATCGCGGTTGAAGGCCATGATGACCAGCACCGTGATGGCCAGCGCCGCAGCGCACAGGCACGCCGTGCGCCACGAGCCCGTGGCCGTTGCGATGCCCGCCATGAACACCGGCGCCGTCGCCCAGCCCAGGTTGCCGCTGATGCCGTGCACCGAAAACCCGTGCCCCAGCCGCTGGGGCGAGACACGCTGGTTGAGGATGGTGAAGTCCACCGGATGGAAGGGCGCATTGCCCAGCCCCGCCAGCGCGGCCGCCAGCAGCAGCCCGGCATAGCCCTGCGCCGCGCCGGCAGCCAGCGCCGCTGCGGCAAAGCTCAGCAGCGCGAAAAACAACACCGGCCGCGCGCCCACGCGGTCCACCAGAAAGCCCGACAGCGCCTGCCCCACCCCGGAGATCACGAAGAACACCGACACCAGCAGGCCCAGCTCGGAGTAGCTCAGACCGAACTCGCCGATGAACCACGGAAACAGCGGCGGCAGCAGCATGTGAAAGAAGTGCGAGCTGCCGTGGGCCAGGCCGACGAGGGCGATGGTGCGTGCGTCCTGCCGCAGGGCAGCGGGCTGCGCGGTGCCGGTCGATGATGAAGTCATGGTGTGATCTTAGGCAGGGCTGCGTCGGCAGGTTTACGATAGATGGCCAAACTTTGTCGCAGACATGCCAAACCCCACGCCGCAAGCCCTGACCCCCAAGGCAGTCGCCCCCGTGCGGCGCAGGCGCGCCTATGTGGAGTCGCTCACGCCGGAGCTGTTCGTGCCCAGCCCGGTGCGCCCGGTGCGCGCCAAGCTGCGCTGGCTGGCGGCCGACACGCAGGTGATGCCGCACAGCCACCCGTGGGGGCAGGTGGCCATCTCGACCACGGGGGTGATCCGCCTCACGGTGAGCCACGGCAGCTTCATCGTGCCGCCATCGCGGGCGCTGTGGATTCCGCCCGGGGTGGAACACACGGTGACCATGGTGGAAGACGCCGACCTGCGCACGCTGTACTTTCACCAGCCGCCGGGCCGGTGCGGGCCCAAGGCGCTGGACGCGCAGGCTGCGGGCAGCAGCGACGACGGCGGGGCCTGGCGCCAATGCCGTGTGCTGGAGGTGTCGGGCCTGCTGCGCGCCCTGGTGCGCGAGATGCCCACCGAGCCCGATGGCGACACCGCGCCTGCCGCCGAAGCGCTCTGGCGCGAGCAACACCTGAGCGCCCTCATCCGCGATGAGCTGGCCCGCGCCGCCGCCGTGAAGCTGGGCGTGGACCTGCCGCACGACAAACGCCTGCGCCACCTGTGCGAGGCCGTGCTGGCCGACCCCACGCGCCACGACACGCTGGCCGACTGGGCGCGCAACACCGGCGCCAGCCCACGCACCGTGGCCCGCCTGTTCCGCTCCGAGCTGGGCAGCACCTTCACCCAGTGGCGTCAGCAGGTCATATTGGCCAAGGCGGTTTCGCTGGCCGCAGGGCGCATGCCCATGGGCCAGATCGCCGCCGAGCTGGGCTACAGCGCAAGCGCCTTCAGCGCCATGGTGCGCAAATCGGTGGGGCAGCCGCCGGGGCGGTTTCTGGGCCAGCACTTGCCCCCGCCTGCGCCGTAGCGCATGGGCAGCGTCGCAGCGGTGGCAGCGGGTAGGCGCGCCGGCCTGCCGCGGTTTCAGTATAAAAACAGCCAGTTACGCGCGTCTGCATTACGAATGCAGCTATTATTTTAGTAGCGTCTTGCTGGGGATTACTGGCGATGCGAGCGAGCCGATGCTAGGAGCCTGTCGGACTTGGAAATCGTCGGCTGCAAATCGACCGCAGCGGTCCATTTTTCACCGCCTTTTTGCCCCATAGCTCGGCTATGGGGCTGCAAATTCGGCAAAAACTGTCCTCGCTGGGGCCGATTTTCGCT
>NZ_JBKDRI010000058.1:0-26014 GCF_046341535.1 Acidovorax sp. | reverse complement strand
CGGCTGCAAATCGACCGCAGCGGTCCATTTTTAACCGCCTTTTTGCCCCATAGCTCGGCTATGGGGCTGCAAATTCGGCAAAAACTGTCCTCGCTGGGGCCGATTTTCGCTTTCGACGCTCCAAGTCCGACAGACTCCTAGATCGGGCCCGCGGGGCTGCCAGAGCCCGGCGAAGCCTGCGGCTCCAGCCTTCAAAACCCGGTTGCACCTGCGGCACTGAGCCGCCCTTTGGGAACGCTCAGACGCGCTCCAGGATCAACGCGATGCCCTGGCCAACGCCAATGCACATGGTGCACAGCGCGTACTTGCCTGCGTGCTCGTGCAGGCGGTTGACGGCGGTGGTCACCAGGCGGGCACCGCTGGCCCCCAGCGGGTGGCCCAGCGCAATCGCGCCGCCCCAGGCGTTCACGCGGGCGTCGTCGTCGTTCAGGCCCAGGGCGCGCAGCACGGCCAGGCCCTGCGCGGCAAAGGCTTCGTTCAACTCGATCACGTCCATGTGGTCGATGGTCAGCCCCGTCAGCGCCAGCACCTTTTGCGTGGCGGGCGTGGGGCCAAATCCCATGATGCGCGGGGCCACGCCCGCCGTGGCCATGCCCACCACACGGGCGCGGGGCTTGAGGCCGTATTGGGCGGCACGTGCTTCATCGGCCAGCAGCAGCGCGCAGGCCCCGTCGTTCACGCCGCTGGCGTTACCGGCCGTGACCGAGCCATCCGGCCGCACCACGCCCTTGAGTTTGGCCAGCGCTTCCAGGCTGGTTTCGCGGGGATGCTCGTCCTGGCTGACGATGAGGGCGTCGCCCTTTTTCTGCGGAATATGCACGGGCACGATCTCCCGCGCCAGGTGGCCTGCCTTGATGGCGGCCACGGCATTGAGCTGGCTGCGCAGGGCCATCCGGTCCTGGGCTTCGCGCTCGATGCGGAAGTCCACTGCCACGTTTTCGGCGGTCTCGGGCATGGAATCGACGCCGTACTTTTCCTTCATCAGCTTGTTGATAAAGCGCCAACCGATGGTGGTGTCATACACCGCGTTGCTGCGGCTGAAGGCCGATTCGGCCTTGGGCATGACGAACGGTGCGCGGCTCATGCTCTCCACGCCGCCAGCAATCATCAGCCCCGCTTCTCCGGACTTGATGGCGCGCGCGGCGCTGCCCACCGCATCCAGACCCGAGCCGCACAGGCGGTTGACGGTAGCGCCGGGCACGTTGATGGGCAGGCCCGCCAGCAGGCTGCTCATGCGGGCCACGTTGCGGTTGTCCTCACCGGCCTGGTTGGCGCAGCCGTAGATCACGTCAGTCACTGCGGCCCAGTCCACGCCGGGGTTGCGCTCCATCAGCGCCCGGATGGGGACGGCGCCGAGGTCGTCGGCCCGCACGCGGGACAGGGCACCCCCATAGCGGCCAAAGGGCGTGCGGATGGCGTCGCAGATGAAGGCTTGAGGTTGGCTCATGGGTGTCTCCACGGGTCTGAAATGGATGGCGGTCAGGCGGCCGGGCGGATGGGCAGGCCCACCAGCTGTTCCAGCGCGGGCAGCGACAGGCCGGGCACCAGGTCAATGAGTTGCAGCCCGGTGGGCGTGCATTCCAGCGTGCACAGGTCGGTGTAGATGCGCTTGACGCAGGCGACTCCGGTGAGCGGGTAGGTGCACTGCGTGACGATCTTGCTGACACCCTGCTTGGTGAGCAAGTCCATCATCACCCAGGTCTGCTTGGCCCCAATGGCCAGGTCCATCGCCCCGCCCACGGCGGGGATGGCTCCGGCCTCACCCGTGCTCCAGTTGGCCAGATCGCCCGTGGCCGAGACCTGAAACGCGCCCAGCACACAGATATCCAGGTGACCGCCGCGCATCATGGCAAAGCTTTCGGCGTGGTGAAAGTACGCACCGCCGGGCAGCAGCGTCACCGGCTGCTTGCCGGCGTTGATGAGGTCGTAGTCTTCGCTTCGTGCTGCGGGCGCCGGGCCCATGCCCAGAATGCCGTTTTCGCTTTGCAGGATGACTTCGCGCCCCTCGGGAATGTGGTTGGCCACCAGGGTGGGCTGGCCAATGCCCAGGTCGACATAGGCGCCGTCGTGAATGTCCTGCGCCACGCGGCGGGCCAGGTCGTCTTTGCTTCGTTTTTGATAGCTGCTCACGTTTTTTCCTTCTGCGCTAAGGGCGCTTTTTTAGGCAGATTTCTTGAAACCACCGGCCTGGGTGGCGGTGCGCGCGATCTTCACCACATGGCTCACATAGATGCCCGGCGTGACGATGGCTTCGGGGTCCAGCTCGCCCAGTTCCACCACGTCGTGCACGGTGGCAATGGTGGTCTTTGCAGCAGTGGCCATCACCGGGCCGAAGTTGCGGGCCGAAGTTGCGGGCCGACATGCGGTAGGTCAGGTTGCCCCAGCGGTCGCCCTTCTCGGCCTTGATGAGTGCCACATCGCCGTGAATGGGGTATTCCAGCACGTAGTGCTTCCCGTTGATTTCCCGCGTCTCCCTGGGGGAGCCGTCGGGGTTGCGTGCCAGTTCGGTGGCGTAGCCGGTGGGGCAGAAAAAGGCGCCGATCCCAGCACCTGCTGCGCGCAGACGCTCGGCCAGATTGCCCTGGGGCACCAGTTCGAGTTCCAGCGCGCCGCTGCGGTACAGCCCATCAAAGACCTGGCTATCGGCCTGGCGCGGGAAGCTGCAGATGATCTTGCGCACCCGCTCTGCCTTGAGCAGCGCGGCGAGTCCCTGCTCACCATTGCCAGCGTTGTTGTTCACCACCGTCAGGTCGCGCGCGCCCTGGGCAATCAGGCCGTCGATCAGCTCGCCGGGGATGCCCGCTGTGCCGAAGCCGCCAATCAGAACCGTGGCACCATCCTTGACGCCCGCCAGGGCCTGTGCCACTGAATCCGCCAATTTGTTGATCATCGAAAACCGCCTTCCCAAGAAGTGATGAACCGAGAGCCCCAGCCTTGTGCAGCACCACGCCACACCAGCGAAGCACGTTCGCCTCATTTGTTCGCATTACGCACATTTGTTCGCTAAAAGAATTATAATCCCATCACCCATGAATCTCCAAGCCCCCCCTTCGCAAGACCCCAAACCCGGTGACAGCTACGTGCAATCCTTTGCGCGTGGGCTGGAGGTGATCCGCTCGTTCAGCGCGCGCACGCCGCAGCAGACCCTCAGCGAGGTTGCCGCGCAGACGGGCCTGACACGCGCGGGCGCGCGCCGCATCCTGCTGACCTTGCAGACCCTGGGCTATGTGGAAAGCGAGGGCAAACTGTTTCGCCTGACCCCGCGCATCCTGGACCTGGGGTTTGCGTACCTGTCGTCCCTGCCAATCTGGAACCTGGCCGAGCCGGTGATGGAAGACCTGGTGGAAGAAGTGCGCGAGTCGTCCTCGGCCGCCGTGCTCGACGGGCTGGACATCGTGTACGTGCTGCGCGTGCCTACCCACAAGATCATGCGCACCAACCTGGGCGTGGGCTCGCGCCTGCCCGCATGCTGGACGTCCATGGGTCGCGTCATGCTGGCGGCGCTTCCCGATGACGAGCTCAAGGCCCGGCTGGCGCACCATCGGCTGGAGCGATTCACCGAACACACGGCACCCGACCTGCCCACGCTGCTCGAACGCATACGCCAGGCGCGCGCGCAGGGCTGGTGCCTGGTCAATCAGGAGCTCGAAGAAGGGCTGATCTCCATCGCCGCGCCGCTGAGCGACCGCAGCGGCCGCACGGTGGCTGCGCTGAACATCAGCGGCCAGGCCAACCGCACCAGCGCGCAGATGATGCAGGAAACGCTGCTGCCCGCGCTGCTGCGTGCGGCGCGCACCATCTCGCGCATGATGGGTGCGCCGCACGGCTGAAACGCCACGCAAGCGCCAGGATTTCACTCGCGCAAGGACTGCATGGGCGCTGCAGTCGATGCCCGTTTTCGACGCGCCGATTCTTCCCAGGCGCGGGGCCCACCGCCCGTGCTACGCTGTGCCCCCATGTTCAGCCCCTCGCAAGCCGATGTGCGCCGTTTCCTGTGCGGCGTGCACACCAAATCCCGAAGCGGCGCCCCCATGGAAGCCATCGAGACGCTGGCCAGCCTGTGGATCGCCGAGCACCCCGAGTACCACCCCGACCTGGCTGACAGCGACGCTGCCGTGGCACGCAACTATGACGAGACGCCGGGGCAGACCAACCCCTTCCTGCACCTGTCGATGCACCTGTCGATCAGCGAGCAGTGCAGCATCGACCAACCCCGCGGCATCCGTCAGGCGGTAGAGCTGCTGGCCAAGCGGCTGGATTCACTGCACGACGCCCACCATGCGGCCATGGAATGCCTGGGCCAGATGCTGTGGGACAGCCAGCGATCCGGACGCCCACCCGACGGCGAGGCCTACGTGGCTGCTGTGCAGCGGCGCGCCACGCGCGACTGAGCCCTTGCCCGCGACCGCCGCCCCAGGCCGTGCGTGGGCGGCGGGTGCGCGGCCCGGTCAGCGCCGAAGGTCTTGTGACCATGCCCGGGCACGCTGCGAGCTTTGTTTGCACAATGCCCGCATTGCTGCTTTCACGATTGCACCATGCACCCCCCGATTCCTGCACAGCGCCCCGTGTCGGTCACCTGCCTCGGCTACGGTGGGCTCATTCCCTTTGTGGCGTTGGCGACCGCCTGCCTGGCGTGGCCAGCGTTGCGCGCCACCTGGTGGGTGCCCGCACTCCTGGGCTATGGCGCTGTCATCCTGAGCTTTGTCGGTGCACTGCACTGGGGCTTTGCCATGACGATGCCCGACATGCCGCTGCGCCAGCGCCATGCCTGCTTCGCCTGGAGTGTGGTGCCAGCGCTTGTGGCCTGGCCTGCCCTGCTGGTGCCGCCAGCGGCGGGTGCCACGCTGCTCATCATTGGCTTTGCCGCGCATCTGGTGCAGGACTTCCGCTTGCAGCGCAGCGTCGTGCTCGCGCCCTGGTACCTGCACCTGCGCGTGCGGCTCACCAGCGTGGCCTGCGCCTGCCTCGCCCTGGGCGCCTGGACCAGCATGCGCTGAACAGCAGGGCTGCGCCGTCGATCGCCTCCACCACCCGTTGATGCCCCCACCGCACCGGCTCTGCGCGGGCCACCTTGGCCGCTGCGCAGGGGCACATTGGCCGACTGGCACGCAGGGGCGGTCTCGCTACAGGACTGGCCTAGGAGCCTGTCGGACTTGGAAATCGTCGGCTGCAAATCGACCGCAGCGGTCCATTTTTAACCGCCTTTTTGCCCCATAGCTCGACTATGGGGCTGCAAATTCGGCAAAAACTGTCCTCGCTGGGGCCGATTTTCGCTTTCGACGCTCCAAGTCCGACAGGCTCCTAGGGCGTGCTGGCCGAAGGGGTGCGCCAAGTGCCCTGCGGTTGCGTTTGACTGAGCTCGGTGTGACCGGCCCGCAGCAAGGACAGCACCCGCAGATACGCGCCCATGGTGGGCGCAAAAACACAAAAGCCCGCACAGGGCGGGCTTCGCAGGCCGATCGCTCAGGACCCGGCCGTCGGGCTTGCTGATCTCAGCGAAAACGGGACTGGCGCACCACGTGCAGGTCGCCTTCCACCGATCCGATGTAGTTGGCCAGGGCCTTGAGCTCAGCGTTGGTGAACTGCTTGGAGATACCGCCCATGACGGCGTTGCTGCGGCCCAGGTTGGGATTACGCGCATCGGCCTTGTAGGCCTTGAGGGCCACGAGCAGGTAGTCCGCATGCTGGCCAGCGATTTTGGGATACGAGGGATCAATCGGCTTGGCGAAGTTGTCGCCGTGGCACGACACGCAAGCGCCTTTCTTGAGCAACTCGGCCACCTGCACGCTCGGCTCACGCGATGGCTTGGCGGGCAGCTCGGTCCCCGTCTTGCCATGCTGCTCGTAGTAGGCCGCCATGTCAGCGATGTCTTGCTCGCTCAGCGATGCTGCAATGCCGCGCATGGTGGGGTGCTTGCGCTCGCCCTTTTGATAGGCTACCAGCGCCGCCGCGATGTACTTTGCGTTTTGGCCCGAAATCATGGGCACCCGGTGCACTTCAGGAAAGCTCGCCTGATAGCCCTCAATACCGTGGCAACCGATGCACATGGCGATCTTTTGCTTGCCTGCTTCCACGTTGCCCTTGGCTTCCTGGGCATGGGAGACAGCGGTCACGGAAGCGACAGCCAGTGCAAATAGCGTGGTCAGCGTTTTGTTCATTTTGCGCGCACAATCTCGTGGAGGTTCGGCTCTGGGCTCTGATCAGCCATCGATTATAGCCAGCGCCTGTCAAGCCCATTCATCATCCTTCCGGTGTTGCGCCCCATGAAATTCCAAGGATCCGAGAACTATGTCGCCACCCCGGACCTGATGCTGGCCGTCAACGCGGCCATCACGCTGCAGCGCCCGCTGCTCATCAAGGGCGAGCCAGGAACCGGCAAGACCATGCTGGCGGAGGAAGTCGCTCAGGCGCTGAAGATGCCGCTGTTGCAGTGGCACATCAAGTCCACCACCAAGGCCCAGCAGGGCCTGTATGAATACGACGCCGTGAGCCGCCTGCGCGACAGCCAGCTCAATGACAGCGACAGCGCCGAACGCGTCAAGAACATCCGCAACTACATCGTGCAGGGCGTGCTGTGGCAGGCCTTCACGGCTGACGAGCCCGTAGCCCTGCTGATTGACGAGATCGACAAGGCCGACATAGAATTCCCGAACGACCTGTTGCGTGAAATCGACCGCATGGAGTTTTACTGCTACGAAACGCGCGAGCTCATCCGCGCCAAGCACCGGCCGCTGGTGTTTATCACCTCCAACAACGAAAAGGAGCTGCCCGACGCGTTTTTGCGCCGCTGCTTCTTTCACTTCATCAAGTTCCCCGAAGCCGACACGATGCGCCAGATCGTCAACGTGCACTTCCCCACGCTCAAGAGCGAGCTGCTCACCGTGGCCATGAAGACCTTCTACGCCGTGCGCAACCTGCCGGGCCTGAAGAAAAAGCCCTCGACCAGCGAACTGATCGACTGGCTCAAGCTGCTGGTGGCCGAAGACATCCCGCTGTCGGCACTGCAAAGTGCCGATAACAACGTATCGGTGCCGCCGCTGGTGGGCGCGCTGCTCAAGAACGAACAGGATGTGAGCCTGTTTGAGAAGCTGGTCTTCATGAACCAGAGGAACCGCTGAGTGAGCACCGACAACAACAACCCCGGCAAGCTGCTGGCCAGCGGTATCGCTGATGCCGTCGGCTTTGTGGGCGGCGCGCTGCTGGGCTACTGGATCGGGCAGATTCTGGGGCTGGATGTCTTTGCCGAGGGCTATGGGGCCAGTAGCCTGATCGCCATTGCCATGGTGGGCCTGGGCGGCGGGCTGGGCCTGCACCTGTCCAAACGGTGGCACAACGCGCGCAAGGAGTGACCGGGATGGCCTTCATGGAACCCGTGACCCTGTGCGAGCGCGGCGTGCGGCTGGAGCCGCTGGCGCTCACGCATGAGCACGGCCTGCGCGCTGCCGCAGCCGATGGTCAGCTATGGCGGCTGCGCGTGACCTCGGTTCCCGAACCCCAGGACACGCGCAAGTACATCGAGGACGCCCTGCGCATGCGCGACGACGGCAACCGCTTTGCCTTTGCGGTGGTGGATGACGCCAGCGCCACCGTGCTGGGCACAACGAGCTACCACGACATCCTGCCCGCCGTGAAGCGGGTGGAAATTGGCTACACCTGGTACCGCCAAAGCGTGCAGCGCACGCATGTCAACACCACCGCCAAGCTGCTCATGATGGGCCACGCCTTTGACACCCTGGGCTGCCATGTGGTGGGCTGGCGCACCGACAACTTCAACTTTGCCTCGCAGCGCGCCATCGAGCGCCTGGGCGCGAAGAAAGACGGCGTGATTCGCGGCCATGCGCTGCGCCGCGACGGCACCATCCGCGACACGGTGATGTACAGCATGCGCGCGGGCGAGTGGCCTGAGGCCAAGGCGCATTTGCTATATCTTTTGGAGCATAAAACCCAATAGGAGCAAGCGCGGAAGGCTAAAAATAATGCTAATCGACTTCTTCTACACCCTGCGCGCAGCCAAGCTACCCGTGTCCGTGAAGGAATACCTCACGCTCCTGGAGGCCCTTCGGGCGGGTGTGGTGGGACCAAAGTCAGACGATGCATGGAGCCTGGACGATTTCTACAACCTCTCGCGGCTCACGCTGGTCAAGGACGAGAAGCACTACGACAAGTTCGACCGGGCCTTTGGCGCTTACTTCAAGGGTGTGGAGATGATGGCCGACTTCACCCAGGAAATCCCGGCCG
Source organism: Acidovorax sp. (assembly GCF_046341535.1). Taxonomy (GTDB): domain Bacteria; phylum Pseudomonadota; class Gammaproteobacteria; order Burkholderiales; family Burkholderiaceae_C; genus Acidovorax. The sequence continues at coordinate 17,776 of NZ_JBKDRI010000058.1, read as the reverse complement.
ACTGGCTGCGCAAGGTCCTGGAAAAGGAACTCACGCCAGAGCAAAAAGCCGCCATCGAGAAGATGGGCTGGGACGAGCTGATGGAGACGCTGAAAAAGCGCCTCGAAGAGCAAAAAGAGCGCCACGAGGGCGGCAGCAAGTGGATCGGCACGGGCGGCACCAGCCCGTTTGGCCACGGCGGCTACAACCCGCAAGGGGTGCGTATTGGCGGCGCAGGCAAGAACAAAAGCGCCGTGAAGGTGTGGGAGCAACGCGCGTTCAGGGACTATGACGACCAGCAGGAGCTGGGCACACGCAACATCAAGGTGGCGCTTCGCCGCCTGCGCAAGTTTGCGCGCGAGGGGCATGAACTCGAACTCGACCTGCCGGGCACCATCCGCAGCACTGCGGCCAACGCGGGCTATCTGGACATCCAAATGATGCCCGAGCGGCACAACAACGTGAAGGTGCTATTGCTGATGGACGTGGGCGGCACGATGGACGAACACATCCAGCGTGTCGAAGAACTGTTCAGCGCCGTCAAGGCGGAGTTCAAGCACCTGGAGTTCTACTACTTCCACAATTGCGTGTACGACTTCGTGTGGAAGAACAACCGCCGCCGCTTCGCCGAGAAGTTCCCCACCTGGGACATCATCCGCAAGTACAACAAGGACTACAAATTGATCTTCGTGGGCGATGCCACCATGAGCCCCTACGAGATCCTGCAGCCCGGTGGCAGCGTGGAGTACAACAACGAAGAGCCGGGCGCCGAGTGGATCCAGCGCCTCACACGCGCTTTCCCCCATTTTGCGTGGATCAACCCCGAGCCGCCGGGCGTATGGCAGTATCGACAGAGCATCAGCATCATCTTGCAGCTGGTCGGCAACCGCATGTTCCCGCTGTCGCTCAAGGGGCTGGAAGAAACGATGCGGCTGCTGTCGAAGTAAGCTTGGGGGCATCGGCTGCGTGCGGGTGTGCTGGCCCGCAACGGACGAAGCCGCCTACCATGCGCCCCGCTGGTATGGCGACATCTCGAACCAGCGACGCAGTTGCCGGCACGGTAGGTCGTTGTAAGCACATGGCCTGCCCACCGACCCGATTTTTCTCTGCCTGTGGACTCTTGCACTCCTTGCCGATCTTCCCTGCTGCCAGCGCCGGCCCTCGGGCTGGCGTTGCTGCTTTTTGCCGCACTGCCGCTGCAAGGATGCAGCCTGCTGCCCCTCGGGGCCGATCGCAACGCGGCCGATGCCGAGACCACTACCGAGCGCACCATGGCCGAAGCCAGCTTGTCATCATTTGCGGTCGAGGTTCGGGCACCCCAGTCCGTGCGCGAAACACTGGTTCGCCATCTGGAGCTGCAGCGCTTTCGCGGCCTGCCAGACCTTCAGGCCAACGAGCTGCAGCGCCTGCTGGGAGCGGCTGACGCCAACGCGCGCGAGCTGCTGGGCACCATGGGCTACTTTGCACCCACCATCACCATCGAACTTAGCAATACGCCTGATAGCCGCCACGCCCCGCGAACGGTGACCGTCAACGTACAGCCGGGGCCGCAGGCGCGCATCGTCAGCGCCGACATCCAGTTCACAGACACGCCAACCCAGGACGCACGGGGCACGCTGCGCCAACAGCAACGCGTGCAGCGCGACTGGTCGCTACCCCCGGGCCAGCCCTTCACACAATCGGCCTGGGACGCGGCCAAGACCAGCGGACTGCGCCGGCTGCAGGCATACCGCCACCCGGCCGCCAGGATCGCCAGCAGCCGGGCAGAGATCGACGCCGACACCCATGAAGCCAAGCTGGAGGTAACGTATGACACCGGTCCGGCCTACCGGTTCGGCCCGCTGCGCGTGCAAGGCAGCCAGCGCTACGACCCGGACAGCGCAAGGCGCCTGGCGCGGCTGCCTACCGGCGCCATCTATGACGAGGCCGAAATGCTGGACGCCCAACTGCGCCTGGCCAGCAGTGGCTATTACGACGCGGTATTCCTCTCGCTGGACACAGAAGCTGCCGACCCGGCCGCCGCGCCCGTCATGGCCCAGGTGCGCGAGGCGCCACTGCAACACCTGGTATTCGGCCTGGGCTTGTCCACCGACAGCGGTGCGCGCCTGACTCTAGAGCACATCCACAACAAGCTGCCTGGCCTTGACTGGCGCGCGACGAGCAAGCTGGCGCTCGACCAGGAAACCCAGCGCATCGAAACCGAAGCCACCGCGCTTCCCGACGACAACGGCTGGCGCTGGTTTGCCGGAGCCCAGCTGCAACGGGAAAACACGGGCGACTATGAAGTCAACAGCGGCCGACTGCGCTCGGGCCGCAGCCAAAGCACTCGCAACATCGACCGCTATTACTTCGTGCAATACGACCACGCGCTCAGCCAGGGCCTGAATCCACCGCCGTCAGGCAGCGCCATCAGCATCCACTACGGCTGGACGGGCCGCTACTTCAACAACCCGATCGCGCCCACCAGCGGCTACGGCATGGCTGCCGAGCTGGGCCTGGGCACGACCCTGCAGCCCGACCGAACCCCCTTCGTGCGAGCCCTGCTGCGCGGGCAGACCTTCATCGCGGCCGGACGCATCCACGACGACGCAGGCATAGGCCGCAACGCCCGCATAGCGCTGCGGGCCGAAGGCGGCGCCGTGCTGGCGCGCGAAGGTGCCGAGATCCCGGTCACACAGCTTTTTCTCACGGGCGGCGACACCACCGTGCGCGGCTACGGTTACCGCAGCATCGGCACGCGCACCCACAACGGGCAGCTTTACGGCGGCCGCTACCTGGCTGTGGCCAGCGCCGAATGGCAGCGCCCCATCGTGTACCGCGGCGCCATGACCGACTGGGAGAGCACGGTGTTCATCGACGCTGGTGCCGTGGCCGACCGCGTGGGCGACCTCTCACCGCGCGTGGGTGTGGGCGCAGGCCTGCGCTGGCGCAGCCCCGTGGGGCCACTGCAGGCCGACCTGGCGTATGGGGTCAAAACCAAGGATGTGCGGCTGCACCTGCGGCTGGGGTTCAGCTTCTGACCATCGCTGCAGCGCGCCCTGACGCTTGAACTGATCCGAACATGTCGCCCAGCCCCCAGCCTGCCCCACGCGCTAACGACGTTGGCACGGGAGCGCGTGTACCCCGCGCCGCAGAGTCACGTAACCGGCGAGCTCTGTACGCGCTGGGCTGGCTGCTGGCTGCCCTGGTAGCCCTGCTGCTGGCGCTGGGCGCGGGGCTGTGGTTCTGGGCTGGCAGCAGTAGTTCGCTGGCCACCGCACTGGCCCGCGCAGCGCGCTATCTGCCGGCAGACCAACAACTGGAAAGTCGCGAGGTCCGTGGCTCGCTGCGCAGCGGCGGGCATATCGGCTGGCTGCGCTGGAGCAGCCCAGGCGTGGCCGTGGAGGTGACCGACATCACCATCGGCTGGCAACTGGCCCCGCTGCTGCAGCGCCAGGCGGCGCTGGGCGATGTGCATGCCGTGCGTGTGCAGATCACGCGCCACGACGCCCCGCCCATGGAGCCAGCCCCGCCGATTGAAGAACTGTTGCTGCCGGTGCCAGTGAGCCTGGCGTTTCGAGTCGACCAGATCGCCTGGGCTGGACCGCTCGCAGCGCAGATCACGGACCTCTCAGGCGACTATCGCTTTGACGGCAGCGAACACCGTGTGAACCTGGCACGCGTGGAGCTGGCCCAGGGCCGCTACAGCGCCAGCGCGACGCTCGGTGCCCGAGCGCCCATGGCCTTGCAGGCCACGGTGGACGGAACCCTGCGCACGCAATTGCCCGGCGCGGCCGCCCCGCTGCAGGCGGTGGCCCAGGCCACGCTGCACGGTACGCTGGCCACCGCCGCTGCCACGCTGCAGGCAAAGGCCAGCATTCGCAGCGTGGCTGGCTCGAACGCTACCGCCACGGCATCGCCACCGCCTCGCGCTTCGGCTTCTGCCATCACCGGCAAGCCTGCTTTCACCCCAGGCACCGAGCCCATGCAGGCCGACCTGCAAGCCACGCTGCGCCCCTGGGCGCTTGAGCCACTGGATACCGCTGTCGTGACCCTGCGGGCCCTCGACCTGGCGGCGCTGTGGCCGAAGGCACCCGCCACGCTGTTGAGCGGCACGGTGCAGGCCGGCCCCACGCGCGCCGCTCCCGTCTCACCGAGGGCCACAGCCCCGTCCGAGGGTTGGTCCGTGCAGGCCCGCCTGCGCAACGATCTGGCCGGCCCATGGGATGCCGCCCGCCTGCCCCTGACGTCGCTGCAGGCAGATGCCCGACTGGCTGACGGCCGCTGGACCGTGGCATCGGCCACGCTCGCGGCGGGCAGTGGCAGCGCCGTGGTGCAGGGGCAGTTCACCCCGGCCACCGGCGCGGTCAGTGGTCAGGCCGATCTGCACAACCTGCAGCCCGCCGCACTGCACACGGCCTTGGAAGCCGCCCCGCTGTCGGGCCATATCCGGGCCGACATGCAAGGCGATGCGGTGCGCTTCAATGCCGACGTTCGCGCTACCGCTGGCCGCGCCGCGCCGCGGGGCATCCGGACCTTGCAGGCACAGGGCACCTGGCAACCCGACCGCTCGCAGCGGACCTCTGCCACGTCGGGCGCCTCGCAGTCAACACCGGCCTGGCCCGATGCGCATGGAACCCTGCTGCTGGAGCAGTTGCTGATCGATGCCCTGCAGGCCCGGATCGAAGCCACGCAGCTACGCATCGCGCCCGCCGAAAAGTCGGTCATGGGGCAGCTGGCAATCACGCTGCCAGGTGCCACGGCGCGAGCGAACGGTTCGATCGCCGCGAGCAGAGGTGAAGGAGAGTTCAACCTCCAGTGGTCAGACCCCGACCGGGCCCTGCGCTGGCTCGCCAGCCTGCCCGTGGCAGGCGCGCGTCTGCAGCCCATGCTAGCCGGTGTACGAGCCAAGGGTGCAGCCCAAGTCGGCGTGCGCTGGAAAGGCGGCTGGGAATCGGCCTTGAAGCAGTGGCAGCACCCTACCAGCCGTAACGTAGCCGTTGCCCCTGACTTTGAGTTGCAGGCCAGCGCCTCCACCCAGCAGCTTGACCTGCAGTGGCCATCACCGCACGATGCCGGTGGCAACGCGGGCACTGCCGTGCAATTGCGCGACCTCAAGGCAGTGCTTTCGGGCAACCTGGGCCAGGCCCTGCTATCGCTGGACGGTGCTGCCCGCCTGAACCCGACTTCGCCGCAGACAACGCAACACATTGCGCTGAAAACACAGGCCAGCGGGGCTCTGGTGGGCGCAGGGCAATGGCGTGTGGTGTTCAATGAATTGCGCGCCCAGGTGCAACATGTCCAGCGGGCGGGGCCATGGGTGCTGCAGCTTGCCGAGCCGATCACGGTAGCAGCTCGCACAGCAGTGCCGGGCGGCGCAAGTGCTTCGGCGCCCGCCACAGCCGATCTGACTGTAGAGGCATCCGCTGGCCAGGCGCGCATCACCGGGCCAACACCCGGGGCGGTGCTGCTGACATGGCAGCCTGTGCGCGTCTCCTGGTTCACAGGCCTGAAAGTTCAAAGCCAGGGCACTTTGCAAGGCTTACCCGTTGTGTGGGTCGATAGCCTCGGTATCGGCGCCACGCCAGGCGCGACGGATCAGCCGGCACAGCCCCTTCTCGCGCGCATCGGATTGGCCAGCAGCATGGTGCTGGATGGGCAATGGAACATCGACACCACCCAGGGACTGCGCGGCAACGCCAGCCTGCGACGGACCAGCGGCGACCTGCGAATCCTGGCGGGTGATACAACGGACATCACCGCCGTGCAGCGCAGTGGGCAGGGCAAGGCTGCGGGTGCGGGTGCGGCAGAGACAAGCGCGACGCCGGCGTCGACCGCGTCGGAAACCTCACCCGCCGCAGGGACCCCAGCCGGAGTGCGACTGGCCGAACTGTCGATGACGCTGGACGGCGAGACCCTGCGCGCCCGCCTGCAGTGGGCCAGCGATCGCGCCGGCGAAATCGACGCCACCGCCAGTACCCGCATCGCACCCACCACAGGCACTGCCGGTGCGCTGGGCATCACCTGGGCCACCGACGCGCCCGTGGCCGCACGATTGCGCGCCAGCCTGCCGGACGTAGGCCTGTGGTCAAGCCTGGCCCCACCAGGGTGGCGCGTGGGCGGGACGCTCCAGGCCAACGCCACGCTGTCGGGCACGCGCGATGCGCCGCGCTGGTCCGGTACGCTGGGGGCCGACGACATGGCCGTGCGCTCGGTGTTGGACGGGGTGGACCTACAGGGCGGCCGGCTGCGGGCCACCCTGCGGGGCAACGAGCTGCAGATCAACGAGTTTCGTCTCCAGGGCGGACGCGGCAGCGGCGCGCGCATTGCAGGCTTGAGCGGCAACCGCACGGTCGCGCCGACCGATGGCGGCACGCTGACGGCCAGCGGCAGCATCCGCTGGAGTGAGGCGTCCAACGGCGCAGGCAGGCCGTCAGGCATCGCGATGGACATCGATGCCGAAGCCCGCGCGCTACAGCTGCTGGTGCGAGCCGACCGCCAGCTCAGCGTGTCGGGCCCCCTCAAGGTGCGCCTGCTCCAGGGGCAGCTCGCGTTGCAAGGCACCCTTACCGCTGACCGCGCCACCATCATCCTGCCTGACGAAAGCCCGCCGAGTCTGGGCAGCGATGTGGTGGTTCGATCGGCTGCCCAGGATCGAGCGAAGCAAGCCGAGGTCAAGACCTCACAGGCCGCTGTGCCCTCTCAGGTGGCCACCCTCAAACCGCCAGACGTAGCCGTCACCTTCAACCTGGGCAATGACTTCGCGCTGAATGGCCATGGCATCACCAGCCGCCTGACGGGCCAGGTACAGGTGCGCAACGCCCCGGTAGCTGGGGGCCCGCCGCGCGTGACGGGCGAGGTGCGCACCGAGGCAGGCCGCTACCGCGCCTGGGGGCAGATGCTGAATGTGGAAACGGGCCTGATCCGCTTCAACGGCCCCCACAACAATCCCTCGCTCGACATCCTGGCACTGCGCCCCAACATTGCCGTGCGCGCGGGCGTGCAGATCACGGGCAGCGCCCAGGCCCCGCGCGTACGCCTGTATTCGGAACCCGATCTGCCCGATGCCGAAAAACTCTCGTGGGTAGTGCTGGGCCGCGATGCCACAGCGGCCGGGGCAGAGGCCGCCGTTCTGCAACAGGCCGCGCTGGCACTGCTGGGCCGGGGCGGCCTCAACAACACGGCAAGCAGCATCGCCAGCCGCGCAGGCCTCGATGAAATAGGTTTCAAGGGCCCAGGTACCGGCCAGGACGCTACGGGCGCTGCGCTCACGTTCGGCAAGCGCTTGTCCAGTGACCTGTATGTGACCTACGAACGCAGCCTGTCGGGAACGCTGGGCACACTGTTCGTCTTCTACGACCTGACCCGGCACCTCACCCTGCGCGGACAGACCGGTGAAAAGAGCGCGGTGGACATCATCTACACCATCAAGTACGACTGACCCGCCCTGCCCCTGACACGCCCCGCGCAGCACCTACAATGCGCGACTGCCCTCCCTCCTCGTAGTTCAATGGATAGAACGAGTGCCTCCTAAGCGCTAGATACAGGTTCGATTCCTGTCGAGGAGACCAAATCACAGGCCGAAGGCTTCCACAAGCTTCCGGCCTTTTTCTTTTTCCCTATGGGAAGTGGCTTTGACTAGTGCGCAAACGTGCGGCGAAGTGTGCCGGAATCCGGGGGTACGTGGGGGTACATTTGGGGGTGCATTTCCAGAAACTGGGGGTACATGCACCAGGTCAGGCGGGGGCCAACGGCCACAGTTGGGCTGGTATTTCCAGCGCTCAAAACAGCCCGCCCGAACAGAGCCCATGCCGAAGGGGGATACCCCCCCCTATCGAAACTTGCGCGCACAAAAAAATGAGGAACAGGTCGGTTTCCGGCCCGTGCACCCCAGACTTTCAAGCCCCCCCTACCCTCTCGCTTCGTCACGCCCGCCCTAGTGGGACGGCAGGGCAGCAGGGCAGCAGGGCAGCAGGGCAGCAGGGCAGCAGGGCAGCAGGGCAGCAGCCTACCGGCATGCAGCGGCCACCCCAGCCCACCCGCTGCCCACTCAATGCACATTTACGGGAAATATCGGTGGGTGTCGCGCACAGCCTTTGGGCCGTCTTTTCTTCGGCCATCGTGTTTTTGCGTGGGAACAGTGGGAACAGTGGGAACACCGCATGGATAAAGGCTCTCCGCGTTCCCACTGACTTTTGAACAGTGGGAACAGTGGGAACAAATTTCAGGGTGTCGGACTGTTTTTGCACATTTGCGGGAGTTTTCACGGCCCCGCGCAGTTAGCGGGCGCAGACGTGCAGAGCCCCGAAGTGCCAACAGAACGCAAGGGGTTTTGCACACTGGTGCTTTTTACAGGTAAGCCACCAGCAGCGCGAAAAGAGCCCCTGCCCGCCCCCTCCAGCGGGCGGCGCGGTCGTGCTTTGCAGGGGTGAATTAATGGCCGTGCATGCGCGTGCACGGCCATGGCTGGGGCTCAGATGTCCAGTTCGAACAGAGCGGGCGGGATGCGATAGCAGTTCGACAAGCCCAGGCCTGGCAGGCGTTGCTTGCAGTCGAATGCACGCCCGGTGCTGGGCAGCAGCGCCCCATGCTCCAACAGAACGCGGGCAACGGCCTGATAGTCCAGGCCTTGGCACACCTCAGAGCGAAAAACCTCGGGCAGAATGAAGTATTCAACACTGACCGCCTCTCCATCCTTGGGCGTCATGCGATCGCCATACTCTCGCAGGTGGTCGGCATCGCTCTTAATTGGCTTGCCCTCGTTGTCCACCATGCGGCGAAACCCGGCGCGCTGCAGTGTGTTGGGCGCGCGGTCATCCGATGCCCGATGCCACCAGGTGAAGCGGCCCGATCCATGCGCTTCAAGAAACCGGCGCACCTGGCGCAGCATCTGCCGCACCTCGCCATTGCCCGCCCCGCCACGGGCCGACAGCCAGGCATCAAAGCACGCGCGTGCAGCCCGCTCGCCCTCACCTGCAGGCCAGCCCGTAAGCCCCGCCTCCGTCGCCAGCTCGCCAGCCACGCCCACCAGTGCAAAGCGGGCGGCTACCCGCTCCACCTGACCGGCTGCACCATCAGGCACCCATTGCCGGGCCAGGGCCTGCACGCTGGCGCGCAAGCGCTTGGGCAGGCTCGCGGCCTTGCTGCATGCCCATTCGATAAAGGCGCGCCCTGGTGCACCATGGCACGCTTGCGCCTCGCGGGCAAGGTGACTGGAGAACGCGGCCCCGCCCGCAAAGCCGTGCAGGTTCTCGAAAGCGCCCAGGCCTGCGCCCGCATCTGCGGGTATGTCGGCCATCCGCACCTCTTGCCCAGTGCGGGCGCGCTTCATGCCTTCGGCCATGTGGTCAGCGAGCCCCAGTTCACCAGCAGACAGGAACAGCAAGCGCCAGGACAGGCGGGCACGCGGCGCACCGTTGCGGGTGGCGCGGGCCTTGCTCTGTTCGTTGGCCAGCATGTAGGCGCACTCCCCAGCCACCTTACCCTCCACCTGCGCCAGTTCATCCAGGATCAGCAGCGAATCGCAGTGCTGTGCGGCGATGGCCTCCAGCGCGTTATCGGTGGTGCGCCAGCGCTGCATGTAGCTGGGGCCACCGTACACGCTGGCGGCCAGGCGTAGGGCCGTTGTCTTGCCGGTGCTGCTGTCGCCCCGCAGGTGAAAGCCCCCGCTCTCCATGCCCGCCATGCGCAGCAGCGGCCCGGCAAAGGCGCTGGCCACGCCAAACGCCAGGCGGCTATTGCCCACGCACAGCACCCCAATTCGATCACGCCAGGCGGCTGCATCCTTCCTCACGCGAAAGGTGTTTTCCATCTGGCTATCGCTCTGGAACACGATGCGCTCGGCATCGTCGCCAATGGTTTCGTGGGGCAGAACGTAGGCCATGCCACCGCCTTCGGTGGGGTGCCAGCCGATACGGTCTGTGCAACTGGCGAAGTCTGCCGGGCGGCGTGTTTGGATGTACTCAGTAAGGCGGTTGCGGGCCGTCGGCGCGGTGGCAATGCGTAGCCCCATGTTCAGCAAAACGGCCCGGTATTCGCCCCCATCGCCCGACAGCATGCGGGCAGGCATGGCCCATTGCTTGGGCTTGCCCAGCGGGTCTGCAAACTGCAGCAGGTAGCCCCAGCCCTGGCTCTCTTGATCCCGTGTCAGGGCTTCCACATCAAGCCGGGAACAGAGCCACAGCGGGCGCAGGGGCTCACCATCGCGGCCCCGCCCGTGGTAGTGCACACCATCGGCATCGACCGTGAACGGGTCATGATGGCCCACATCATCGGCGGGTGCGGGCGGGCCATCGTCAGAGCCCCCGCCAGAACCACCACCCGCCCCGGTATCGGGCCGCTGGCGGGGCTTTGCGGCACGTTGCGGGGCCTGCGCAGCGGCTGCAATGGCGCTTTCCACCACATCGCGCACCGCACCCAGGCCATGGGCGCGGTGCATATCGTTGAAGTCGCTTGCGCCCTCGGGCAGGCCATCAGGCAAGGCCACGACACCGCCCACCGCAAGCGCTGCAGCTTCGGCCTTCACGCGGCCCGTGTTGTTGCCGGTGCGGGCCTCGGTGGCGCGGTCGTCATCGCCACACAGCACCAGCAAGGCAGCGGGGTAACGCTGGCGCAGGGCCTTCGCAACGCCAGCCAGGTTGCCCGCATCGAAGGCCACTGCAACCGGGTGCCCCGTGGCTTCATGCAGGCTTGCCGCAGTGGCGTAGCCTTCGGCCAGCAGCAGCACCGAGGCAGCTTCGGAAGCGCCCAGCGTATGCCACAGCCCAGCCTTTCGCCCGCCCTTCATAAACAGCTTGTCGGTGCCGTACTGCGCACGCTCTGGCGCAATGCGCTGTAGGTTCCATAACGTGCCTTCACCATCGCGTACAGGCACCAGCAACCAGCCATCCGGCGCAAAGCGCACGCCGTAGGCGTGCACGCCCTTGCGGGCCAGGTAGGGGCTTGTGCCCGTGTCGCTGGCTGCATTCCACACGGCCAGCGCCTCAGCGGCTGCAGCGGCTTGCGCGGCCTTGCGGGCGCTCTCTTCGGCCTGGCGCTGCTGGGCGCGTTCGGCTTGCTGGCGGGCCAGCTCTGCGGGGCTTGGGGCTGGGGGTGCTTGGGCACCCTTGGGCAGCGTAAAGCCGTGCTCTTTGGCAATGCGCAACAGTGTGCCAATGCCCACACCGCCCCCGGCCTTGATACTGCGCCAGGTACTGCGCGTGGCACTCGCGTCGTGCACGTCTGCCGTGGCGCTCCATGCTTCGAACAAGTCGCGGCCCGTGTCGTCGGGGTACTCGCTTTTGATAGCCATGCCCACCCTCGCCCATTCTTCACGGGCCAGGCTGGCGGGAATGTGCGCCAGGGCTGCGCGGATCAGGGCGGGGGTGATATGGGTTGTCATGCGTCGTTGGTGTTTTCTGGTTCACTGGCTGGCGCAGGTGCTCCAGCCAAACGCTCGGCAAGGTATGCAAGCGCACCGGCCTGCATGTGCGCTGCGATGAGGGGTGCCGCGTCTGCCACGCCAGCAGCCAGGTTCAGGACTGCATTAATGGCGTCTAAAAGCGCACGGTCTGCAAAGTCCGAAGCCTTAAAGCAGCGCTCCACGTCAGCAGCGGTTAGTGCCTCCCAGCTCTTGGGCGTGTAGTCCAGCTCATCCGCATCCATGGCGCGGCCCTCCACTGTGCGGGCGTTCATTGCTGCACCCCGGTGCTCTGCTGCGCCTCTGCAATGCGGTCTTGCACCCACTGCAGAACGGCGGTTTCTGGCCAGGCAACCATGCGTGCATTGAGGCGCACCGATTTGGGAAACTTCCCGGCTCGCATCAGTTCGTAGATGGTCGATTTCTTGCACCCCGTCATTTCTTCGACTTCGGGCAATCGCACCAGGCGATCACGTGGGACAACCGGGCGGGCTTGGTGAACAACTTGCATGAGGTGGGTTTCCTTCCTTGCTGGAGCCCCCCCGCATCCGACATGGGCGGGGCAGGCATGGAAGGAATTTCAGGCGATGTAACCCCAAAAAATCGCGTTGCACTTGCGTGGCACGCGTCCGCTGTAGCCCGTACAGAGGGCAAAAGGCCCGCCGTGTATGGATTGCATGCCACGGGTTTGCAACCCATCACGGCGCACCGCGCAGGGCTCGCGCCTGCGCCTCCAATAGCGCGGCCCTTTCTAGTGCAAAGCTCATGTACTCGGGCATGCGTGCAGCCGTGGCCCGGTAGCGCCGTGCATCGGCCTCAAGCTCTGCCGCTTGGGCCATGCGCACCCGGCGCCTCGTGCGGTGCCAACTGCTCGGACTAATGCTGGTCACGTTTTGGGGTGGGCGGCCTGGCGGTAGCTTCGGCGTAAGCACGGGCGCAGCAGCGGCACCAGGAAGGCAGATAACGGCGGCGCTCATGCACTACCCCTTTGCGCTTGCACCAGGCCCGCGTGAATGGATGCTTGCAAGTCGACCGCCAACTCCAACAGGTACACCGAAGCCCAGGCCACGCCGGGGTTTTCTGGTGTGCTCTCTGCCGTGGTTGCCACGCCATACGATGCCGCCTGCGCAGTGGCAAGCAGCAATGCCAGCGTATCCATGGCATCCGTCAGGGGAACGCCCTCACGCACCTCAAAAACGCGGCCTCCAGCGCTCATCGAAACCGGGTGCTTCACGGTCACAGCATTCGCCACGCCAGGCGCTGCAACAGGTGGATTGGGGGTGTGGTGCTTGGGGCTCATTGGCCACCGCCTTGCAGCGCATCCGCACCGGCCCGCATCCTCTCCCGCACGATCTTTTGAAGGGCATCGCAGAACACCGCAGACAAGGGCGCAAGGCGATGCAAAAAAATGGCAGCCACCGCCTCGCTCTCTATGCCTTCAAAAACCCTCGCGGCTTGGTGCAAGCTCTCAACCTCGCCCCAGCACCACGCCAGCACGTCCAAGGGCGATGCGTCCGGGTTAACAATAATCGCTGGCACCTGAGCATTTAGCGCCCCCCAATTGCGGGCTAAGAAGCCAATTGCAGCGGCGCTCATGCTGCACCGCCTTGCTGCGCACACGCATGCACCTGATTGACGGATGCCAGCGCCTGCACCAGCTTGCGCCGGGCTGCGGCCACGTTGCCGCGCTCCAGGTAGGCGCTAGCCAGGTTGCAAGCGTTGAACGCTGCAAGCACTGGCTGTAGGTGAGCGAGTGGGATGGTGCCCGCGTGGGGCTCAGAAGGCGCAGCGCTGCGGCTGGCCGGTGTGGTGACGGTCATGGTCTTAGCTCCTTCGGGAAGCAAGGGAACCCACCGTTTGCGTTTTCAAGCGCAGCGGGTGGACGGGATGTTGAAAACACGTCCGAAGCCGTGCGGGCGGCGTTGCCGTTCGCCCCATCCCGCCCGAAACCATGGTGGTGCGGTGCAGGCGCACCAACCCCCAGAATTTAGGCGTGACAAAGCCCCGCTTTCAGGTGGGGGCTGCGACCTCTTCGGATGTGGTGTTTTCAAGCACCGGGCCTTTCGGCTTGCCCGCAGTGTAGCGCGGGCCGTAGGGGATGGGCAAGGGGTAAGGCTATGCGCCCTTCGCGTGCCGCTTACCGTCGCGCACTTGGGTTGAGGACTGTGCTGCTACTGCCCGCTCATTTTTCTTGGCTCGCTTGCGATCACGATACAAAGCGTTGTGCATCGCCTGACGTGTCTTTAGCCCCACCTCAAGCGCCATATCTGTCAACGCATCGGATTGGGTTTTACCGCCTTTTTTCCTGAGCTCCAGCTCAGTTTTTCCGACAGCCACCTGATTCCCCAAACCCCAATCACTGCCGGGGTTCGCCTTGCGGTAGACCACCAGGGAGGACCAATCAGCCAGCGGAAAGGGGGAAGCTGGTGCCACCTCTACCACGGTGCCCCAGCCCCAAAGCGCGTGCGCAACAGCGAAGGGCACTGCCAAGTCCTTTGGCCCGCCGCTCCTATCCGTTCGCTCGCTAAATTCAAAAGGGGATTCTTTCGTTTCGTCATACTCAGCGGTGAAGCCAGGCGTATTCACCAGTCGCGCTAGATCCCGAGGCGCCATCAACCAAGATGCCTTGATATCTCGCGCTGCAGCCCTAGCATTGGCAACCTGTGGCGGTAACGAATGCAACCCCTCATAACCAGAAAGGTACTTCAACCATTCGGTAGTGTCGTTTTCTGGTGCGGCATCCTCCATGGCATCAAGGCGATAGAGCAGGGGCGGCGCATCGCCTTCCAGCGGCGCGCAGACTGCCCGCACGGCACTGGCAAACGACGTTTCACGAGCTTGCACGAGCCAACGCACCACATCGGCCAAACGCACCACATAGCCATCAGGCCCATCCTTGTAGCGCTGGGCACCGTAGGGGCTATGTACCTGCCAGCCGCCGCCTTCGGGGGGCTTGATGCGGGTCGTTTCGGTGCCCATTACTCCCCCACCTTGCCTTCTGGCTGCGTCAGATAGGCAGCATGCAGGCGCTCCAAATCCTGCAGGAACCACCCCGCCGCCCTATCGCTTGCAGGCACCGTGTGGGCCGCGTACAGGCGCCGCACGTCCAACAGTAGCCCCAGGTGGCGGGGCACCCATTCGGGTATCTCCACGCCCTCATTGCGCCAGCGGCTTGGGGTGTTACGGTGCAGGCCCGTGGCCCGGCAAAAGTCGCTGGCTTTCCAGCCCAGGGCCGCAATGGCCGATTCGAATTCATCAAGGGTCATGCTTGCGCATTGTGCCCACACTCCCGATACAATGCAAAATAAAGTGAAAACGCACCGTATTTAACATAACGCCCGTCGCATCTACTGTGCATTGTGGACAACTTTTGCACCTTAACGGGAAAATTTAATGTTTACGCGGGGTTACGCGCGTTCCGCGTTTGCTCATTTTTTGAGCAAAGTAGCGTCAAAAGTTATCCACAGCGCCGCCCCATGCCGACAGTAGCGCACCTATACCGCCCCCGCTGGTGACTTCCGAGGCCTGCGCCGGGTCGGGTAAAGCGTACTCAGCCACCGGCTTGTTCCGGTAGGGCACGCGGCGCGTGCGAACAATGACCACAGCGGCAGAGCGGCGCAGGTAGCACAGCGCATGCCTTGCAGCCACCAGGCCCACGCACGCACGGGCCGCAACCTCCCGCAGTGTGGCCCCGCGCTCAGGCGTGGCCAGCTCGCCCACCGCCGCCAGCAGAGCCATGGAAACCTCCCCCTTTGGCCTACCGCCAGGCCCTCGCGCTGCACTGTCATTGCTTTTGCTCATGCGCCTATTTTGCCCAGCTCGCCCGCTTGCAGGCCCGCCAGCCGGGGGCAACAAATCCACACGTGCGCACGTCCGCCCGGCGCAGTGCGGGGCATCGGGAGGCACCCTCTCGCGCTCATTTCCGGGCAAGTGCGCAAGCGGCAAAACCAGCACCAGGCAGGGGGGCACGGCAGGCAAAGGCAAAGGGAACAAAGGCGGGCCGCGAAGGGCTCGGGGGAAGGAGGGAATAAGGTATGAATGAGTGATTTTTTTCACTATATAAAAATATTCTCATTTGTTCCCACTCTGTTCCCAGTCTGTTCCCACTTTGTTCCCACTCATGACCAGCCGGTAACCCGCATGAATCCTTGATTCTTGATGTTTGTTCCCACTGTTCCCACGGTTTTCCGGGGAATGGTGGCGAAGCAAATGCAAAAACACACCGCTGCGCCCATGAAAAAAGGGCCTCGCGGCCCTTGTGGTGTGGTGCTGGGATGTGCCCGCCTGGTCGCGGTTCCCGGTTTTCGCACTCGATTCGGTTCCAGGTCCGTCATGCGGCCCGCTGGGGCATCTTCACCACGTTGCCCGCCTTGCGCCCGTCCAGGTAGTCCGCCCACCACTGCATCAACCGCTCGCGGTCCTGCATGTAGGTGCTGCGGTGATAGGCCGCCCGGATTTCGTTTTGCTCCTTGTGGGCGAGCTGGCGTTCGATCACATCGGGATTCCATCCGCACTCATTGGCCACCGTGGAAAACAGCGCCCGGAACCCGTGGGCCGTGGCCGTGTTCTTGTAGCCCATGCGGGCCAGGGCCGAATTAAAGGTGTTTTCGCTCAGGGGCTTGCTGGGGTAGACAGGGCTCGGGAACACCAGCTCGCGCCCACCGCTCAGGGCCTGCATGCTGCGCAGCACCTCCACGGCTTGGCGAGACAGGGGCACGCGGTGTTCAGCCCGCATCTTCATGCGCTCAGGCGGGATCACCCACAGCGCTGCATCAAGGTCGAACTCTGCCCACCGTGCGCCGCGCACCTCGCCCGGGCGCGTGGCCGTGAGGATCACCATGCGCAGCGCGTGCACGGTGTGGGGGTCGCCTTCGTAGGCGTCCAGCTTGCGCAGGAACTCGGGCAGTTCCTTATCGGCCATGGCCGCCCGGTGCTGCACCTCGCGGGGCTTGAGGATTTCAGACAGCACCAGGTCAAGCATGGGATTGGTTGCGATGCGTTCATGGATCACCGCCCAGCGATACACCGCCTTTACGCGCTGCAGCACCCTGCCCGCCTGGTCGGCTGCGCCCCGCTTCTCAATCTTCACGATAGCCTCGCGCACCTCGCCCGGCTTGATGCTGGCCATGGGTCGGGCACCCAGCGTGGGGAATATGTCGGCCACCAGCGATGCCAGGATGCGCCCGGCGGTGTCAGGCTCCCACCGGCCAGCCTGGTGCTGGTGCCAGTCGCGGGCCACGGCCTCCAGGGTGTTCGCCGCTTCGTGGCTTGCCTGCGCCTTGCTGGCCTTGCGCACCGCGCCCGGATCGTCGCCAGCCTGCAGCACCTTGCGGGCCTCTGCCGCCTGGTCGCGTGCATCCTTGAGCCCCACGGCGGGATACACCCCCAGCGCCAACAGCTTTTCCTTGCCGCCGTGCCGGTACTTCAAACGCCAGTACCTGCCCCCGGCCTTCGTCACGTCCAGGTACAGCCCGCCCCCGTCAAAGTGTTTGCCGGGCTCGGTCAGGTTGCGCAGTTTGGCGTCGGTCAGCTTCATGGCGGGGGGGTATCAGGAACAGTCTGGGGGTACATTTGGGGGTACATTTTGCAGAAAGTCAAACCACACCCAGTATTCATGCGGCCTAGCGGCCAAAGTTCGAGTGCTGTCGAGGGACCAAGCGATCGCATCGCGCCTGCCTTGTGACCCCAGCGGCCTCGGCTCCCACTGCCACGACCTTTGCGGACTCCTCGATCCAGCGGTGACGTCTTCCCTACAGGAAAAAGGCAAGCTCTCCCCAGGCAAGAACCCACTCATCGGCGGCACTACCGCTGCATCCGCAGCCACTTCGCCTTGCTCACGAGAGCTTCGCGGCAAGTGCCCCGCTTGCCCTGGTTGGCAGCGCCTTCGGTGCAGTTCAAGTTGATCGGCTCGCAGATTCGCGGAGCTTACTTTCCACAATCGGTCGCCCTCACGCAGTTGCGCTTGGCGTCGCTCGCTGTGATCAACTTGCGGCGGGACTTGCACCCGCAAGAATGCGCGCGTGCCGGGCGCACCCCCAAAAAAACCCGGTGCCTTGGCACCGGGTTTGAGCGCGAAGTTGTCGCGTTCAGGGCTTGTTCCCCGTTGGGAACGGCCATGCTGCCTGAGGATTCAGCGTAGTCTGCGCTGCTGGCGCGGCAGGTGCTGGCGCAGGGGCAGGGGCCTTGGGGGCCTTCTTGGCGGGCGCTGCCTTCTTTGCAGGCGCTGCCTTGGACGGCGTGGCCTTCTTGGCGGCTACGGTCTTCTTTGCAGTCACGGCCTTTTTTGCCGGCACAGCCGCCTTCTTGGCTGGCGCAGCAGCCTTCTTCGCAGGTGCAGCAGCCTTCTTAGCGGGCGCAGCCTTCTTCGCAGGTGCAGCAGCCTTCTTGGCGGGCGCAGCCTTCTTTGCCGGTGCAGCAGCC
>NZ_JBKDRI010000057.1:0-1395 GCF_046341535.1 Acidovorax sp. | reverse complement strand
GAAGCGACCATGACCGACTTTGTAATCAAACAATTGCCCTACGACTTGAGCAACCAGGCCGGTCTGGCCCTGATTGGCAAGCATCTCAAGCGCATCAACATCAATGCCCTGATTGACCCGGCCTTCCCGGTGCGTTCGGGCATCGCCAACAGCGACATCCTCAAGAGCTACCTGGGCCTTTTGTGCCTGGGCAAGAACGACTTTGATGCCATCGAGGGTCAGCGCAAAGACACTTTCTTTGCCCGCGCCCTGCATTTGCGCGCTGTGCCGTCTTCGCCCACGCTGCGCCAGCGCCTGGATGCCCATGCCCCAGACTGGTTTGATCTGGCCGAGCGCATCAACGCTGCAGTGCTCGGCACGCGGATCGCAGGCAAGCCAGTGGACTTCGGTGCGCTGCCCTGTGGATACGTCCCCCTGGACCTTGATACCTTCGCCATGGACAACAGCGGCACGGCCAAAGAACACGTGGGCCGCACCTATATCGGTGTGGACGGCTACTGCCCATTGGCGTGCTACCTGGGCACGCAGGGCTATTGCCTGGAACTGGCCTTGCGCCCGGGCACGCAGCACTCGGCCTGTGAGACCGAGTACAACTTCGAGCGTGTGTTGCCGCTGGCAGCCCGGCTCACGCCAGAGCCCTTGCTCGCTCGCGCCGACTCGGGCTTTGACTCGGCCAAGCTCATGTGCGCCATTGACCAGCAGGCCAAGGCGCTGCAGCGCAAGATGGCTTTCATCATCAAATGGAACCCGCGCAGCACACCGGTGGAGACAATCGCCCGGGCCAAGGTGGCCGATGCCGATACCCGCTGGACGGTGCTGCGCGAGGGCAAGCGCCAATGTGTCTGGAGCGAGGCGGTTCAAGTCAAGCACGAGCGCCATGTCTTGGCTGCGCGGCGGGTGTACCGCCTGAGCGAGCGAACCATTGACCGGCGCGGCCAGCAGATGCTGCTGCCCGAGTATGTGCTGGAGGGCTGGACGAGCACTTTGCCCCAGGCGTTCACGCCCGAGAGCATCATGGCCTTGTACGCCGACCACGGCAGGCACGAGCAGTTTCACTCGGAGTTCAAGACTGACATGGACCTCACGCGGCTGCCCTCGGGCAAGTTTGACACCAACTACCTGGTGTGTGCCCTGGCGGCGGTGGCGATGAACCTGCTGCGTCTGATCGGACAGCACACGCTGCACGAGCCGGACTCGCCCGTGCGGCACAGCGCCCAGCGCAGACGGGTGCGCACGGTGATACAGGAGTTGATGGTCAAGGCCGCGCGCATGGTGGAGCACGCCCGCCAATGGGTGTTGGGACTGGGTGCCAATGACCCGGCGTTTGCGGTGTTTGCGCGCCATTGGCGGGCGCTGGACAGCGCCTGAGTGCGCCTGGGCGAACGGCCCCGGCCA
>NZ_JBKDRI010000056.1:0-26929 GCF_046341535.1 Acidovorax sp. | reverse complement strand
ACGCCTGGCAGGCTTCTTCGGTGGCAAACCAGTCAAGAAATTCATTCCAGGTGCGAGGGTAGTCCTGCCCGGGAGTTGGCGTTAGCATCTGGGTTTCCATCCAGCTATTGTGGCGCTGCTGGAGCTAAATAGACACCCCTTTCATGCATCCAGTATGATGCTCTACAGGATTGATATCAAACACTTTTTGGGGACATCATGCGGCTTTGTTTAACGACTGCGGTTCTGGGTATCCGGTGTTTGGTCAGATAAACCACAAGTTGGGCATCATGATGGAAGCGATTACGCGACATTCACTCAACCGAGCCGCCGACGAAGCTGTTCAGCTTTGGGCGCTTGCCAGTGCTCAATATCCAATGCAGCATGGGCTAATCGTCGAGGTCGCAACTACTTCGATAATTGAAGTTGTCAGTTCCTTTGCGCTTAACGCGCGCCGTGCGCTTGAAGCACTGCCCCCGAATGAAAAATTTCCTTTGGTACAACCTCGCTGGCAATGGGTTCCCCGTTCCGACGGAGAGGTGGTCAGCACCCTATGGGACGCACTGAACCGAGTCATTCACGCCCAAAAACTTGAGGTTGGCTTCGAGCAACTCCCCCAGCAAGCGTCCGTCATTGATGGTGGTGCGCTGGTCGTTCCATATATTCGAGCCGCAACCGATAGAAAGAAGCTCGCGTTCATCGACCCCTTCGCTTTGTCCCATGCATTCCTGTATCGCGCGTACCCAAAACTTGTAGCTATCCAAACAGAAAAACCAGCGGGAGGGCTGCACTGATGCCCAACGAGTAAGGATAGATCGCGCGAAGCCGCGATCTGATCCGTTTGTTGGACAAGCCCGGTGGTGAAAGCTGAAGTGGGAAGTTGTGCCCCTGTAGATTGATCCGATGGAGCGGGGTGCGGTGGGCAGACCTTGGTGGCCTGCCGATGGTTTTGCAGCGCGTGCTGGCGGCAAGCTTTCACTTTCTCCCTCGCTCCAGGCAGCCGATCTGTCTGACGACCTGTTCAAGAGCGAGCCCATCCAGCGGCTGGGCGCAGCGGCTCAGACCGGGTTCGCGAGCAGCGGGTGCAAACCGTTTCAGTGCTTTGATGCCTCCACCGGATCGGCCTTGTCGGGCCGCTCGGTCTGAGGTGCGGCGCAGGCTGGCATCGCATCAGGTCGCAAGCGCCGGCGCAAAATCACCATGGCCCCACCGCAAGCGCAGCGCCAGACCGGCCGGGGTGGCGATGTTGTCGGTGGTGGTGACGGCGGCGCCGATGGCCTCAGGTGCAACACCTGCAACAGGCGCAAGCTGCGCCGATTGTTGTGGTGCAGAAAGCCGAAGTTTCTGGCCCGCACAAAGCCCTTGGGCAAGACGTGTTGCAACAGCAACCACAGGAAGTCGGCCCCTGGCAGCGTGCGGGTGGCGGACTTGCCGCTCTGGGCATCGCGATACCGGAAAGTAACCATGCCGTCTTTGCAGCGCAAGATGTCGCGCTCGGAGATCACGCCCCGGTACAGATAGCGGCCCAGGTAGCGCAGCGCGGCCTGCCCGTCGCCCACGGCCTTGCAGTCCACCACCCAGCGCTCGGGCAAACCAGCGGGCAGCGTGAGACCTGCCTGAGCCAGCGCCGCACGCACCTTGGCCGCAAACACCTTTCCCAGCGCCTTGTGGCTGAACAGGTAGCCACCGCGTGCGGGCTGTGCGCTGCCCGGCGTCTTGCCCAGCTCCACCTTGGTGCGCCACAGCCGCTCTTTGGCGTTGAGCGCTGCTGCGGGCATACACACATGCACATGCGGATGGAACCCGAGTTGGCGGTTGTGCGTGTGCAGCACCGCCAGTGCGCCGGGCGTGCCCGCGAGCTTGGGGTCGTTCTGGCTGAAGGTGTTGAGGGTGTTCCAGGCGGCGCCCATCAAAGCCTCGTAGACCACACGCTGGTGCGACCAGGCCAGGGTGCGAAGCTGGGCGGGCAGCGTGAAGGTGACGAGGAAGTAGGTGGCGGGCACCAGGGCTTTGAGTTGGCGCTGCAGCCACGCCTCGCTCTCAAAGTGTTGGCAGTGCGGGCAGGCGCGGTGGCCGCAGGAGTGCGGCAGGCAGGCCTGGGTGTGGCAGCCCGCGCAGGCCGCGAGCATGTGGGGCGCAAAGCGGGTGCGGCAGGTGCCCAGCGCGCTCAATGCCTGGCGGTGGCTGGGCAGCAGCCGATGGGCGTAGCGCTGCAGCAGCTCGGGCTCGAACTGTTGGATCAGCTCGGCCAGGCGCATCATGGCTGCGCTCCTGGCTGCGCTCCCTTTGCTGCACTCGTTGCCGATGGCCAGCCAATCCGGTAACCATTCATCAATGCGTTCAGGCGCTCGCTGCAAGCGTCAGCGGTGTGGCTGGTGAGGTGGGTGTAACGCGCGGTGGTCAGGATGCTGTGGTGGCCCAGGATCTGTTGCACCTGCAGCAGATCGACCCCGGCCTCGATCAGGTGCGTGGCGTAGCTGTGGCGCAGGCTGTGGGGAGAAATCTTTTTTTGAGGCCGAGTTCGCGGGTGACGCGCGCGAGGGTGCGCTGCACGCCGCCGCGGTCCAGCGGGCTGCTGGCGCGGTGGGCACCGCAGAGCCCGGCGGCGCGGTTGGGGAACAGCAGCGTGGGATGGCGGTGGCAGGCCCAGAAGCGACGCAGCAGTGCCAGCGTGGCCTCAGGCAGGGGCACCAGGCGGTCGCGGTTGCCCTTGGCGTTGCGCACCTGCACGCGCATGCGCTCGGCATCGATGTCGGCCACGGTCAAGGCCAGCCCTTCGCCCAGGCGCAGGCCCAGGCTGTAGAGGGTGAAGAAGAGCACGCGGTAGCTGAGCACGCGGGTGTGATCCACGATGGCCTGGATTTGGAGGGTGCTGACGATGTCGGGCAGGCGGCTGGTCTTGGGCGGGCGGATGAAGCCGGGCATGGCCCAGGGCTGATTGAGCACGTGTTCGGTGAAGAATTTGAGGCCGTACAGATCAAGCTTGACGCCGCTCCAGGAGTGCTGGGCCTTCATGGCGGTGAAGTAGTCGGCCAGCTGCGCCGGGCTCAGGGCAGAGACTTCGAAGTTGAAATGGGCGCCGATGCGGCGCATGGCGCGGGCATAGGCCTCGATGGTCTTGGGGCGTAGGCCTTTGAGTTGCAGATGCTGCAGGTGGGATCGGTACTGGCAGGCGAAAGGCTCGGGAAACTGGGCAGGGTTGATGCCGCTGGGGTGGCTGGACATGGGCGGTTCTCCTCGATGGTGGAAGGGCTGCATGCCCTACCATTGAGGCATGCACCAACACCTTACGGGATCGCCGCGGATGGCGGGGTTGTCGCTCCGCGCAGCGGCTTCGTCCAACCACTTGATCTGCATCTGGACTATCCATCAACAAGCAGAGATGTCCCTCACCGCCCGAATCCGGCGGTGATACACCGTATTTGAACTAACTTCTCGCGATTTGCAGATAGTGAGAATATTTGCAGAATCAATGAGAACCTACAACTCACACGTCAATATTCCCCGCCCGCAGCGCATTCGTCTCGATGAAATCCCGCCGCGGCTCCACCTCATCGCCCATCAGCATCGTGAACACGCGATCCGCCTCGATGGCGTCGTCGATCTGCACGCGCAGCAGGCGGCGCACGGTGGGGTCCATCGTGGTTTCCCACAGCTGCTCGGGGTTCATTTCGCCCAGGCCCTTGTAGCGCTGGCGGGCGGTGGTGCGTTCGGCCTCCGAGATGAGCCACTTCATGGCTTGGCGGAAGTCGCCGACTTTTTCTTCCTTTTGCTTGTCGCCTTCGCCACGCAGGGCCTTGGCGCCTTCGCCCAGCAGGCCGCGGAAGGTGTTGGCGGCTTCGGCCAGGGCGGCGTAGTCGGCGCCGTGCACGAAGTCTTGCGTGATGACGCTGCTCTTGACGTTGCCGTGGTGGCGGCGGCTGATGCGCAGCAGGGGTTTGTCGGTGCGCACGTCGAATTCACCCGCCACTTCGGCGGGGGCGCCGGTGGTGTTCAGCTCGCGCAGCTTGGCCTGTAGCTGCACGGCGCTGGCTTCGGCTTCGGCCACGGTGTCGAGCTTGAGGCTCACGCCATCAGCAATGGCGCGCAGGGCTTCGGCGTCCATGAAGTTGGAGAGCCGGGCGATGACGCTTTCAGCCACCTGGTGCTTGCGCGCCAGTTCGGCCAGGGTGTCGCCGGTCAGGGTTTGCGGGTTGGCGCCGCCGGTGGTCACGCTGGCGTGGTTCAGCGCAATGCGCAGCAAAAAGCCGTCGAGCGCGGGGGCGTCTTTCAGGTACAGCTCTTCCTTGCCGGCCTTCACCTTGTACAGCGGTGGCTGGGCAATGTAGATGTGGCCGCGCTCGACCAGCTCGGGCATCTGGCGGTAGAAGAAGGTGAGCAGCAGGGTGCGGATGTGGGCGCCGTCCACGTCGGCGTCGGTCATGATGATGATGCGGTGGTAGCGCAGCTTGGCCACATCAAAGTCGTCGCCCCCGGTGGTGCCTCCGGCCTTGCCGATGCCGGTGCCCAGTGCGGTGATGAGTGTGAGGATTTCGTTGCTGGTCAGCAGCTTTTCGTAGCGGGCTTTTTCCACGTTCAGGATCTTGCCGCGCAGGGGCAGGATGGCCTGGAACTTGCGGTCGCGGCCCTGCTTGGCCGAGCCGCCGGCGGAGTCGCCCTCGACGATGTAGATCTCGCACAGGGCCGGGTCTTTTTCCTGGCAGTCGGCCAGTTTGCCGGGCAGGCCCATGCCGTCTAGCACGCCCTTGCGGCGGGTCATTTCGCGGGCCTTGCGGGCGGCTTCGCGGGCACGGGCGGCCTCCACGATCTTGCCGCAGATGATCTTGGCGTCGGCCGGGCGCTCTTGCAGGTAGTCGGTGAGCAGCTTGCCCACGATGTCTTCGACCGGGGCGCGCACTTCGCTCGATACCAGCTTGTCCTTGGTCTGGCTGCTGAACTTGGGCTCGGGCACTTTCACGCTCAGCACACAGCACAGGCCTTCGCGCATGTCGTCGCCGGTGACTTCGACCTTGGCTTTTTTGGCCAGTTCGTTTTCTTCGATGTACTTGTTGATGACGCGGGTCATGGCGGCGCGCAGCCCGGTCAGGTGGGTGCCGCCGTCACGCTGGGGGATGTTGTTGGTAAAGCACAGCACCTGCTCGGTGTACGCGCTGTTCCATTGCATGGCCACTTCCACACCGATGTGCGTGCCGGGGATGCCGCCATACGTTTCGGCCGGGCGCTCGCCTGCGGCGTAAAACGAGGTGGGGTGCAGCACCGTCTTGCCCTTGTTGATGAACTCGACAAAGCCGCGCACGCCACCGGCGCCCGAGAAGTCGTCTTCCTTGCCGCTGCGCTCGTCCTTCAAGCGAATGCGCACGCCGTTGTTCAAAAACGAGAGTTCACGCAGCCGCTTGGCCAGGATCTCGTAGTGGAAGTCGTTGTTTTCTTTGAAGATGTCGGTGTCGGGCAAAAAGTGCACTTCGGTGCCGCGCTTTTCGGTGTGGCCGGTCACCCGCATGGGGCTGACTTCAAAGCCGTCCACGGTGGCCAGCAGGCGGTCTTGCACGAAGCCGCGCGCAAATTCGATCTGGTGCACCTTGCCTTCGCGGCGCACCGTCAGGCGCAGCCATTTGCTCAGCGCGTTCACGCAGCTCACGCCCACGCCGTGCAGGCCGCCCGAGACTTTGTAGCTGTTTTGGTTGAACTTGCCGCCGGCGTGCAGTTCGGTCAGCGCGATTTCGGCAGCCGAGCGCTTGGGCTCGTGCTTGTCGTCCATCTTCACGCCGGTGGGGATGCCGCGGCCGTTGTCGGTGACGCTGATGGAGTTGTCGGTGTGGATGGTCACCACGATGTCATCGCAATGGCCGGCCAGGGCTTCGTCGATGGAGTTGTCCACCACTTCGAACACCAGGTGGTGCAGGCCGGTGCCGTCGCTGGTGTCGCCGATGTACATGCCGGGGCGCTTGCGCACGGCCTCCAGGCCTTCGAGGATGGTGATGGCGCCTTCGCCGTAGCTCTCGCTGGCCCCTGCCTGGTTGGTGTCGATCTTGTTGACGGTCGGCTCCCCATGGCCGGAGGCGCCGGAGGATTCGGGCTCGGAAGGAATGCTGTGGTCAACGGTCATGGTGGGCCTTGGGATGCATGGAAACCGGGGTTTCCAATATTTTCAATATCAAATCAGGCTGTTGCGCAAGTCTGGTAAGCGCTAGCAGCTATCAAAAGCATAGCATTTTGGTGCGTTTGCCAGGGTGCTGCGCGCCTTGTGTGCGGCGGCAGCGTCCCCCGCGCTGCGGGCCTAGATGCGCATGGGCATCACGACGTATTTGAAGCTGTCGTTATCGGGGATGGTCACCAGTGCAGAGCTGTTGCCGTCCGAAAGCTCCAACTTGACCATGTCCTGGCCCATGTTGGCCAGCGCGTCGATGAGGTAGGTCACGTTAAAGCCGATCTCGATGATGTCGCCCCCGTAGTCGATGTCGAGCTCGTCCACGGCCTCTTCCTGCTCGGCGTTGTTGGAGGCCACGCGCAGCGAGCCGGGCTCCAGGTTCAGGCGCACGCCCTTGAACTTGTCGGTGGTCATGATGGCCGTGCGCTGCAGGCTGGCCAGCAGTGGTGCGCGGCCCAGGGTGATGCTGTTCTTGTGGTTCTTGGGGATCACCCGGTTGTAGTCTGGGAACTTGCCTTCGACCAGCTTGGTTACAAACTCCATGCCGCCAAAGGTGAATTTGGCCTGGTTGTTGGCAAACTGCATCTCGATGTGGGGCTGGTTTTCACCGCCGGCGTCCGACAGCAGGCGCTGCAACTCGATCACGGTTTTGCGCGGCAGGATGACTTCCTGCTTGGGCACTTCCACGTTCAGCTTGGCGCTGGCAAAGGCCAGGCGGTGGCCGTCGGTGGCGACTAGGCTCAGGGTTTTGCCCTCGGCCACGAACAAAATGCCGTTGAGGTAGTAGCGGATGTCCTGCACCGCCATGGCAAAGCTCACCTGGCTCAGCAGGTCCTTGAGCGTCTTTTGCGGCACGGCAAACACGGGGCCGAAGGCGGCAGATTCCTGCACCAGCGGGAAGTCTTCGGCCGGCAGGGTTTGCAGCGTGAAGCGGCTTTTGCCGCCCTTCAAGATCAGCTTGGACTGGCTGGACTCCAGGCTCACGGTCTGGTCGGCGGGCATGGTGCGCAGGATGTCGATGAGCTTGCGCGCGCCTACGGTGGTGGTGAAGTCGCCGGTGTCGCCGCCCAACTCGGCCGTGGTGCGGATCTGGATTTCGAGGTCGCTGGTCGTCAGCTGCAAGGCATTGCCTGTCTTGCGGATCAGCACGTTGGCCAGGATGGGCAGGGTGTGGCGCCGCTCCACGATGCCCACCACGGACTGCAGTACCGCGAGAACTTTGTCTTGTGTTGCCTTCAGGACAATCATGTCATCAACCTCTTGTGGTTTTTGTAACGGTGCCGGGATAGCAGCTTTGCAGGTCGTGTCTCCCCCCTGCGCTGCAAAAGGAAGCTCTGCATAACCCTCGCGAGGATGCGCTGGTGCGGATCGGGATGGGCCACAAGGCGCTTTTTTCAGCCAATAGCCTGGCTATTGGCAAGAAAAGCAACGCCGTGGACTGCCCGAGCCCGCGCAGACCGCAGGGAGTTATGCAGAGGTTCCTTAACCCGCCATTTTGCCCGCTTGCAAGGCCATTGCCGCTGCCGGCGCGGTTTTTGGTTCCATGGTTTGCCCAGCCCCACCACAAAGGCTGATCCAGGCGCTGCCCGGGCGAGGCACGCCGAGCAAGGGCCGCCCCGCAGCGAGGGCGTCGTCTCCCTTGCGGGGAAAGGTGCCGGAGGGGACTTTGGGGATGCTTCGTGTCCATCTCAACCTTTCAGGGTCTGCTCCAGCACATGAAGCTGCTGGTTCAGCTCGGTGAGCTGCTGGCGCTCGCCGGAGATCTTGCGCACCGCGTGCAGCACCGTGGTGTGGTCGCGTCCGCCAAACAGCTCGCCAATCTCGGGCAGGCTTTTTTGTGTCAGCTCCTTGGCCAGGTACATCGCAATCTGGCGCGGTCGGGCAATGCTGGCCGGGCGCTTTTTGCTGTACATGTCGGCGACCTTGATCTTGTAGTAGTCGGCCACCGTCTTTTGGATGTTCTCCACGCTGATCTGCCGGTTCTGGATCGACAGCAGATCGCGCAGGGCCTCGCGGGCGAGCTGGATGGAGATGTCTTTTTGGTTAAAGCGCGAGTACGCCAGGATCTTGCGCAGCGCGCCTTCGAGCTCGCGCACGTTCGAGCGCACATTTTTGGCCACGAAGAAGGCGACCTCTTCGGGCATTTCCGTACCTTCCACGCGGGCCTTGTTGATCAAAATGGCCACGCGCATTTCCAGCTCGGGCGGCTCGATGGCCACCGTGAGGCCCGAATCAAAGCGCGACACCAGCCGCTCGTGGATGTTGGCCAGGCCCTTGGGGTAGGTGTCCGAGGTCATCACGATGTGCGACTTCTTGGCCAGCAGGGCCTCGAACGCGTTGAAAAACTCTTCCTGCGTGCGGTCCTTGTTGGCGAAAAACTGCACATCGTCGATCAGCAGCAGATCGAGCGACTGGTAGCGCTCCTTGAATTCATCAAAGGTGCGGCGCTGGTAGGCTTTAACCACATCCGACACAAACTGCTCGGCGTGGATGTAGAGAACTTTGGCGTCGGGCCGGTCTTGCAGCAGGCGGTTTCCCACCGCATGCACCAGGTGGGTCTTGCCCAGACCCACGCCGCCGTAGATGAACAGCGGGTTGTACAGGTGCCCCGGCATACCGGCCACATGCATCGCGGCCGAGCGCGCCATGCGGTTGGCCGTGCCCTCCACCAGGGTCTCGAACGTCAGGGCGGCGTTGAGCCGGTTGCGAAAGGCGCTGTCCGAGGCGTCATCGCTGCCGCTGGCCGTGGCGCTGGACTGCGCAGGTGCATGGGGAGCCTCCGGTGCAGCCGGACGAACATAAGTACGGGCAATGGATTCCCGCTGAGCGAGCGCTAACTCCAGCGTCACCGGCTGGCCATACAGACCCTCGAGCAGCGCAGCGATGCGGCCGGCATACTGCGCGCGGATCCAGTCGAGCTTGAAGCGGTTGCCCACCAGCAGCGTCACCTTGGAAAAGTCTTCGGCCACCTGGGCGATCAGCGGCTTGATCCAGGTGTTGAACTGTTGCTCGGGAAGCTCTTGCGCCAGTTGCTCTGCACAGGCCTGCCACAGGCCCTGACCTGCGTCGGTGCCGGTCGATGGGAAGGGGCTTCGGGAGGGTTCCTCGGTCATTTCAGGACAATGTGGGTTGTGGATAGAGGAACTTGGCTGGGCGGCGAATTCTAGCTTGTCAAAGAGTTATCCACACACCGGGCGCGCCCCGCGCACTTGCCGGGAGCGATATGGTCGGGGGTGTCCGCAACGCAAATCAGGGCGCACGGCAGGGTGCCGCGCGCGGGCCATGTCGGGTGGGGTGCTCTAGGAGCCTGTCGGACTTGGAAATCGTCGGCTGCAAATCGACCGCAGCGGTCCATTTTTAACCGCCTTTTTGCCCCACAGCTCGGCTATGGGGCTGCAAATTCGGCAAAAACTGTCCTCGCTGGGGCCGATTTTCGCTTTCGACGCTCCAAGTCCGACAGGCTCCTAGCCCGCGAATGGGCCTGTCCATCGAAAGGCATTGCCAGCCTGAGTCAAGACTGCGATAATTGCGGGTTTCCCTGAATGCGTTCAGGGCGATTTGACCCGGCGCGCCGTCATGTGTGCCCCCAAAGTCTGCCGCCAAGGCTGCAATGCAGCCTGAGCCAGCGGTGCCCGGGGTTCAAGAGCAGCGGTCCGGAACTGAACCTCAAGGAATAGCATCATGAAACGTACTTACCAGCCTTCCAAGACGCGCCGTGCGCGCACCCACGGTTTTCTCGTTCGCATGAAAACCCGCGGTGGCCGTGCCGTGATCAACGCACGCCGCGCCAAGGGCCGCAAGCGCCTGGCCGTCTAAGGCCCATCGGTCTATAGCCTGCTCCCCGCTTGCTGCCGGTCTGTACCGACAGGGTTATACGGGGTGCTTGCATGCAACGGCTGAAAACCCGTCCGCAGTTCCAGGCCGCCATGGCGGGGGGCACGGTCTCCCGCACCGCGCACTTTGCGCTGCACTGCCTGATGCTGGACGTCGGCAGCGGCACACCTTGTTCTCCCGCCAGCGATCCCGCAGGGCCCGGCTCCTTGACGTCACAGCAAGGGCCGCAGGCCCTGTTTGCCGTGCCGGGGGTATGGCTGGGCGCCATGGTTCCCAAGCGGTGGGCGCGGCGCGCGGTCACGCGCAACGCGATCAAGCGCCAGATTTACAGCGTGGGCGCCCTGTTTGAGGCCGGGCTACCGCAGGCCGCGCATGTGGTGCGCCTGCGCACCGGGTTTGACCGCAAGCAGTTCAAGAGCGCGGTGTCCGATGCGCTGAAAGATGCGGTGCGCGCCGAGCTGTTGCAACTGTTCGGTCATGCTGTGCGGCGCGTGTCAGGCCCGGCACAGCAAGCTTCGCCCAGCGCTGGGACGCCGCGGGCACTTGCGCCATGATGCAGCGGCTTCTCATCGGCATCGTCAAGGCCTACCGCCTGTTGCTCAGCCCGTGGCTGGGCTCGGCCTGCCGGTTTGAACCCACCTGCTCGGTCTATTCGCTGCAAGCGCTCGAAACGCACGGCACAGCGGCAGGCAGCTACCTGACATTGCGCCGGCTGGTTCGCTGCAATCCCTGGTGCGACGGGGGCCATGATCCGGTCCCGCAACATCTGCCGCGCGGTCTGCGAATGTTTTCGCGGCTCTCCGATTTCCACACCACCCAACCATCTTCACCAAAGAAGTCTCCATGAACGACATGCGCCGCACCATCCTGTGGGTGATTTTTGGCTTTTCCATGGTTTTGCTGTGGGATAAATGGCAGTTGCACAACGGCAACAAGGCCACGTTTTTCCCCGCCGCGCCAGCAACAAGCTCAGCGGCAACCGCCGCCTCGGCCCCCGCTGCGCCAGCGTCGGGTGCCGCCGGGATGGCCAGCGTGCCTGCGCCGGCCGCAGTGGCCTCTGCGGGTGCTTCGGCGGTGCCGGGTCAGGCAGCGCCAGCAGCCAAGCGCGAGCGCGTGGAAGTCAAGACCGACCTGTACCGGCTTACGTTTGATAGCGAAGGCGGCTCGCTGGTGGGTGCAGAGTTGCTGCAGCACATCGACATGACCGACAAGTCGCGCAACTTCCTGCTGCTCGAAGAAAGCGCGCAACGCGTGTACGTGGCGCAGACCGGTCTGGTCGGCGGCACCTTCCCCACCCACAAGACGGTGATGACGGCAGTGCCTGGCGCCCGCGAGCTCAAGGACGGCGAAGACTCGATCAGTATTCGTTTCGAGTCGCCCGAGCTGGGCGGCGTCAAGCTGGCCAAGACCTGGACGATCAAGCGTGGCGCCTACGACATTGCTGTCAAGCACGAAGTCGTCAACGTCGGCAGTGGTGCCGTGTCGCCCCAGCTGTATTTGCAGTTGGTGCGCGACGGCAACAAGCCGCCAGGCGAGTCCTCGTTCTACTCGACCTTCACCGGCCCGGCCGTGTACACCGACGCCAAAAAGTACCAGAAGATCGAGTTCAAGGACATTGAAAACAACAAGGTCGACATTCCCAAAGAGTCGCCCAACGGCTACGTGGCCATGGTGCAGCACTACTTTGCCACCGCATGGCTGCTCGCTGACGGGACCCAACGCGGGCTGTTCACCCGCAAGGTGGATACCAACCTGTACTCGGTGGGCATGCTCACGCCCCTGGGCAGCATGGAGCCGGGTACCAGCAAGGCCATCGACGCGCGCCTGTTTGCCGGCCCCCAGGTCGAGACCATGATGGAAGCGCTCAGCCCCGGGCTGGAGCTGGTCAAGGACTACGGCTGGCTCACCATCCTGTCCAAGCCCCTGTACTGGCTGCTCGATCAGCTGCACGAGATCCTGAACAACTGGGGCTGGGCCATCGTGGCGCTGGTGCTGCTGCTCAAGATCGCGTTCTACTGGCTCAATGCCAAGGCCTACGCCAGCATGGCCAAGATGAAAGCCATCAACCCCAAAATCATGGAGATGCGCGAGCGCCTGAAGGACAAGCCGCAGCAGATGCAGCAGGAGATGATGCGGATCTACCGCGAGGAGAAGGTCAACCCCATGGGCGGCTGCTTCCCCATCATGATCCAGATCCCCGTGTTCATTGCGCTGTACTGGGTGCTGCTGTCCAGCGTTGAGATGCGCAACGCGCCCTGGATTGGCTGGATCAAGGACCTGTCGACGCCTGACCCCCTGTTCATCCTGCCGTTGCTCATGACCGTGAGTTCGCTGCTGCAAACGGCCCTGAACCCCGCGCCGCCCGATCCGCTGCAGGCCAAGATGATGTGGTTCATGCCGCTGATCTTCAGCGTGATGTTCTTCTTCTTCCCCGCCGGCCTGGTGCTGTACTGGCTGACGAACAACATCCTGTCGATTGCGCAGCAGTGGATCATCAACACCCGCATGGGTGTGCCGCCGGAGTTCAATCTGCCCAAATTTAAGTAATCCCCTGAGCGGCTGTGCCGCTTCCCCCTTCTCCCGAATGGCTGCGTAATTCGGGAAGGGGGACGACACCAGCGCACGCAAGCGAAGCGCTGCCTGCGCAGCTTGGCGGCCCTTGCGCGGCGGTTGCTGGTCTGCGCCGCGCTCGTTTTGGCGCTCTGCCCCTGATCGATCGCTACCATGCTCGCCCGCCACCACGACCCCATCGTCGCCATTGCCACCGCCCCGGGGCGCGGGGCCGTTGGCATCGTGCGGGTGTCGGGCAAAGGGCTGGAGGCCCTGGTGCAGGCGCTGTGCGGCCGCGCACTGAAAGCCCGCGAGGCCACTTTCCTGCCGTTTCGCGATGCACAGGGCCATGCCATCGACCAGGGGCTGGCGCTGTACTTCCCCGGTCCGCACAGCTACACCGGCGAAGACGTGCTGGAGCTGCAGGCGCACGGCGGGCCGGTGGTGTTGCAGTTGCTGCTGGCGCGCTGCCTGGAGGCCGGTGCCGCCATCGACGCTGCCACGGGCCAGCCGACCTTGCCCGGCTTGCGTGTGGCCCAGCCGGGCGAGTTCACCGAGCGCGCCTTCCTCAACGACAAGATCGACCTGGCCCAGGCCGAGGCCGTTGCCGACCTGATCGACGCCAGCACCGAAGCGGCGGCGCGAAGCGCCAGCCGGTCTCTCACGGGCGCGTTCTCCGAGGAAATCCACGGCCTGCGCGATGCGCTCATCCACCTGCGCATGCTGGTGGAGGCCACGCTGGACTTTCCTGAGGAAGAAATTGACTTCTTACGCAAGGCCGACGCGCACGGACAGCTATTGAATTTGAAGCAAACGCTGGCGCGGGTGCTGCAGCGTGCGCGCCAGGGCGCTCTGCTGCGCGAAGGCATCAAGGTGGTGATTGCGGGCCAGCCCAACGCAGGCAAAAGTTCGCTGCTCAATGCGCTGGCCGGTGCAGAGCTGGCCATCGTCACGCCGATTGCGGGCACCACGCGCGACAAGGTGCAGCAGACCATCCAGATCGAAGGGGTGCCCCTGCACATCATCGACACAGCCGGTCTGCGCGACAGTGACGATGAGGTCGAACGCATCGGCATCGCCCGGGCATGGGATGCTATTGCCACCGCAGACGCCGTGCTTTTCCTGCACGATCTTTCGCGGCAGAGCGACACCGAATACCTCGCTGGCGAGCTCACCATCGAACGCGCGCTCACCCATAAAGTGCCGGAATCGGTTCCGGTCATTGATGTGTGGAACAAGCTCGATTGCGCTGGGCCCGATGTGGTCTCTGCCCAGGGCGCCGAGGCCACGGGGCGCCGCCCGGCCGTCCGGCTGTCGGCGCGCACGGGCGAGGGGCTGGATGCCCTCAGACAGGTTCTGTTGCAGGTGGCGGGCTGGCAAGCCGCGCCGGAGGGCGTTTGCATTGCCCGCGCGCGCCATGTCGACGCGCTGCGCGCCGTGGCGGCGCATCTCGACACGGCCCAGACCCAGTTGCAGTTGGCGGCCTCGGCCCTGGATTTGCTGGCCGAGGAGCTGCGTCTGGCGCAGAACGCGTTGAGCACCATCACGGGCGAGTTCACCTCAGAGGACCTGCTGGGGGTGATCTTCTCGAGCTTTTGCATCGGGAAATAGGCCGCTGTGCAGGGGCTCAATGTTGTAATCAGAAGTAAACAACGCTTGCGCGCAACCTGTAACAAGGTTACTTTTCGCGCATCATGAATGTTTCATCCCTCGCTGCTTTCAGGATCGACCTCAGTGGGCTCATTGATGCCTTTGCCCAGGCGAACGCTGAGGACAGCATGACCAACCCGCTGACGCTTGCGCAGTGGGACATTCTTTCTTCCTACCTGCTGCCTGTCGTGCTGCCTGCCGGGCAGGTACTTTTCAGCCGTGGGGCCAATGACCGCACCCTGTACTTTGTGGAAAGCGGTAGCCTGAGCGTGCACTACCAGGACGAAAAAGAGCGGCTGCGACTGGCCATGGTGGCCGCTGGCTCGCTGGTGGGCGAGGGCGCTTTTTTTTCGCATCGCACCCGCAGCGCCACGGTGCAGTCCAGCGCCCCATCCAAACTCTGGAGTCTCACCGCGATCCGGTACACCGAGCTGTCCAATCGCCAACCTGCCATCGCGCTGGCTCTGGCCATGGCCGCAGGCTCGGTCATGGCAAAACGCTTGAGCAGCCGCCGCCGGCGTGTTGCAGTCACCTGACGGGTGACCCAGCGCGAGATCCGCTGCGCCCTATTTGATTTGCCGCGGGCGGCAGTCTTTCAACCCAAACCGGCCTGTCTCGGCGCCGTTCCGAAGAAAGCACGCAATCCATGTCTCTGTTCAGTTGGTTCAGCCGTAAGCCAGAGCCCATCAGGCATCGCCCCGTTGTGGACCCCTCGGTGTTGCTGGGTGCAGACGCCACCGTCCCTCTGACTCCGACCCGTCATTTCAGGCCAGCGGCAGCAACGCCTGCCCCGCAATATGGCGCCGATCCCAAGAATGATCGGGTGCAGCGGCGCGAGCTACTTTACGCCGTGGTGCGCGATGCCATGGTTCGCGCGGGCGTGCTGTCGGCCAGCTATAAATTCAAGGTGCTTTCGCTCGATCAGCGAGGTCGCCAGTTTCTGGTGATGATCGACGTGGCCCGCCAATACGGCGGTGAGACGGGCCGCCTGAGCGAGATTGAGGCGCTCATCGCGCAGACCGCCAAGGGGCGCTATGACATTCTGGTAACGGCCGTTTACTGGCGTCTCAATGACCATGTCGCCGTTGGCGTGCCGCAACGGGGCGCGAACAGCCAGGCGGGTAGTTCATCGCCACGCCGCCCTCCCGCATCGGCGGCCCCCGTGCCCGCTGCCCCGGGCGCGGTCGCTTCGCCAGCCGCCAGGCCGTTGCCAGCCGCAGAGTCTGCGATGGCCGCCATCCACAGCGAAATCGCTGTGCAACGGCCCCCGCTGACCGCCCCGTCCATGCCGGCAGCTTCCAAGTTCGAGCCCATTGAGGCAGACGAGGTGGCTGCCTTCAAGCGCGCCCTGGCCATGGCCGCAAGCGCCTCTTCTGCAGCGGGCGCGACGGCGGCCGCGCAGCCTGGCGTGGCCGTGCATTCGGGCCCCATGCTTCCCTCGTCATTCACCCCCGGATCTGATGGCGCGCAGGCTGCCGGCGCCGATGGGCCAGCGCAGGATCTCAGTGCCACCCAGTACGGCGACCTGAACTAGGAAAGCGCGACACCACCCTCCCGAGGATGCGCTGGCGCAGACCGGGAGGGGCTACACCGCGCGCTTGCTTGCCCTTGCCTCGATTCGGTGTGGATTGCCTGGTCAACATCGCCTGGCTTCGCGGCCCGATCGCTCCCAGGTACGCTCGCGGCTCGGACTGGTCAGCGCTGGGCCATGGCTTTCCAGAACGCTTCGGCCAGCGGGCCCAGCCGCCGCTTGGGCCGGTACAAACGCACTTCAAAGTGCACCTCCATGTGCGCATCGGCCGCCGGGGCCAGGCGCCCGGCCTTGCAGTCGGCGTGCACCATCGACCACGGCAACCAGGCCACTCCCAGGCCTTTTTGCACGTATTCATAGTGCGCGTCCGGCGAATCGCACTCCACCACCCGCTGTAGCCTTGGCGCCTGCGGGTTCTGCGCCAAATGGTCTTCCACCAGCCGCCCGAGCGCCAGCTGTGGCGCGTAGGCGAGGTAAGGCACTGGCGCTGAGTCCTGGCCGAAGCCGTGCTCCGCCTGCCCCTGCACCGTGGCGCGGGACACGGGAACGAGTCGATCAGCCAACACCGTGACGTGGCTAAACTGCCGCGCATCGAGCCGGATCGCCAGCGCAGGGTGGTGATAGACCAGCGAGAAGTCGGCCTCGCTGCGCTCGAGCATGGCCACGGTCTCGGCCAGCGACCGTGTGCGTATGCAGATCTCGCCGCCCTGGAGCACGGGCCGCAACGCCACAAGCCAGTCAGCGAGCACCGTGCGTGCCAACGTGCGGCCGGTAGCCAGCGTCACGGTGCGCCCCTGGCGGCCGGCAAGGCTTTGCAGCTCCTCGTGCGACTGGGCGAGGCTGCGCGCCATGTGGCCTGCCGTCTCCAGAAAGCTCTGCCCCGCCGCGGTCAGTGTGACCGGCCCGCCGCCCCGCTCCACGAGGGGAGTGCCTGCCCAGGCCTCCAGGGCACGGATGCGGCGGCCAAAGGCCGGATGCGTCACATGCCTGAGTTCGGCCGCGCGCGTGAAGCTGCGCTCCCGCGCCAGAACGATGAAGTCTTCCAGCCATTTAAGCTGCATCGTGTGACTCCGTGGTCAGTGGGGGCTGCGTCTGGGCGCCGCAGCGCGGGGTGGAGCTCAGGCAGGTGGCGATGCAGCAGCCTGTGCCGCCTGCAGCACGCTGCGGGTTCGCAAGGCCTCCTGGCGGGCCGCCGCTGCAAAGTCTTCACCGCGCGATGCGTACAGGATGGCGCGCGAGGAATTGACGATGATGGGGCCTTCAGGGCGCAGGCCGGCGCGCACCGTGGCAACGGCATCCCCGCCCTGTGCGCCCACGCCCGGAATCAGCAGAGGCAGCGTGGGCGCGATGCTGCGCACGCGCTCGATCTCCTGCGGGTAGGTGGCGCCCACCACCAGCCCAAGCTGGCCGTTCTTGTTCCACGGGCCCTGCGCCAGGCGGGCCACATGCTCGTACACCAGCGGCTGGCCTTCGATGCTGGACAGGCGTTGGTTCTGCAAATCGTCCCCCCCGGGGTTGGAGGTGCGGCACAGCAGAAAAGCGCCTTTGCCATGGTAGGCCAGGTATGGCTCGATCGAGTCAAAGCCCATGAAGGGCGAGAGCGTGACCGCATCGGCCCCGTAGCGCTCAAAGGCTTCTTTGGCGTACTGCTCGGCAGTGGATCCGATGTCGCCGCGCTTGGCATCCAGAATGACCGGCACGTGCGGAGCGTTGCAGCGCATGTGCTGCATCAGGCGCTCCAACTGGTCCTCAGCGCCGTGGGCGGCAAAGTAGGCAATCTGGGGCTTGAAGGCGCACACCAGGTCGGCGGTGGCGTCCACCATGGCCGCGCAAAAGTCATAGATCTTGCGCGGGTCGCCCTGCAGGCTGGCCGGGAAACGGCTGGGTTCCGGATCCAGCCCCACGCACAGCAGAGAGTGGTTCTGTGCCGTGGCGCGGCGCAGCATGTCGATGAAGTTCATGGGGGGCCATTTTAGGTGGGCAGGGTGGCAAGGCCGGCAACGACGAGCGCAACCCGCATTGCAAGCGCCCGCCTGCCCCGCAACCGGGTCACGCCAAGGCGAAGCCTTCTCAGGTCATGCCGGGCCATGTGTTCCGTCGACGCCATCGATGATCGAGCGCCGGAAAAGCAAAAAGGCCGTCTGAACGGCCTTTTTTCGGTGGGGGCAGGCTACTAGGAGCCCGCTCCGCCTGAAAGCTGCATCAGCGAGGTACGGTCAGCAGGCGCTGCACATCGCGGTCGTTGGGCAGTGCGTAGTCGTGGCCACGCACGATGCGGCTGTCGTCGGTGCGCACGAGCTTGAGGCTCACATAGGTGAAGTTGGCAGCGGCCGAGTAGGTGCCTACCAGCACCAAAGACGCGTTGTGGTTGCGGGCGATGTCTTTGATTTCGCGCGACAGCAGCAACTCGCCAGCACCTTCGCGCACGAACAGGTCGCCGCGCAGCTTGATTTCCTTGACGTTAAAGCCGTTGGCAGCCATGCCCGAGGCATACTGCTCCGACAGCGTGCGGCCCAGGGGCGCTGCACGGCTGAGGTCGTTGACATTCACCACGGTCGCCACGAGCACCGGGCCACCGCCCAGCGAAGCCATGTCGAAGCCGGCCGTGAGCTTGGACACCGCATCACGGCTGCTCTGGATGAACGGGCTGCTGGCGGCTTCCTGGTAGGTGGGATCAACGCGCACCGGCGCAGCGTTGTTGGCACAACCGGCCAGCACCACGCCGGCCAGCACCGTCAAAACGAGTGCAGGGGTTTTCATTGGGAGACAACCTTCATGTTGACGTTCTTGTACGAGGTACGCGTGAACAGCGAGGTATCAGCGTTTTCCAGGTAGTACACGTCGGTCTTGCGGGCGATGAACTGGCCCCCACGCATGACCGTGGTGGTCAGGATCAGCTCGGTGTTGGTCGGGCCGCCCGAGTTGATGCTGTTGGCGTAATCAGCAGCCAGCGCCAGACCCACGGCCCCGGCGGCTTGGGTGTCCACGTGGTAGTTACGCAGCCCATAGGCAGCGAAGAGACCCGCAGCCAACATGGTGAACTGGCCCGGAATGAAGTGTGGGCGTTCGCTGTTGTGGCGCACGACCTGGATGCCGTACGAAACGTCCAGCGCCGAGCCTTGGTTTTGGTGCACCACAGCCCCGCTTTGGACCATCTTGGTGATCAGAAACTCGCGGAACGCCGTTTCAAACTGTGACGCATTGGCGGGCAGGGCCACATGCAGTGGCGTGTTGGCAGCAATGCCCGCTTTGTCCAGGGTGACCAGCGTTTGCTGGACCACATCGCGTGAGACCAGGTTCCAGTGGCCCGCAGACCGGACCTTCGGCTGCGATGTGTATTCGAAATTTTCCGCGACGGGAATAGGCGCCTTTTGTGCGCACCCCACCAAAGCTGCCACAGCGCCAGCCAAAACGGCCAAGCTGATTGCCTTTGAAAACGACATGAATCCCTCCTACGGACTAAAGTTGCAGGGACCCGAACAGATCCATCCTGCGTGAGCGTAATTTATTCTGGGCGGTATCCTCAACAAAAACAAGAAAAAATTACGCTAACTGCGCTCCAGCGTAGGCAGTTCGTTGTTTTTGGTCACAGTTGCGCGCCCACGCAAGGCTGCAATGCCGTCGGCCAACGGCCTGTCTTGCATTTGCTTACATGGATGCGGACGCGCGCTGCTCCAGGATATCGAACGCGGGCAGCTTTTTGCCCTCCAGCACTTCCAGGAACGCTCCACCGCCCGTCGAGATGTAGCCCACCTGCTTGTCGATGCCGTACTTGGCAATCGCCGCCAGCGTGTCGCCGCCACCTGCAATGCTGAACGCGGGCGATTGCGCAATCGCCTGGGCGATTGCGCGGGTGCCGTTTTCAAAGGCTGCAAATTCAAACACGCCGACCGGGCCGTTCCAGACGATGGTGCCCGCCGATTTGAGCTGGGCGGCCAGGCGGGCGGCGGTCTGGGGGCCAATGTCCAGGATGAGGTCGTCTTGCGCCACATCGGTGGCGGCCTTGACCGTGGCCGGCGCATCGGCAGCGAAGGTTTTGGCCACCACCACATCGGTGGGGATCGGCACCTCGGCGCCACGGGCCTTCATGGCGTCCATCACGGCGCGGGCTTGCGCCACCAGGTCGGGCTCGGCCAGGCTTTTGCCGATGGGCAGGCCGGCGGCCAGCATGAAGGTATTGGCAATGCCGCCGCCCACGATGAGCTGGTCCACCTTGGAGGCCAGGCTATTGAGAATGGTGAGCTTGGTCGAGACCTTGGAGCCCGCCACGATGGCGGCCAGCGGGCGCTGCGGGTGGGCCAGGGCTTTGGTCAGCGCGTCGATCTCGGCCGACAGCAGCGGGCCAGCGCAGGCCACGGGCGCGTATTGGGCGATACCGTAGGTGGTGCCCTCGGCGCGGTGGGCGGTGCCAAACGCGTCGTTCACGAAGATGTCGCACAGCGCGGCCAGCTTGCGGGCCAGCGCCTCCGTGTTCTTTTTCTCGCCCACGTTCAGGCGGCAGTTTTCCAGCAGCACGACCTGGCCGGGGGCAACGCTCACGCCGTCCACCCAGTGGCTGACCAGGGGCACATCGCGGCCCAGCAGCTCAGACAGACGGGCCGCCACCGGGGCCAGCGAATCCTCGGGCTTGAATTCGCCCTCAGTGGGGCGCCCCAGGTGGCTGGTGACCATCACCGCCGCCCCGGCATCCAGCGCCATGCGGATGCAGGGCACCGAAGCGCGGATGCGGGTGTCTTCGGTGATGCGGCCTGCATCATCCTGCGGCACGTTCAGGTCGGCACGGATGAAAACGCGCTGGCCCTGGGCCTTGCCCTGGGCGCACAGGTCGGAGAAACGGAGGATGTTCATGAAGGCAGCTTCCTGGGGCGATGGATCGGGTCAAAGGATCGGGACAAAGGGCCTTCATTTTAGGCGCCCGCCCAGGCGCGCCCCGCTCGCGCCCTGGCCAGGGACGCGCGCCTACCAGCCCCAGCCGATGTGCAGCGGCAGATACACCGCCATGCCGACCACGATGGTGCCCAGAATGCCCCGGCGCCAAAAATAGTAGGCAACAGCGCAGAGCACGGCCGGAATCCGCGCATCCCGAAAGGTGCCAATGAGCTCGCCATGGGCCATCAGGATTTCGGGCGCGATCACCGCCGTGAGCGCCGCCAGGGGGGCGTATTTGAGGCCGCGCCTGAGCCAGTGGGGCAGGGGCAGCTCGCGCTGGGGGATCATGAAAAATGCGCGCGAAATCACGGTGATGACGGCCAGCCCGACAATGGCGATGGCGGGTTCAACCCAGGACCAGTCTGTGCTCATGGATGACGATCCTCATGCAGGGTGGCGGCCTCGCCCTGGGGCGCAGGCGCGTGCTCCCGGGCTGGCCGGGTGTTGTCGGTCGGTACGAGCACCACACGCGGGTGCTGACGGCGGCGCTCCACCGCCTCCATCAGCAGGCCCGCGGCGACTGCGGCCGCAATGGCGACCAGGATGTTGAGCTTGAGCGGCAGAGCAAAGGCCGCAATGGCGGCCGTGGCGGCGACCACGGCGGCCAGACACGTGGCACGGTCCAACAACAGCGACAGCAGCACGCCCAGCAGCGCCAGCACACCGGCAAAGCCCAGGCCCCACGACAGTGGCACGGCATGGGCCAGAAGAATGCCCGCAATGGACGGCACCTGCCAGGCCAGCCAGTTGGTGGTGGCAGCGCCCCAGAAGTAGGGGATTTGCTCCGCCTGCGGGCGCGGCTCGGGAAAGCGCTTCATGAACGCGACATAGATCACGTCGCCGCTGAAATAGCCTACCGCCAGACGCTGGCGCAGCGGCAGGTGGGCGAAGTAGCTTCGCCACATGCTGCTGAAGATGACAAAGCGCAGGTTCACACAGATGGCCGTGAGCCAGATCACCCACAGCGGCGCGCCCACGGCCATCAGCGGTATGACGGACAGTTGCGCGCTGCCCGCGTAAACGGCCAGCGACATGAACAGCGCCAGGCCCACGGGCATGCCGCTTTTGACCATGGCCACGCCCGTGACCAGCCCCCAGGCGGCAATGCCCAGCGATGTGCCCGCCATGTCCTGTGTGGCCTGGCGAAACGAAGGGTGCTGCACGGTGGAACGCACCGCCGCCAGCGCGCCGTGGCGGCGGCTCATGCGCTGGCCTGGTCGGACGCCAAGACGGGCACCCCGCCCAGGCGCATGCCGGGCCGCAGATCGAAACCGCGCAGAAACTCCGCCGCCGACAGCCGCTTGCCGCCGGGGCGCTGCAGCGTGGTCAGCCGCAGCGCGCCCTGACCGCACGCCACCGTCACGCCCAGCGAGTTCACAGACAAAATATCCCCGTTGCGCACGTCCACATTAGATTGTTTGCTATCAATTTCGCAGTACCAGACCTTGATGACTTCACCGGCGCAATCGGTGCTGGCACCCGGAAACGGGTCCAGCGCGCGCACCCGCCGCGCGATCACCTCGGCATCGAGCGACCAGTCGATGGTGCTCTCGCCCTTGTCGATCTTGTGCGCGTAGGTGACGCCGTCGGCGGGCTGGGGCGTGGCCTGCAGACGGCCGGCGGCTGCCAGCTCCAGCGCCTGCACGATCAGGCGCGCGCCCTGGGCGGCCAGGCGGTCGTGCAAGCTGGCGGTGGTGTCTTGCGGCCCGATGGGCAGCCGCTCCGCGAGCAGCATGTCGCCCGTATCGAGGCCCGCGTCCATCTGCATGATGGTGATGCCGGTTTCCGCGTCACCCGCCTCAATCGCCCTGTGGATGGGCGCTGCGCCGCGCCAGCGGGGCAGCAGGCTGGCATGGATGTTGAGGCACCCTCTGGGTGGCAGGTCCAGCACCCACTGCGGCAGGATGAGCCCGTAGGCGGCCACCACCATCACATCGGCTTGGGCAGCCAGCAGCGCATCGCGTGCGGCGGCCGCATCGTCGGGGTATTTGCCATCGAGCCGCAGGCTGCGCGGCTGCGCGACCGCAATGCCGTGCGCCAGCGCGCACTGCTTGACCGGCGACGCCTGCAACTTCATGCCGCGGCCAGCAGGCCTGTCCGGTTGCGTGAGCACCAGCGGCACGGTATGACCGGCCTGCAACAGGCTTTGCAGCGCGGCGCTGGCAAACTCGGGCGTACCGGCAAAAATCACTTTCATGGGAAGGGTCCGTCTACTGGGTCGTCACGATAGGGTGCGGCGCGATGCACGGGCCGGTCCTCACCGTACCGGCGGCAGCGCGCATCAGTCGCGCGCGCGGTCAAAGTGGGGCAGCTCGTCGGTGAAGATGACCTGTCGCACCCGGCCCTGGCGGTCCAGATGCACATGGGCCAGACGCACATCGGAGTTCTGGCGGAAGCGGTAGGTCCAGATGTCGCCATCGAATCGGGCCACCTCCTCCACCAGCACCGGAGGGCCGAACGTGCTTTGCACCTGCTGCCGGGTCCACCCGCTGCCTGCCAGCGCTTCGAACCGCGTCTGGGTCAGGACCTGCTCGTTGCGCACCAGGCGGCCGCCCGCGTCAAAGTCCAGGTTGTAGGCTTCAAAACCGGCGGGCAGCGCGGTGTAGATGAGCCGCTCGCCAGAGGGCAGCGCATAGGTCGCCTGGGGTGGCCCCAGCCTCGCGACCACCTCGCTGCGCAGGGCGCCCGGTGCCTCGCGCCCGGGCAGCGCACAGCCCGCCAGCAGAGCCGCCAGGCCGCCCAGGCCCACAAACGCCACGATGGCCAGGCTGCGCCGCAGCGGGGTCGCGGCCGGGACCATCAGTTGCGGGCCCCCCGCTGCTGCTTGATCATCTTGGTCTTGATGCGGTTGCGCTTGAGGGGCGAGAGGTATTCCACGAACACCTTGCCCATCAGGTGATCCATCTCGTGCTGCACGCACACCGCCAGCAACCCCTCGGCCTTGAGCACCTGCGACTGGCCCTGGGCGTCCAGTGCGCGCACATGCACTGCGTCAAACCGCTCCACGCCGTCATAGATGCCGGGCACGGACAGACAGCCTTCTTCATTGACGTGCTTTTCCTGGCTGGCCCAGACGATTTCCGGGTTGATCAGCACCAGCGGCTGGTCCCGATCTTCCGAGACATCGATGACGATGACGCGTTCATGCACATCCACCTGGGTGGCCGCAAGCCCGATGCCGTGGGCGTCATACATGGTGGCGAGCATGTCAGACACCAGCGCCCGGATGCGGTCATCCACCGCCTGAACGGGCTGCGCCACCTTGTGCAGGCGCGGGTCGGGGTAACAGAGAATGGGAAGAATTGCCATGGAGATGGGGAAAAGATGTCGCTATTTTCGCCACTTTTGCGCCTGCCGGAGGGTCCGCAGGGCAATAATCGTTGCCGAATCAAGGGCTTGAGCGGAAAATCTCAGAAGGTTTTTAACGACAAAGCCCGGGGGGCTCGCTTGCCGCAAGACTCGCGGTGCCAGCCAGGGGCGTTTCACAATGCATGAGAAAAGGAATCACATGACGGCATTCACCAGCATTCGGCGAAACGCTCTGGGCGCACTCACCATTCTTGCTGGCGCAACGCTGTGTACGCTGTCGGCCCATGCACAAAGCTACCCTGTGTCAGGAAGCCAGCGTGCCACGGCTCAGCAGGTGTCTGAGCGCGGTATTCCCCTGTCGGAACTCGCCCCGAACGCGCCCGACTCCTACACGGTCAAGCGTGGAGACACCCTGTGGGGAATCTCTGGCCTGTTTCTCAAGAGTCCCTGGCGCTGGCCCGAGCTGTGGGGCATGAACCTCCAGGCCATCGCCAACCCCCACCGCATCTTCCCGGGGCAAACCCTGTATCTGGACAAGAACGGCGGTTTTGCGCGGCTCTCGACCACGCCGCCGGGCTCCACCGAGCCTGAAACTGTGCGCGTGTCGCCGCGTACCCGGACGGAAAGCCTGGGCGACGCCGCATTGCCGACACTCAAGCCCCACCTGATCGAGCCGTTCCTGGTGGAACCCATCGTGGTGGACGCGCAGGTGCTGCAACAGGCGCCCCGCATCATTGCGACCACCGAGGAGCGCGTTCTGATGGCCGCGGGCGACCGGGCCTATGTGCGCGGCGACCAGGCCTCGCCGCTGCAGGTCGAGGGCGGTGATCCCCGGCAATTCCGGGTCTTCCGCGACGCGGTGGCCCTGAAGGACCCGGCCACCGGGGAAATTCTGGGCTACGAGGCTCAGTATCTCGGCAAGGCTGAATTGATTCGCGGCGAGTCTTTCGAAGACGTGCCCAACGGGCGTGGTAACTACACCGCCGAATACGTCCCCGCCACCATCGACCTGAAGGCCACCAAGGAGGAAATCCGCGCGGGTGATCGCCTCCTGCCCATGGCTGCCCGTGGTGCCTTCGTGACCTACACGCCCCGTGCTCCCCAGATGGACGTGGAGGCGCGCGTGGTGGCGCTTTACGGTAGCGCGGCGCTTGCCTACGCAGCGCAGAACCAGGTGGTTGCCATCAGCGTGGGCACCCAGGACGGCGTGGAGCCGGGCCATGTGCTGACCTTGCTGACCCGGGACACCCGCGTCAAGGATGTGAGCGACGGCAAGAGTGCGTCCGTCAAGCTGCCCAACGAAAACAATGGCACCGCCATGGTGTTCCGCACGTTTGAGCGGGTCTCCTACGCCCTGCTGCTGGAGATTCGCAACGGCGTGCGCGTGGGTGACCGGCTGGTCAACCCCAAATAAAGCCACTGC
Source organism: Acidovorax sp. (assembly GCF_046341535.1). Taxonomy (GTDB): domain Bacteria; phylum Pseudomonadota; class Gammaproteobacteria; order Burkholderiales; family Burkholderiaceae_C; genus Acidovorax. The sequence continues at coordinate 1,576 of NZ_JBKDRI010000056.1, read as the reverse complement.
GGCCTGCACATACAGGCTCCAGTTCGCCCGCTTGGTTCGTGCACCCGATGGACCGAAATGAACTCGGTGGGTGGCTGCGCCTCACACTGTCCACCGGCGTAGGCAACGCGTCGGCGCGGCGTTTGCTTAGCCGCTTCGGGCTGCCTCAGGCCATTTTTGAGCAGACCGAGGCCGTGCTGGCGCAAACCGTGACTGCGGCCCAGGCCCGCGCGCTGGTCGAGGTTCCGCAGACCTGGGCCGAACTCCTTGAGACGACCTGGCGCTGGCTGCAGTCCGCCGACAGCGGCATCGGCCGCGCCGTGGTCACTTTGGGGGACGCGCGCTACCCCCGCGCGCTGCTGGAAACCGAAGACCCCCCGCTGGTGCTGTACGTCATGGGGGCATCGCGCTGGCTGGCGCAAGAGTTCATTCCGCAAGGTCAGTGCCTTGCCATCGTGGGAAGCCGTAATCCCACCGCACAGGGCGCTGAAAATGCGCGGCAGTTTGCCCAGGCGCTCGCCAAGGCAGGGCTCACCATCATCTCGGGCCTGGCCCTCGGGGTGGACGCCGCAGCCCACGAGGGCGCCCTGCAGGCGTCCACCAGCGACGCTTGGCCCGGCACCTCGCCGACCATGGCCGTCGTGGGCACGGGGCTCGATCGCGTCTACCCGCGAAAAAACCTCGATCTGGCCCACCGCATTGCCGCCAGTGGCCTGCTGATCAGTGAATATCCCCTGGGCACGCCCCCCTTGGCGTCGAATTTCCCCAAACGCAACCGCATCATCTCCGGCCTGTCGCAAGGCACGCTGGTCGTCGAGGCCGCACTGGCCTCGGGCTCGCTCATCACCGCGCGGACGGCGCTGGAGCAGGGCCGCGACGTGTTTGCGATTCCCGGCTCGATCCATTCGCCGCAATCGCGCGGTTGCCATGCGCTGATCCGCCAGGGCGCCAAGCTGGTCGAAACCGCCCAGGATGTGCTGGAAGAGCTCCCTGTTGCAACTCCGCTGGCGGCAGACCATGGCGCCAACGCCGCTAAGGCATGCCAGCCCGCAGATTCCGGGACCCCCGACGATGATCTGCTGGCCGCGTTGGGCTTTGATCCCATGGGTATCGATGCACTGTTGGCGCGCACGGGTTTGGATGCGGCCACGCTTCAGGTGCGGCTGCTGACCCTGGAACTCGAGGGGCGCGTTGCCCGGCTGCCGGGCGGGCTTTTCCAGCGCTTGGAACGGGTGTGACACCTTCGCAGCGACGAAGGCAGCCCGGGAGCCCGCCTTGGGCGGCCCAAGCCGCTTCGCCGCAGGCCCCGGCCACCCCACACAGTGCGCCCTGGCGCACGCAGCCGCCATGTTGGACGAGAACGCTGCCCTGAGGCTTGCAGTGTTGGGCCCCCATGCCTGACCCTAAAAACGGCAGTTGACCGCTTGTCATCTTGCCGCACACCGCGTGGACTCGAGCCTTGGGTTGTTTTCGCAGCCTCACCTTTGGGGTGACAGCGCTATGCACTTGCCAGCACCGCTTTTGGAGCGCCATGCGGTGTTGCTCCTCCTTGCAGGCACGAGCCTGCCGCGTCGTCGCGCCTTGCCTGGCACCCCAA
>NZ_JBKDRI010000055.1:0-15640 GCF_046341535.1 Acidovorax sp. | reverse complement strand
CTGTCTTGGTTGGTGAAGGCCATGGTGCGGGCCATGCAGGCTCAGAAGACCTGGTCATCGGCCCGCCACTGTCGAGGTGTGCATCGTCGAGCGGGCGCTTACGCGTAAGTTGCTGCTTGAATTGAATAAATCAGGGGCGACGAAGTAAAGAGCACCTACGGCCCGGCACCTGTGTCGGCACGCACTGTGGGCTGGCAGCCCCATGATGACGCCAAGGTCGGGCCCCTGCGGAGGCTGGCGGATCGGGATGCATGGGCTCATGCAAGGGGCCCGGGCTCACGCCTATCCCTACCTGAAGCTTGGTGGGACTGGCGCCATCACCGGTCAGCGAGAGGGCACGCCCTTCGTTCGCCCACCGCCCCATCATGCGGCCACGGTGGCATTGGCCGGGGCCGTGGGCGCGAGGGGTTCCACCACCCGCGCCAGCAGTGCCCCGCTGTACCGTGCAGGCAGCGGAATCCATACGCGCACGGGGTTGCCCTGGGCCACCTGCACGGGCTGGCCGTCCAGGTTGCGCATGGCTTGCAGGCGCACCGTGGTATTGCCGCTGGGGTGCACCACTTCAATCAGGTCGCCCACGGCAAAGTGGTTTTTGGTTTCGACCTGCACCCATTCCTGATCCAGGCCCGCCAGGCCCACATCGGCCTGCCCCTCGGCGCCCAGCACCTCGCCCACGTACTGGCTGCGCTGCGTGGCCGAATGGCCGCTGAGGTAGTTCTGGTATTCGTTGCTGGGGCGGCGCTCCAGCAGGCCGCCGGTGTAGCCGCGGTTGGACAGGCCTTCCAGTTCGATGAGCAACTCGGGGTTGAACGGGCGACCGGCCACGGCGTCGTCGATGGCACGGCGGTACACCTGGGCGGTGCGGGCCACGTAGTACAGGCTCTTGGTTCGCCCTTCGATCTTGAGCGAATCGACCCCGATTTGTGCCAGGCGCGCCACATGCTCGACCGCGCGCAGGTCTTTGCTGTTCATGATGTAGGTGCCGTGCTCGTCTTCCATGATGGGCATCATCTGCCCCGGGCGGCCCGCTTCTTCGATCAGGTACACCTTGTCGGCCCGGGGGTGGCGCTGGCCGCTGCCGGTGGTGGAAAACGACTGCTCGGCCTGTTGCTGCGCGGCCTCGAAGTTGAAGTCGCCCTCCATCGTCTGGGCGATGGCTTCGCCCGTGGTGGGGTCGAGGTCGGCGTCGTGGGTGGCGTAGTTCCAGCGGCAGGCGTTAGTGCAGGTGCCCTGGTTGGGGTCGCGGTGGTTGAAGTAGCCACTGAGCAGGCAGCGGCCCGAGTACGCGATGCACAGCGCGCCATGCACGAACACTTCCAGCTCGATGTCGGGGCATTCCTGGCGGATTTTTTCGATCTCGTCCAGGCTGAGTTCGCGCGAGAGGATGATGCGCTCCACGCCCATCTTCTGCCAGAACTTCACCGCCGCCCAGTTGGTGGTGTTGGCCTGCACCGACAGGTGTACCACCTGCTCGGGCCATTGTTCTTTGACCATCATGATCAGGCCCGCGTCGGCCATGATGAGGGCGTCGGCCTGGCATTCGATCACGGGGGCGATGTCGCGCAGGTAGGTGCGGATTTTGTCGTTGTGCGCGATCAGGTTGCTGGTCACAAAGAACTTTTTGCCGCGCGCGTGGGCCTCGCTGATGCCCTGGCGAATCTGCTCGAGCTTGAACTCGTTGTTGCGGGCGCGCAGGCTGTAGCGGGGCTGCCCGGCATAGACCGCGTCGGCACCAAAGTCGTAGGCGGCGCGCATTTTGTCGAGCGAGCCAGCGGGCAAGAGCAGTTCTGGGGCTTGGAGGGTGGTCATGGGGAATCTCTCGGTTCAGACGATGGCGACGCCAATCAATCAGCATCCGTTCGGCCTGGGCCTGCTTGTCCTGATCCGTGTCGAAGGGTCGAAGGCTGGCACCGGGCTTCGACAGGCTCAGCCCGAACGGTGGGGGGAGGTGCGGGCGGTAGCGCCATGGCAAGACGGGGTGGGCCGCGTTCAGCGCGGCATCAGCGGCAGGCCCGCGAGGGAACCCACGGCCTGCGCAAACGCTTCGGCATCAAACGCCTTGTCGCCATCGGCATCCTGCACGCCATTGGGCACCAGGCCCTTGAAGTCAAACTGGCGCGGGTCCATGAAGTGCGAGGGCACCAGGTTGCGCAGCGCCACGGCCATGGTCTCGATGCGGCCGGGGTAAAGCTGCTGCCAGTCGCGCAGCATCTGGCCAATCTGCTTGCGTTGCAGGTTCTCCTGGCTGCCGCACAGCGTGCAGGGGATGATGGGGAACTGGCGGTGCTCTGCCCAGCGCGTGAGGTCGTCCTCGGCCACATAGGCCAGCGGGCGGATGATGAGGTGGTCGCCCCGGTCGCTTTGCACCTTGGGCGGCATGCCCTTGAGCTTGCCGCCAAAGAACATGTTCAGAAAAAACGTCTGCAGCATGTCGTCGCGGTGGTGACCGAGCGCGATTTTGGTGCAACCCAGCTCGTCGGCCACGCGGTAGAGGATGCCCCGGCGCAGGCGGCTGCACAGGCTGCACATGGTCTTGCCCTCGGGGATGTGCTCTTTGACGACGCTGTAGGTGTCCTGCGTTTCAATGTGAAAAGGCACGCCCACCTTTGTCAGATAGTCGGGCAGCACATGGGCTGGAAAACCGGGCTGTTTTTGGTCCAGGTTGACCGCGACCAGCTCGAACCGGTGGCCGTTGCGCTGCTGCAGCATGCGCAGCACGTCGAGCATGGCGTAGCTGTCTTTGCCGCCCGAGACGCACACCATGACCTTGTCGCCATCGTCGATGAGGCCAAAGTCGCTGATGGCCTGGGCCACCTGGCGCACCAGGCGCTTTTCGAGCTTGAGCGCGGCGTGGGCGGCGGCTTTGGCGGCGTCTGCGCCTGCGTCGCCGCTTGATGCAGCTGCTTCGGCGGGCGGGGTGGCGGTGGCAGGCATGGGGTGAGGGGTGTTGCTATAAGTTATATAGCTAAAATCGCTTTATGGACGTGCGTAAGCGCCTTATTTGAATCAATTTTTACGCTTCAGCAGGGTAGAACATCTTGCGCGGGGGCACCTTTGCCACCGAGTTGGCGATGGCACCAATGTGGTCGGGCGTGGTGCCGCAGCAGCCGCCCAGAATGTTGACCAGCCCCTCGGCGGCGAACTCGTGCACCAGGCGGCTGGTGATCTCGGGGGTTTCGTCAAAGCCGGTGTCGCTCATGGGGTTGGGCAGGCCGGCGTTGGGGTAGCAGCTGATAAAGGTGTCTTCGGCCACGCGGTTGAGCTCCTGGATGTAGGGGCGCATCAGCGTGGCACCCAGGGCGCAGTTCAGGCCCACGGCCAGCGGGCGCGCATGGCGCACGCTGTGCCAGAAGGCCGTCACGGTCTGCCCCGACAGGATGCGGCCGGAGGCATCGGTAACGGTGCCGCTGATGATCAGGGGCAGGCGCTCGCCACTGTGTTCAAAGAACTCGGCGATGGCAAACAGCGCGGCCTTGGCGTTGAGGGTGTCGAAGATGGTCTCGACCAGCAGCACGTCGCAGCCGCCCTCCACCAGCGCCTCCACCTGCTCGTAGTACGCGGCGCGCAGCTGCTCGAAGTCCACATTGCGCGCGCCCGGGTCGTTCACATCGGGGCTGATGCTGGCCGTCTTGGGCGTGGGGCCCAGGGCGCCCGCCACAAAGCGCGGGTGATCGGGCGTGCTGAATTTGTCGCAGGCAGCGCGGGCGAGCTGTGCCGACCGCAGATTCATCTCGCGGGCCAGGTCGGCCATGCCGTAGTCCTCTTGCGCGATGGTGGTCGCGCCGAAGGTGTTGGTCTCGATCAGGTCGGCACCCGCGGCCAGGTAGCGCTCGTGGATGTCGCGGATCACGTCGGGCCGGGTGATGCTGAGCAGCTCGTTGTTGCCCTTCACGTCACGCGGGAAGTCCTTGAACCGGTCGCCTGCGCCATCGGGGCCGGTGTAGCCCGCGCCGCGGTACTGCGCTTCATCGAGCTTGAAGCGCTGGATCATGGTGCCCATGGCGCCATCGAGGATGACGATGCGCCGGGCGAGGATGCCGGGCAGTTGCTGGGCGCGGGTGTAGGTGACGGGATGCATGGTGCGGCTCACTGTGTGGGTGGGTACAAGTGAGCGCAGTTGAAGTCCCCAAGCCTGACCGATCCTGCCCTGTGGCACAACCCGGCTGCAGCGCCCCTTGGGTGGACTGATTTTAGTGCAATGGCGCTCAGGCCCTGCCACGGCAGGCCTGGGGCCGCCTGGGGGCAGGCGCGCCAGCAGCGCCAGAGCGTGTGGCAGGCCAGCGGGGGGCGGGCAAGCGCACAATAAGCGCCTTTCGCCCACCCATCGTGGCGGGTTGTTGATCAAAACACCCTGTCGCGCTTGTTGTATAAGCGCTTACAGCTATCAAATTCAGAGTACCGTTTGTTGTTGCGCTCTTATTCCGCCCCTTCGCCCGCCCACGCCGTTTTGCAGGATGTGTTTGGCTACGAGCAGTTCCGCGGCCCGCAGCAGGCCATCGTCGAGCATGCGATTGCAGGCGGCGACGCGCTGGTGCTGATGCCCACCGGCGGTGGCAAGAGCCTGTGCTATCAGGTGCCAGCCATCGTGCGCCAGCAGCAGGGCAAGGGCGTGACCATCGTGGTGTCGCCGCTGATAGCGCTGATGCACGACCAGGTGGGCGCGCTGCACGAGGCCGGGGTGAGCGCGGCGTTTCTCAATTCCACGCTGAGCTATGACGAAACGCAGGATGTGGAGCTGCGCCTGCAGACGGGCGACATCACGCTGCTGTATGCCGCACCCGAGCGACTGAACACGCCGCGCTTTTTGGGGCTGCTGGACGGCCTCTACCAGGGCGGGCACCTGTCGCTTTTTGCCATTGACGAAGCGCATTGCGTGAGCCAGTGGGGCCACGACTTCCGCCCCGAATACCGGGCGCTGACGGTGTTGCACGAGCGCTATGCGGGCGTGCCGCGCATTGCACTGACCGCCACGGCCGACGCCCTCACGCGCGAGGACATCATCGAGCGGCTGCAGCTCGAAGACGCGCGCCTGTTCATCAGCAGCTTTGACCGGCCCAACATCCGCTACACCATCGTGGAGAAGAAAGACGCCACCACCCAGCTGCTGCGCTTCATCGAACGCGAGCACGCGGGCGAGGCGGGCGTGGTGTACTGCCAGTCCAGGAAGCGCGTGGAGGAGCTGGCCGCCACGCTCAGCGATGCCGGTATCAGCGCACTGCCCTACCACGCGGGGCTGGACGCCCGGGTGCGCCAGACGAACCAGGACCGCTTTCTGCGCGAGGAAGGCATCGTCATGGTGGCCACCATTGCGTTTGGCATGGGCATCGACAAACCCGATGTGCGCTTTGTGGCGCATGTGGACATGCCCAAGAACATCGAGGGCTACTACCAGGAGACCGGCCGTGCGGGCCGCGACGGTTTGAACGCCGACGCCTGGATGGCCTATGGCCTGCAGGACGTGGTCAACCAGCGCCGCATGATCGACGAGAGCCCGGCGGGCGAGGAGTTCAAGGCCGCGCTGCGGGGCAAGCTCGATGCGCTGCTGGCCCTGGCCGAAGCTACCGACTGCCGCCGCGTACGGCTGCTGGCGTACTTTGGCGAGGCATCCACCCCGTGCGGCAACTGCGACAACTGCATCCACCCGCCCGCAGTGTGGGACGCTACCGACGCGGCGCGCAAGCTGCTGTCCACCATCTACCGCGTGCAGCAGGCCAGCGGCATCGGATTTGGCACCGGCCACATCATGGACATCCTGCGCGGCAAGAAGACCGACAAAGTCGCCCAGTTCGGACACGACCGGATCTCCACCTTTGGCATTGGCGCTGACCTGTCGGAGCCCCAGTTGCGTGGCGTGCTGCGCCAGCTGATCGCCACTGGCGCGGTGGGCCTGCACAAGGTGGTACTGGACAACGGCATGGGCTTTGACACCCTGTGCCTGACCGACGGCTCGCGCGCCGTGCTCAAGGGCGAGGTGTCGGTGCGTTTGCGCGAATCCGTATCGGCAGCCCCCGCCAAACGCAGCCGCAAGGGCAGCGCCCCGCCCGCCGCCGCCGCCAACCTGGGGCCGGATGCCCAGGTGCGGTTCATCAACCTCAAGGCCTGGCGCGCCGAGGTGGCCCGCGAGCACAACCTGCCTGCGTATGTGATCTTCCACGACGCGACGCTGGCCGCGATTGCCGAGCGCAACCCCGATTCGCTGGATGACCTGCAGGGCATCAGCGGCATGGGTGCGAAAAAGCTGCAAGCCTATGGCGCTGAGGTTCTGCGCGTGAGCCGCAGCGGGTAGGCCACGTTGGCACGGTGCGGCCGCGCGGCCGCCTGCGCCACAATCGCTCGCATGCTCACATTCCAAGACATCCAAGACGCCGCCACCCGCGTGCAGGGTCATGTGCTGAACACGCCCTGTGTGGAAAGCAAAACGCTCTCGCAGATCGTTGGCGCGCAGGTATTCCTTAAATTCGAGAACCTGCAGTTCACGGCCTCGTTCAAGGAACGCGGTGCCTGCAACCGGCTCGCGCTGCTGACCGATGCCGAGCGCGCTCGGGGCGTGGTGGCCATGAGTGCGGGCAACCATGCGCAGGGCGTGGCCTACCACGCGCAGCGCCTGGGCTTGCGGGCAGTGATCGTGATGCCGCGTTTCACCCCCGGCGTCAAGGTCGAGCGCACGCGCGGATTTGGCGCCGAGGTGGTGCTGCATGGCGACACGCTTGAAGAGGCCCGGGCCCACGCGTACGCACTGGCTGACGCCCAGGGCCTGACCTTTGTGCACCCCTACGATGACGAGGGTGTTGCCGCGGGTCAGGGCACGCTGGGGCTGGAGATGCTGCAAGCCGTGCCCGACCTGGATTTGCTGGTGATCGCGGTGGGCGGCGGCGGGCTGATTGCGGGCGTGGCCACGGCAGCCAAGGCCATCCGGCCCGGCATCGAAATCATCGGCGTGCAGACCATGCGCTTCCCGGCGATGGTCAACGCCATCAAGGGCACGAACTATCCGCAGGGCACCTCCACCATCGCCGAAGGCATCGCGGTGGGAACACCCGGCAAGATCACGCAGGAAGTGGTCAAGCGCCTGGTGGACGATCTGGTCCTGGTGGACGAAGGCGATATCGAACAGGCCGTGCTGATGCTGCTGGAGATCGAAAAGACCCTGGTGGAAGGCGCTGGTGCCGCGGGTCTGGCGGCGCTGCTGCGCTACCCCGAGCGGTTTGCGGGCAAGCGCGTCGGACTGGTGCTGTGCGGTGGCAACATCGACCCGCTGCTCTTGGCCGCCATCATCGAGCGCGGCATGGTGCGCTCGGGCCGCCTGGCGCGCATCAAGGTCAGCGCGCGCGACGTGCCCGGCGTGCTGGCGCGCATCACCGCCACCGTGGCCGATGCGGGCGCCAACATTGAAGAAGTGCACCACCAGCGCGCCTTCACCATGCTGGCCGCGCAGAACGTGGAGATCGAACTGGTGCTCCAGACGCGCGGCAAGGCCCATGTGCAAGAGGTGCTGGCGCAGCTGCGCTCGGCGGGCTTGCAGGCCGACCTGATGTGACATGGCCCGAGCAGCGTCCTGGCAGCTCAAGGAAGCTCTGCATAACCCTCGCGAGGATGCGCTGGTGCGGATCGGGATAGGCCACAAGGCGCTTTTTGCAGCCAATAGCCTGGCTATTGGCAAGAAAAGCAACGCCGTGGACTGCCCGGGCCCGGGCCCGCGCAGACCGCAGGGAGTTATGCAGAGGTTCCTCAAATCCCAGCCCTGGCAGGCCTTTGCAGGCATCGGTTGCTGACCCGGCTAAAATGGCACGCGTTACACGCAACGGAGCCTCCATGTCTGCCCCCCACACCCCGCACAACCCCGAGTCCTCGTCCGACGATCCCACGGAAAGCGTGGCGCACCTGGCGCCCGTGGTGCTGCCCGTTGTGGGCGGGATCATGATCTTCCTGCTGGCCTTCATCGCGGTTTACATGGCCTGAGCCTCCTGCCAGCGCCCCGCAGCAGCCCCGCTTTGCGGGGTTTTTTTTCGTCCACACCGGGCTTGCACAGCAGCAGGTCAAGCCGACGCCCCATCATCGAAGGAGCTTTCATGCGCCCTGGCCACGCACTCGTCCTGTTTTCTGGCGGACAGGATTCCACCACCTGCCTGGCATGGGCACTGACACAGTTTGCCCATGTGGAGACCATTGGCTTTGACTACGGACAGCGCCACCATGTGGAACTGCAGGCCCGTCAGACCGTGCTGGCAGCGCTGCGCCAGCGCTTGCCGGGCTGGAGCCAGCGGCTGGGCGAAGACCACCTGGTCGATCTGGCGGTGCTGGGCCAGATCAGCGATACGGCACTGACCAGCGACACCGAGATCCGGATGACCGAAGCGGGCCTGCCCAACACCTTTGTGCCGGGGCGCAACCTGCTGTTTTTCAATCTGGCCGCCGCCGTGGGCTACCGGCGTGGCCTGCACACGCTGGTCGGCGGCATGTGCGAAACCGATTTTTCGGGCTACCCGGACTGCCGGGACGACACGCTCAAGGCCTTGCAGGTCGCGGTGTCACTGGGCATGGGCCAGCGGTTCACGTTCGAGACGCCGCTGATGTGGCTGGACAAGGCCGAGACTTGGGCGATGGCGCAGACGCTGGGTGGCGATGCGCTGACGCAGCTGATCATCGAGGACTCGCACACCTGCTACCACGGAGTGCGCGACACCCTGCACGCCTGGGGCTACGGCTGCGGCACCTGCCCCGCATGTGTGCTGCGAAAAGCCGGGTTCGAGCGCTGGCGCAGCGGCCTGTCAGGTGCCAACCCACAAATTGGCGCCGCATAACCCCATGCAACGTTTGCATAGATTTTGACCTGTTTCGAAAGACATTTCGTGGCCCGATTCATAAAATCGACTCCCCAGCCGACCCGCGTCATGCGCGGCCCGCCCGTCACACCGGGTCAGGCCCCACATGCCGCCCGCCGACTGAGCACAGGCCACCGAGGTTCGCATCAGTCAGGCTGACGTCTGCCATTGCTCTTCGCTGCCCAAGCCGTTTTTTCAAAGGCAGCGCTCAGCAAAGCATGTGGTGCCAGCCTCGCCGTGACTCCGCTGTCGGGTCGCTTCCTTTGAAAAAACTGTTTTTTTCAACTCAAGGAACCCCGATGAACGCACCCACGATGCAGGGCTTGAACCTCAACGCGCCCACTTACGTCAAAAACGCCCGGCTGCTGGCCTGGGTGGCCGACATGGCCGCCCTGTGCAAGCCCGAAGCAATTTACTGGTGCGACGGCTCGCAGCAAGAGTACGACCGCCTGTGCCAGCAGTTGGTCGATGCCGGCACCTTCAAGAAGCTCAACCCCGCCAAGCGCCCGGGCAGCTACCTGGCCTGGTCTGACCCGTCGGACGTGGCCCGCGTGGAAGACCGCACCTACATCTGCTCGGCCGCCAAGGAAGATGCCGGCCCCACGAACAACTGGATGGCTCCAGCAGAGATGCGCGCCACCTTGCAGCCTCTGTTTGATGGCTGCATGAAGGGCCGCACCATGTACGTGGTGCCGTTTTCCATGGGCCCGCTGGGCAGCCACATCGCCCACATTGGCGTGGAGCTGACCGACAGCGCCTACGTGGCCGTGAACCAGCGCCTGATGACGCGCATGGGCAAGGCTGTGTACGACGTGCTGGGCGTGGAAGGCGACTTTGTGCCCTGCATGCACACCGTGGGCGCGCCCCTGGCCGATGGCCAGAAGGACACCACGAGCTGGCCCTGCAACCCCAAGGTCAAGTACATCGTCCACTACCCTGAAACGCGCGAGATCTGGTCGTACGGCTCGGGTTACGGCGGCAACGCCCTGCTGGGCAAAAAGTGCCTTGCGCTGCGCATCGCGTCCACCATGGGCCGCGACCAGGGCTGGCTGGCCGAGCACATGCTCATCCTGGGCGTGACCAACCCCGAAGGCAAGAAATACCACGTGGCCGCTGCCTTCCCCAGCGCCTGCGGCAAGACCAATTTCTCCATGCTGGTGCCGCCCGCCGGCTTTGAGGGCTGGAAGGTCACCACCATCGGTGACGACATTGCCTGGATCAAGCCCAGCGCCGACGGCAAGATGGTCGCCATCAATCCCGAAGCCGGTTACTTTGGCGTTGCCCCCGGCACCAATACGCTCACCAACCCCAACTGCATGGCCAGCCTGGACAAGGACGTGATCTTTACCAACGTGGCGCTGACCGATGACGGCGACGTGTGGTGGGAAGGCATGGACAAGGATCACGGCAAGCTGCCCGCCCATCTGATCGACTGGCAGGGCAAGGACTGGACGCCAGAAATTGCCAAGCAAACCGGCGCCAAGGCCGCCCACCCCAACGCCCGCTTCACTGTGGCCGCCACCAACAACCCCGCCCTGGACGCCCAGTGGGACGACGCCCATGGCGTGCCGATCGATGCCTTCATCTTCGGTGGCCGCCGCTCGACGACCGTGCCGCTGGTGACCGAGGCCCGCACCTGGATGGAAGGTGTGTACATGGCGGCCACCATGGGCTCTGAAACCACGGCGGCCGCCTTTGGCGCCCAGGGCGTGGTGCGCCGCGACCCGTTCGCCATGCTGCCGTTTTGCGGCTACAACATGAGCGACTACTTCCAGCACTGGCTGGACATGGAAAACAAACTCGAGGCCAGCGGCCACACGCTGCCCGCGATTTTCTGCGTCAACTGGTTCCGCAAGGATGCGGATGGCAAATTCGTCTGGCCCGGCTATGGCGAGAACATGCGCGTCCTCAAGTGGATGATCGACCGCATCGAAGGCAGAGTCCAGGGCGAAGAAACCATGTTCGGTATTGCCCCCCGTTATGCCGAGATCAACTGGACGGGACTGGATTTCACGGCCCAGCAGTTCCAGGCGGTGACCAGCATCGAGCCGGCCGCATGGAAGGAAGAATTCAGCCTGCATACCGCCCACTTCGAGCAGCTGGCCTACCACCTGCCCGCCGCCTTGCTGGAGACCAAGGCCATGCTGGAAAAACGCCTGGAAGCCTGAGGCCCGCCAGGCGACGCGCCGTGCCCGGCATGGCGGCCATGACTGAAAGCAGCCTTCGGGCTGCTTTTTTTGTCGTGACACGCGGCAGCCTTGCCGCCGGGGCGGCGCGTCGAACGCCGTAGACTGCAGGCCGCATGAATATCCAGCTCCTGTCGGATCTGCACCTGGAGGTGCACCCCCATTTCGTTGCAGAGCCCGCGCCGGGCGCCGATGTGCTGGTTCTCGCTGGCGACATTGGCTCGTACCAGACCGGCTCGCTGCTGCAGTACGATGACTTTGGTCTGGCCCGGTTCTCCCCGCTGCCCCACTACGCTGGCTGGCCCACGCCCGTGGTGCTGGTGCCGGGCAACCACGAATACGACGCCCAGGACTTTGATGCGGCCCATGCACGGCTGCGCAAGACCTGCGACCGCCTGGGCATCGTGTGGCTGGAGCGTGAAACCATCGCGATCGATGGCGTCCGCTTCATCGGAAGCACCCTCTGGAGCGACTTCGACGCCCTGGCCGACCATGAAGCAACCACGGATATCACCCGGCGGCTGAAGCTGCGCGAGAAGGCCTTTCGCGCGGCCGATTTTTATCTGCGAAAAACCGGCACCACGCGGCAAGGACAGCCATTTTTGGCGGCGGCGGTGCGCGAACAGGCGCTGGTCTGCCAGACCTGGTTGTCGCATGCCCTGGCCCAGCCCTTCGCCCCCGGCCCGACCGTGGTGGTCACCCACTTTGCGCCCAGCCTTCGCAGTGCCGACCCCCGCTACGGACTGATTCCGGGCACGGCGGGGTTTTGCAATGCCCTTGACGCCTGGATGCCGCACGCAGACCTGTGGCTGCACGGCCACCTGCACGCCCGCAGTGACTACACCGTGCGCGGCCAGCATGGCGACGGATCGGCCTGGGAGTGCCGGGTGGTGGCCAATCCGCTGGGCTATGCGCGCAAGGGCGAGCAGGAATCCTTCGTTGCCCAGTGCTGCGTGACCGTATGATCCGGCGCAGGCGTGCTGTGGAGCCCTCTGTGCATCTGCCCCGGTGAGCGGGGCAGGCTCAGAAACGGGTGGCAGGGGTGGCGGCGCAGTCGCCCTCGCATTGCGCCCGAGCCAAAGCATGACCAAGGTCAAGACAACAACAGTTTGCGCGCGGTATTCTGAACCATCCCTTTCCGGAGAAAGCCATGAAGATCCTGCTTGCTGTCGATGGCAGCGCCTACACCAAGAAAATGCTCGCCTACCTGGCGACCCACGATGAGATGCTGGGCGCATCGCACGACTACACCGTGCTCACGGTGCAGGCGGCGCTGCCCCCCCGTGCCCGCGCTGCCCTGGGCAAAGAAGTCGTTGACCACTACCACGCCGAAGAGGCCGAGAAGATCCTGGCCCCCGTCTTCAAGTTCCTGGGCCGCCACGGCGTCTCGCCAAGCCGGGTCGTGAAGGTCGGCTCCGCAGGCGAAACCATTTCCAAGCTGGCAAGCAGCGGCAAGTTCGATCTTGTGGTCATGGGTTCGCATGGCCACGGTGCCCTGGCCACCCTGGTCATGGGCTCGGTCGCCACCCAGGTGCTGGCGCACTGCAAGGTGCCGATCCTGCTGATCCGCTGATTTCCAGCGTCGCACGCCCCGCCCTGCCGCGTCCGGCAGGGTTTTTTTTGTCCAAACGTAACCACGTGGTTATTTTGAATACCAATCAGTTTACAAAGAAACCAAACGGTTATATATTCGCGCCACGCCGATCCTGGCGTGTGCAATTCCCTCAACAACGAAGGACTCCCCATGAAGAAAACCCTGATCGCTTTGGCTCTGACCGCCGGAGCTTCTTTCTCCGCGATGGCCCAGGACATCGTCGACACCGCCGTGAAAGCGGGCAGTTTCAAGACCCTGGTGGCGGCTGTTCAGGCCGCCGGACTGGTGGACACGCTCAAGGGACCGGGCCCGTTCACGGTGTTTGCCCCGAGCGACGAGGCGTTTGCCAAGATCCCGAAGGCCACCCTGGACGCGCTGCTGGCCGACAAGGCCGCGCTGACCAAAGTGCTCACCTACCACGTGGTTCCGGGCAAGGTCATGGCCAAGGACGTCAAGGCCGGGATGGTCAAGACCGTGCAGGGCCAGGAGCTGAAGCTATCCACCTCCCCGAGCGTGATGGTTGACCAGTCGAAAGTGGTGGCCACGGACGTCGCCGCCAGCAACGGCGTGATCCACGTGATCGACACCGTACTCATGCCCAAGTAATCCACCCCGATCCCCCGTCTCCCCCCCCACTTACTCGAAAGGACCCTCCACCATGAACAGCACGTCCCTCCTGAATCGCCGCACCATCCTGATGGCCGCAGCCGCGGGCGCCAGCGCCACGCTGCTGCAGGCCTGCGGCGGCAGCGACGACCATCCCCGCAACATCGTCGAGGTGGCCCAGGCCAACCCCGACCTGAGCATCCTGGTGGAGGCCGTGGTGGCCGCCGGTCTGACACCCACACTCAGCACCGGAAACCTGACCGTGTTCGCGCCGACGAATGCGGCCTTTGCAGCATTGCTGACCGAACTCGGTGTGACCAAGGCGGCGCTGCTGGCCGACAAGGCCCTGCTGACCGCCGTGCTGACCTACCACGTGCTCGGCACCGCTGTGCCCCGTGCCAGCGTGCCGGTGGGCAAGGCCATCACGCCCGTGGGGGGCGGGTTCTTCAAGGTTGAGGCAGCCGGCAGCGGCCTGCGCATCACCGACGGCCGCAACCGCACCAGCAACATCACGGCCACCGATATCCAGGCCAGCAATGGCGTGGTCCACGTGGTCGACAAGGTGCTTTTGCCCGCCGACAAAAACATCGTCGCCACCGCGTCGGCCCTGCCGGATTTCAGCATCCTCGTCGAGGCGGTCGTGGCAGCCGGGCTGGTGCCCACGTTGCAGGGCACGGGCCCCTTCACCGTGTTTGCCCCCACCAACGCAGCCTTTGCGGCGCTGCTGACCGAACTGGGCATCACCAAAGAAGCCCTGCTGGCGAACAAGCCGCTGCTCACCTCGGTGTTGACCTACCACGTGGTGCCAAGCCGCGTGCTCAAGGCGGACGTTCCCGTCAACACGCCGATCACCACCGTGCAGGGCCAGAAGTTCACGGTCAACGCCAGCCTGGCCATCACCGACAGCCGCGGGCGCCAAAGCAGCATCGTGACCACCGACGTGTTCACGAGCAACGGCGTCATCCACGTGGTGAACAAGGTCATCCTGCCAAGCTAAGGCCGATGCCGCACGTGATGCGCGTGCGGCCCGTTGGGTCTGCGGTCACGCAGCCCTGTGCCCGGCTTGTTGCCGGCGAGCGATCAGGCTCTTGCGGCCAGTCCCTCAAAGCAGGTGCGCACCACCAGCTCCACAATTTCCTCGTCGGAATACTGGCCGCTCTCCTTGAGGAAGCTCACCACCGGGTCGCAGGCGCGGGCATACAGGGTGTAGAGCACCACCAGCGGTGGCAGCGATGGCGCGATCACGCCCTGCGCCTGGGCCTCGGTGATCCAGGCGCCAATCTGGTCGCTGACCGACACCAGCCCGTTGAGGTAATTCTTGTCGGCCATGAGCACGGCGCGCAGCGTGGAGTTGCGGCTGGGCAGCAGCGGCATCTCGTTGGTGAGCAGCCGCTCGAGCGACCAGCGCACCAGCGCGTGCAACTTTTGCAGCGGCGGTGTCTCTGTCGGCAAGCTGGCCAGGTAGGCTTGCACGCGCCCCAGGATCTGCACCATGGCGGCGGTGCACAGCTCTTCCTTGCTGGAAAAGTGCTTGTACAGGCTGGCTTTGGCGATGCCCACGGCGTTGGCCACATCGTCCATGGTCATGGCGTCGAAGGCCTTTTCACCCAACAGCCGGCACGCCGACTGCAAGATGGCCTCCTCGCGGGCCAGGTGCATCTGTTCCTTGAAGGAAACTTTGGGCTGAAGGGTTTGCATGGCGATATTTTATACAGATCAGTATAAAAATAACTTTCCAAGTTGCAATGTGGTCGCGCGGGTCGCTTTGTGAATGCCATTGCCTGGAGATTCAGGCAGGCTCCAGCGCAGACTTGGCGGTCGCAGTGAGGGCGGATGTGAGCGCATCCAGCACGGCAGACTCCAGGTTCCAGCAGTGCCAGTACAGCTGGATGGGCAGCACGTGGCCGGGGGCCAGGTTGACCACAGTCCCATCGGCCAAAGCGCTGCGCGCCAGCAGCTCGGGTAGCACCCCGACCGCCCACCCGGCCGATACCGCGCGCATCTGGGCCTCGGAGCCGGGCACGAAAATGTGATTGAGCGCCACGCGTTTGAGCCCGAAGGCCCGCGCGACAAATTCGGCCGCCATGTCGTCCTTGCGATTGAAAGACACGAACGGAACCCCACGAAAGTTGTGTGGCGAGAGTCCGTGCGGCAGGTTTTGCGCCGCAAAATCCGCGGAGGCCACCGCGACGTAGTTCATCGCCCCCAGAGGCACCATCTTGCATCCGCGCAGGGCCTGCTTGAGGGTGGTCACGCACCCGAGCACCTGGCCCGAACGCAGCCATTCCTGGGTGAAATCCTGGTCATCCACGATGATTTCCAGCGGCAGCCGCTGGCGCACCAGGTCATGCAGCGCGCCCATGGCCCAGGTGGCGATGCTGTCGGCGTTGATGGCGATGGCAACGCGCTCATCTTCGCGGGCGCCGCCCGGA
>NZ_JBKDRI010000054.1:0-11154 GCF_046341535.1 Acidovorax sp. | reverse complement strand
GACGGCAAGAAGACCCCGCTGTAAGCAGGCGAGGCATGTGGTCGGTCACTGTGGTGGCCGCTCAGTCAAAAAAGGCTTCCCTTCGGGAAGCCTTTTTTATCCTAGAAACGGCAGTTGGATGCATTTGCCAGCGCTGCTGTTGGGGTGCCAGGCAAGGTGCGACGACGCGGCAGGCTCGTGCCTGCAAGGAGGAGCAACACCGCATGGCGCTCCAAAAAGCGGCGCTGGCAAGTGCATAGCGCTGTCACCCGAAAGGTGAGGCTGCAAAAACAACCTAAGGCTCGAGTCCACGCGGTGTGCGGCAAGATGACAAGCAGTCAACTGCCGTTTTTAGGTTTATTGGTCTGCCGTTGTCGCCGCCATCTGGCATGACCCTGGGCAGCGCCCTGGCCCCGTCGATCAGCGGCGCACCTGCAGGGCGCCAGGGTTCACGATGTTGGTCGGCGTCCCCTTGATGAAGTTCACCACGTTGTCAAAGGCCGCGCCGAAGTAGAGTTCGTAACTGTCTTGCTCCACAAAACCAATGTGTGGTGTGCAGATGCAGTTTTCCAGTCGCAATAGCGCGTGCCCTTGCAGGATGGGCTCGCTTTCAAAAACATCCACAGCCGCCATGCCGGGCCGACCACGGTTCAACGCAGCGATCAGGGCGTCGGATTCGATCAGTTCCGCTCGGGATGTGTTCACCAAGAGCGACGTTGGCTTCATGCACGATAAGTCTTCCAGGGACACCGCCCCGCGCGTGTCGTCCGTCAGGCGCAAGTGCAATGAGATCACGTCGCATTGTGTGAAGAACTCTTCCTTGGTGTTTGCCGTTTGGTAGCCGTCCGTCATTGCTTGCGCGAGGGAGGCCTCTCGCCCCCATACAAGAACGTTCATCCCAAACGCACGCCCATATCCTGCAACCAACTGTCCGATACGACCGTATCCCCAGACACCCAAGGTCTTGCCACGCAACACGGTGCCCAGCCCGAAATTGGCGGGCATCGAGGCTGCTTTGAGCCCCGACTGCTGCCATGCGCCATGTTTGAGGTTGGAGATGTACTGGGGCAGCCGCCGCATGGCCGCCAATACCAGTGCCCAGGTCAGTTCCGCCGGGGCGACGGGCGAGCCAACCCCTTCTGCGACGCCGATCCCTCGCTCGGTACAAGCGGCCACGTCCACATGGCCGCCCACCTTGCCGGTCTGTGCGATCAGTTTCAACCTCGGCAGTTTCTCGATCAGCTGACGACTGATCTGGGTGCGTTCCCGCACCAGCACGATGACATCTGCGTCCTTGAGTCGAATCGAGAGCTGACCGATCCCCTTGACAGTATTGGTGTACACCTTGGCTGTGTAGGCGTCCAGCTTCGAGGCGCAATGGAGCTTGCGCACTGCATCCTGGTAGTCGTCGAGGATCACAATATTCATATGCATATTGTGCCCTGCACGTCCCCTGATTCTTGACGCGGTGGAGCGCCGTGGTCAGGCGACGCGCGCCCAGCCGATCGGGTGCGCTTGACCGGCTGAACACGGCATCTCTTGCGTCTGTAGGCCGCACGCGGCGCGGGGGAGAAGTTGTGCCGCACCGACCGCTGACGGTGCGGGGATTGGCCGCGAAGCACCCATTCGCACAAGGGGCGTTGCACCCTTTGCGCGGCCGACAGCGTCAGGCAGCGACTGTCTGGCGACGTTGCTTGGCCTCGGATGCGACCAGCCGGTCGAGTTCTGCGCACACATCTTCCATCCGGCCTGACAGGGCCAGTCGGCCCGAGGCTGGCTCGGAAAATCGCCGAACGGCGCACCGTGCCGCTCGACCGCGACCCTGGGGCTCCGTGGCCGTCGACATTGCGCTGAGCCGATGCATGCCGACCGCTGCCACCAGCAGGCTGCGACCGTCATGGCTCGCTCCTGGCGCCGGCCGCGTCGGGGCGGGCGCTGGCCGTACCGTGAACGGCCAGTTGCTCCGTAAAGGGGGTTGACGGGATGGAGCGCTGGAAGGCAGCGGCGGCCGTTGGTTCTGGGAGCGGTTTGACCACCGATGCCAGGGAAGCTGCGGGCTGTCGAACTGCGGATCTGCGGCGGGTATCGGGCCAGGGCGGCCCACGGAAGGCCGGTCGATCCAGGCGGGAACAATTCGGGTGGCGTACTGCCAGCCATCATGAAGCCACAAGATCAGCTTGCCAAAATGCTGCAAGAGAGCGTTGAAAGCGGGTAAAACCATTCCCATGTGAAAACTCCGAAGGTCGGGGGTTGGACACAGGCAGGATTGCAAACCCACTCGCGCAACGGCGTGCTTTAACCGGCCATACCAGCCGATCTGGAACGCACTTGCATGAGGGGACATTGGCCGCACTGTAGGGCCGGAATGCCGCGACGACACTCCGAACGCCCGCCACCCGCAGTCAGCCGGGGTAAGGGGTTACATGAGCATCGTGTTACGGATCAGGCCCACGGCGAGACCTTCAATCTCGAAAGGCTCACCCGGCTGGACCACGATCACGGGAAAGTCGGGATTTTCTGGCAGGAGTTCGATGGCGCTGGCCGTGCGCCGCAACCGCTTGACCGTGACGTCATCGCCCAGGCGCGCGACGATGATTTGACCGTTGCGGGCTTCTTTCGTGGATTGCACTGCCAGCAAATCACCGTCCATGATGCCTGCGTCGCGCATGGACATACCACGGACCTTGAGGAGGTAGTCTGGCTTGTGCTGGAAAAGGCTGTTTTCGATGCAGTAGGTCTGGTCAACGTGTTCCTGCGCGAGAATGGGCGACCCCGCAGCCACGCGGCCCACCAGCGGGAGCATGAGTTGTGAAATACCGGGTATGGGCAGGCTGAACTGGCTGCCGCGCGCAGCGTTGATGGACCGCAAAGCTTCGTTACGCAGCCGGATACCGCGTGAGGTGCCGCTGACGAGTTCGATGACACCCTTGCGGGCCAGCGCTTGCAGGTGCTCTTCTGCCGCATTGGCTGATTTGAAACCAAGCTCTGCTGCAATTTCAGCTCGTGTCGGCGGAGCCCCCGTGTGGGCGATGGCCGTTTGGATGAGATCCAGAATCTGTTGCTGGCGGGCGGTGAGTTTCGGGTTGTCGAGCATGACGGGCTCCCTGGGTGGTGCTGGGTGAATAGGCTGTTTATTAATCCAGTGGCTGTATTTTTGATCAGTTTTTCGGAGAGTGCAAGTGGTAGGACAAACAATCGTAGTGTTGGGGACGGGTGGAACGATTGCCGGTACATCCTCCAGCGCAGCAAACCACATTGCTTACCAAGCCGCTCAGGTGGGGGTGGCTGATCTGCTGCGATCGGTTCCCGGTCTGAACGAGTCCGTGGGGAAAAGTGTCGAGACCGAGCAGGTGGCACAGGTTGACAGCAAGGACATGGACTTCGAGATTTGGAAGCGCCTGGCTGACCGGTGTCAGCACCACCTGGACAGGCCTTCCGTGAAGGGGGTGGTCATCACGCATGGCACGGACACCTTGGAAGAAACCGCCTGGTTTTTGCACGAGGTGCTGTCTTGCAGCAAGCCGGTGGTACTGACCTGTGCAATGCGCCCAGCGACTGCGCTGACCCCTGATGGGCCGCAAAACCTGCTGGACGCTGTGTCCCTGGCTCAGACCGCGGATGTGCGCGGCGTGTTCGCCGTGGCGGCGGGTGAGGTGCACGGCGCGCGGCTGGTGCAAAAGGTGCATCCCTATCGCGTCAACGCCTTTGCCTCGGGAGACTCCGGTCCCATGGGCTGGATCGAGGAAGGAACGGTTCGATGGGCACAAAACAGGCTACCAGCGCGCGACGAAAAAGCGCGAGTAGCTATGAATAGCATAGCAAATGCAGCCGCGGTCCCACGGGTGGAAATCCTTTTGAGCCATGCCGGAGCCAGCGGGGCCCTGGTGGACACGCTGGTGCGCGATGGGGTGCAAGGCGTGGTGGTTGCATGCACGGGTAACGGGACCATCCACCATGCCCTGGAGGCCGCGCTGCTGCGCGCCCAGACGGCAGGCGTTCGGGTGGTGCGCGCCACGCGCTGCACGGGGGGGCAGGTGCTGCCCAAGCCGGGAGACTTATTCGCTGACTCGCACGGCCTTTCGCCGGTCAAGGCGCGCATTGCGTTGATGCTTGACCTTCTGGCGGCCCCCTGAGCTCCGCTGCGGGCGTAACTGCTGGGCGGGGGGCTGCCCGCAGACGCCTCAGCTCGACAGCGCTCGCAGGGCCCGCGCGGTGATCTCTTCGACGGTGCCGGTACCGCTGATAGCGCGGTATTTGGGCGCGAGGTCGGGATCCGTCTTGGCCCAGTGGCTGTAGTAGTCCACCAGGGGGCGCGTCTGGTCGCTGTAGACCTGCAGGCGCTTTTTCACGGTCTCTTCCTTGTCGTCATCGCGCTGGATGAGGTCTTCACCCGTGACGTCGTCTTTGCCTGCCACCTTGGGCGGGTTGAACCTGATGTGGTAGGTGCGCCCGCTGGCGGGGTGCGAGCGGCGGCCGCTCATGCGTTCGATGATGGCGTCAAACGGTACATCGATTTCCAGCACGTAGTCGAGCTTGACGCCCGCTGCCTTCATGGCGTCAGCCTGGGGGATGGTGCGTGGAAATCCGTCAAAAAGGAATCCGTTGGCACAGTCGGCCTGCGCGATGCGCTCCTTGACCAGACCGATGATGATGTCGTCGCTCACCAGGGCCCCGGAGTCCATCACCGCCTTGGCCTGCAGGCCCAGCGGTGTACCGGCCTTGACTGCGGCGCGCAGCATGTCGCCGGTGGAGATCTGAGGGATGCCGTACTTCTGGCAGATGAAGGTGGCTTGCGTGCCCTTTCCAGCGCCGGGCGCGCCCAAAAGAATCAGTCTCATGGAAATCCTCAAAGGTTACAAATCGGTCGGCGACGCTGGCAGGGTCTGTGCCTGCGCGCCAGCGGCGGTGGCTGATACGCCCAGGGTGCGCTGCTCTGGTAACTTTCGAGGATAGCATGCGACCCCTT
Organism: Acidovorax sp.; assembly: GCF_046341535.1. Lineage (GTDB taxonomy): Bacteria > Pseudomonadota > Gammaproteobacteria > Burkholderiales > Burkholderiaceae_C > Acidovorax. The sequence continues at coordinate 6,209 of NZ_JBKDRI010000054.1, read as the reverse complement.
CCGCGGGACTTACTGGCTTGGGCATGGGCGCCCCCGGTGAGTCAGGTGGCCGCCAGCAGGGCGCGAATGCGCGCCAGATCATCGGGCGTGTCGACCCCGGGACCGGGGGCGGTGTCCGCCAGATGGACCGCGATGCGATGGCCATGCCAGAGCGCGCGCAGTTGTTCCAGGGCCTCCACCGCCTCCGTCGGAGCGGGGGCCAAGCCCGGGAAACTGCGCAGAAAACGAGCCCGGTAACTGTAGATCCCGACATGCCGCAGGGGGGCAAAACCGCCAGGAACCGCCGGATTGCCCGATTGCCACCACGCGGCGTCGGGCTGGTCGCGGCACCACGGGATGGGGGCCCGGCTGAAGTAGTGCGCAAAGCCATGCGCATCCAGCACCACCTTCACCACATTGGGGTTGAGGTAATCGCTCAGCGATTCGATGGCATGCGCCGCGGTGCCCATGCTGGCATCGGCCGAGGCCATGAGCAGTTCACCGACGGCGTTGATGAGGTCGGGGTCGATCAGAGGCTCGTCCCCCTGAACGTTGACCACCGTATCGTCGCCGTCCAGCCCAAGTTGCACGCAGGCCTCGGCCAGGCGGTCGCTGCCACTGGCGTGGTCGGTGCGCGTGAGGATCGCCGCCACGCCGTGGCGCACGCAGGTTTCCACGATGCGCATGTCATCGGCGGCCACCACCACCCGGCTGGCGGCGCTTTGGGCAGCTCTGCGCGCCACGCGCACCACCATTGGCAGCCCGGCAATGTCTGCCAGCGGCTTTTCTGGCAAGCGGCTCGAGGCGAGTCGGGCCGGAATGAGCACCGTGAACCCTGGTGACCCCACAGAGCGCGCCGCGGGCTGCGGCCGACTGGCCACCGCGCTCACCGCTCGATTTCCTCGTCGCTCAGGGGGCGGGCTTCGGTCTCCAGCAGTACCGGGATTCCGTCGCGCACCGGGTAGGCCAGCCGGGCGCTGCGCGAGATCAGCTCTTGCGCCTCACGGTCATAGGTCAGTGGGCCCTTGGTCACAGGGCATACCAGTAGTTCGAGCAGTTTGGGATCCATGGCGCGGGGGATGTGTGGTGGGCGCGGTCTACCCCAATGGTGTCGCACGCGCGGGCTCAGAGCGAGCCTCGGCGCGATCATAGCGGTGGGGGGCAGGGCCCGTGCCAATATAGATATCCCGCCCGCCAGACGTGTCATGTGCGATGCGCGAGCGCGGACGGTGGCCAGGGCTTGGGCTTGGGCTGGCAACGCGCCAAGTGCGCGATCAATGCAGGGCCGTGCCGGACTGCAGCCGCCGATCCAGGGCAGCATCCAGCGCCTGGAAAAATCGCGCATCGATGTCCATAAGCAAGGGCACGGCGAGCACCGATGGATCTTTGCTCCAAAGTTTGACGGCGTCTTTTTCAGTACAAATCACACGGTTACGCCCGTCTATAAAGGGATTAAAGCTATCACAATTATAGTGATCTGGAAGGGCTTGCACGGATGCAAGCGTGAGGCCGGCCGCCCGGAGCATGTCGAAGAAAGCGTCAGGCCGTGCGATGGCGGCCACGGCATGCAAGGGCTGGCCCCTCAGTTCACTGAGCGCAATGCATTGGCCGTCCGACTGCACGGCCCAGGGTGCAAGGCAGCGCCGCACAGCGAAGGCGGGTGACGACGTCCGCGCAGGTGGCGCCGAGGCCGCATGCAGCACAAAGTCCACGTGCTGTGGCCACGGTTGCCGCAGGGGGCCTGCGGGCAAGAGAAGGCCGTTGCCCACCCCGTCGTCGTTGAACACACAGATGTCGATATCGCGCCGCAGCGCCAGATGTTGCAGGCCGTCGTCGCACACGATGACATCGGTGTCCGGATGGGCGGACAACAGCGCCCGCGCTGCGTCCATGCGCTGCGCCGCCACGAACACAGGCACCCCGGGGCAACTGCGGGCCATCAGCGCCGGCTCGTCACCGACATCCTCGGTGGAACTGTCGGCAAGGACCTCCATGCAGGCCCGGGACCGACGCCCATACCCCCTTGAAATCACTCCGGGACGCAGGCCGCGGGCCTGAAGATGCTTTGACAGCGCAATGACCACGGGCGTTTTTCCCGCGCCGCCCGCAATGACGTTGCCCACCACGATGACGGGTTTGCCGGGGTGCCCGGATCGGCAAAGACCGCTGCGGTACAGCCCGCTGCGAACAACCTCTACAGCGCCGTAAATCAGGGCGAAAGGCCACAGCGCCAGAGCGACGGGGCCGCGTGTGCGCCATGCGCGCCGCAGCCAGGCTTGAAGCTGCTGGATGCGCGTGACGGTTGACCCAGCGGACCGCTGTGGTGACTGCCCGGCAGCGGTCACGCGGTCACCACGCGATCGTCAACGGCTGTTCGCCGTCCGATCACCCGCCGACGACTGTGTGGCAAAGGTGACCTGCGTGAGGCCCACGCGCCGCGCGGCCTCCATCACGGTGACCACCGACTGGTGCGGTGACATCGCATCGGCGCTGATGATGATCACGGTGCCGGCCCCCGTCGAGGCGGCTGCGCGCAGCGCCTGGGCCACGGCGTCCACGCTCTTGCCTTCCACCAAGGTCTTGTTGACGGCATAGCGGCCGTCCGCGGCAACGGCAACGATGACTTCCTTGGGGCGATCACGCTGCGGCTCGGCATTTGCCACGGGCAGCGTCAGCTGCAGCTCGGTGAACTTGCTGTAGGTGGTGGTCAGCATCAGGAAGATGAGAATGACCAGCAGCACATCGATGAAGGGGATGAGGTTGATCTCGGGCTCATCCTTGGGGCGGGGGCTGAAGTTCATGAAAATTGTGGTGTTGCGCGGGCATCGAACCCGGACTGCGGGCGGGTGCCTGCCGATGCCTCAGCGCGCCTTGCTGTAGCGCAGGATGTGACGCAAAAACTGCTCGGAAGCGAGTTCCAGCGTGAGCAGGTACGCATCCACCCGGGCGCGGAAATACCGCCAGAAGATCAGCGCGGGAATCGCCACGATAAGTCCGAAGGCGGTGTTGTACAGCGCAATCGAGATGCCGTGGGCCAGCTGCGCGGGGTTGCCCCCGCCCATTGCCTGGCCCACACCACCGGTGCCGGTCTGGGACCCGAAAATCTCGATCATGCCGATGACGGTCCCGAGCAGGCCCAGGAGCGGCGCTGCAGACGCGATGGTGGCAAGCGCCGACAGGTATTTTTCAAGCCGGTGAGCGACCGCGCGACCTGCGCCCTCCATGGCCGCGCGCAGATCGGTTTCGCTGCACTGCGGATTGCTGTTGAGGGTGCGAAGCCCGGCGGCCAACACCTCGCCCAGGGCGGAGTTTTGCGCCAACTGGTTCACTACGTCCGGCGTGGGGATCGAGCGCGACGATACGGTGATCGCCTCATTCAACAGCCTGGGGGGGGCCACACGGGCCGTTTTGAGGGCGACAAATCGCTCAAAAATCAGGGCCATTCCGAGCACGGAACATGCAATCAGGGGCCAGATGGGCCAGCCGGCGGCTTGTATGATGGACAGCAAATCTCTCTCCGGGCACTTAAAGGGCAGCGGCGATTATGGCCCAGCTTGCACCATTGCCCGCGTCACAAATAGTTACCTTGTTGCGTTCGAATTTTCGGGCTCGGCGGACCCACAAAAACTGTGGATAACTTTGTGGGCAACGGGGTCTGGTTGCCAAGGAAACCGGCGCCACGCCGTGCTTGCAACAGATTGATGAAAAATGAGGCAATGAAAAATCGTTATAAATCAATGGGTTACACGTATTTTCGTGTTTTCCGTGGGGGTTTGATGCTGCGTGAACCCCTCGGGGCTGCTCCGCTCGATCTGTGGAGTACTGACCCTGCCGACTCTGCGTCAAACGGCCAGAACACGGATGTCTGACCGGCAAAGTCCAGTCCTGGCGCCGCGTGTGTGGGAAGTTGGCGCGCTATGCCGCGCCATTGCTGATGCCCTGGAGTCGCGATTCAATCCCGTCGCGGTTCGCGGCGAGATCACGGGCTTTTCGCGCGCAGCCAGCGGTCATTGCTACTTCACCGCGAAAGACGCCAACGGGCAACTACGCTGCGCCATGTTCCGGCGGGCAGCCATGCTGCTTGACTTTTCGCCACGGGATGGGGAACTGGTGGAGTTGCGCGGGCGGCTGGGCGTGTATGAGGCCCGCGGCGACCTGCAGTTCATCGTGGAGAGCATGCAGCGCGCGGGGCAGGGCGCTCTGTTTGAGCAGTTTTTGCGCCTGAAGGCGACCCTGGAGGCCGAAGGGCTCTTCGACGCGGCCCGCAAGCGGCCCCTGCCCCTGCAACCACGGGGCATTGGTCTGGTCACATCGCTGGGCGCTGCCGCTTTGCACGACGTGGTGACCGCCCTGCGCCGCAGAGTGCCGCACATTCCCGTGGTGCTGGTGCCCACGCCGGTACAGGGCGCTGGCGCCCCGGCATCGCTGGTGGCAGCGCTATTAAAGTTGTATCGCATGGCCGAGAAGGGGCAGGCGTCAGAGGCGGTTTTGACGCCGATGCCAGCCATCGATGTGATCCTGCTGGTGCGCGGCGGTGGCTCCATCGAGGACTTGTGGGCGTTCAACGATGAACAGCTGGCTCGCACCATCGTCCAGAGCCCGGTTCCGCTGGTGTGCGGCGTGGGGCACGAGACCGATTTCACCATCGCCGATTTCTGCGCTGACCTGCGCGCCCCGACGCCCACCGCGGCGGCAGAGCTGGTGGCTCAGCCGCGTGACGCATGGCTGCGGGCCCTGGACCTGTTGGGCGCGCGTCTGGGCGATGCCGTGCAGCGGCAGGTGGACACGCGCTCCCAGCGCCTCGACCAGGTGGCAGCGCGCCTGGGCAGGCCCTCGTCGCTGGCCATGCGGCAGCATCTGCAGCTAACCAAGCTCGTGCAGCGCATGCGGCATGCCGCGCACCTGCGCGTGCAACAGCAGCAGCATGCCCAGTCGACGCTTGCAATGGGGCTGTTGCAGGCGCTGCGGCAGTGCGTGCATCGGCATGTGGAACGCGTGGACCGCGCCGAGCTGCGCCTGGGCCTGCTCGATCCCCATCTGGTGCTGCAGCGCGGCTATGCCATGCTGACCGACAGCGCAGGCCGCGCTGTGGTCAGTGTGAGGCAAGCCAAGCCCGGTGATGCCCTCAAAGCCACGTTGGCCGATGGGGCTGTGGACCTGACCGTGGCGCAGCAAGCCCGGCTGCTCTGACCGCCGAATCAGACCCCGGTGCCCGGGGCCGTGCGTCGATGGCGCGTTCTGCCAGGACACGCACCCCCGCAAAGGCCTTTGCTGCGCAGGCCACGCGATGTTCCTACAATGCGCGCTTGCCCTGCCGCTGGCCGATCAACGGCTGGTCCGTTGCGTAGGCCCCCATTTCAAACCACGAGGAAACCACACCATGGAACACACCCTTCCCCCGCTGCCCTACGCGATTGACGCGCTGGCCCCGCACTACAGCCAGGAAACACTGGAGTACCACCACGGCAAGCACCACAACGCCTACGTGGTCAACCTCAACAACCTGCAAAAGGGTACTGAATTTGAGGCGATGTCGCTGGAAGACATCGTCAAAAAATCCAGCGGCGGCATCTACAACAATGCTGCCCAGATCTGGAACCACACCTTCTTTTGGAATTGCTTGGCCCCGCAAGGTGGCGGCGAACCATCGGGCGCGCTGGCGGCTGCCATCAACGCCAAGTGGGGCAGCTATGCGGCCTTCCGTGAAGCCTTCTTGAAAAGCGCGGTGGGTAACTTCGGCTCGGGCTGGACCTGGCTGGTCAAGAAGGCTGATGGCAGCGTTGATATCGTGAACACTGGTGCTGCCGGCACCCCCCTGACCACGGGCGACAAGGCCCTGCTGACGGTGGACGTCTGGGAGCACGCCTACTACATCGACTACCGCAACCAGCGCCCCAAATTCGTTGAAACGTTTTTGGACAAACTCGTGAACTGGAACTTTGCCCAAGCGAACTTCGCCTGACCTGTCGGGCGAAAACGCTCAGCGCTGCTGACCGTACCCAGCGGCTTCACCAGCGTTGATTGGCACCCAGGAGCCTGTCGGACTTGGAAATCGTCGGCTGCAAATCGACCGCAGCGGTCCATTTTTCACCGGGCGGTCTCAAATCTGAAGTGCAACACCCTCACCGAGGGTAATGTACACACATGGGAACGAGATACGAACACTTGCAGCCAGAAGACAGAGTGACGTTGGCATCGCTGCGCCAGCAGGGCTGGAGCATCAGGGCCAT
>NZ_JBKDRI010000053.1:0-9453 GCF_046341535.1 Acidovorax sp. | reverse complement strand
AGGAATCAGCGGCTCCACCCGCTGCCAAAAATCATCGGTCACTACCCATGAGTCCACTCGCTTCTTGGTCGTCAAAGTCTTGCCTTACGCCGCGTCAACTACGGCTCAGGGAGATAGTTTACTATTTACGGATAAACTCTTAGTCCGAAGGGTTGCAGTTACTGAGGGGGCGTTTCTCCACGGCCGTTGATGGTCCTCCAAGGATGTCCGCCAAACTTTGTGCCATGCCGGTGATGCCCTCGTTGGAAAGGCCTGCGTCCTTCATCACGGCATCCACGATGGGCTTTGCGATCTGGTACTGCAATGCCGAGTTCATGACTTGCTCCGGGAACGTGCCTTGCGCTCCCGTGCTGCCGTGCGTCGTACCCGAGCCGCCGGGCAGGCCGCCCACCTGGACAATCCGAATGGAATCGATCTTCTCCATGGGTCGCACGGCCTGTTCGATGATGTGCGGCAGCTGCTGTAGTAGCAGGCTGCGCACCTGAAGGTCGACCTGGGCAGCCGAGAGAGTGTTGAGCGCTTCGTTCAGCGCGCGCTTGCCTTCTGCCTCGGCCAGGGCCGCGGCCTGGCGGGCGCGCGCCTCGATGGTGATGGCATCGGCGCGGTCCAGGGCGGCTTCCTTTTCGGCTGATGCCGATACCCGGATTGCGATGGCGTTTTGTTCGGCGTCCTTCGATGCTTCGATCAGCTGGATATTCTTTTCGCGCTCGGCAACGGCCACCTGACGTGCGGTGTTCACGGCTTCCTCGGCCTTCACTGCCTCGGCGCGGGCCAGGTTAGCGGCGGCGTCGGCATCCGACTGCTCGCGCGATTTCGTGGCAATCGCAATTTGCGTGTCTTGCCGCGCGATCTCCACCTGCTTTCGCTGCTCGGCGCGCTTGGTCTCCGTATGGCGCTCAAGTTCGATTTCCCGGGTTTGGATCACTAGGTTCTTCTCAATCTCTGCAGCCTTGATTTCGCGTTGTGCCTCGATGCGCTTTTGGCTCACCTGGCGCTCGGCCTCGATCTTGGCGGCCTCGGCCTCGCGGCTGCGTTCGGCTTGCTGCATAGCGATCAGCGCGGCCTGCTCGGCTCGGGTGGTCTCAATTTCGCGCTTTTGTGAGAGTGAGGCGAACTCCTGGTCTTTCTCGATGGTGAGCTTCTGGCGCGTGGCTTCCAGGTCTTTGGTGCGAACCTGCACCTCAGTGTCCTGCTCCACGTCGTTGCGCTGCTTGCGACGCGCTTCGGTCTGTTCAGTCAGACGCGTCAAACCCTCTGCGTCGAAAGCGTTGTTAGGATTGAAGAACTGCTTTTCCGTCTGGTCCAAGCTGGTCAGCGACACTGACTCAAGCTCCAGGCCGTTCTTCTCCAAGTCCTCAGCTACGGCGTTCTGCACTGCTTGCACGAAGTCGCGGCGCTTGTCTTGCAGCTCCTGGATGGTCATGGTGGCCGCGGTGGCGCGCAGCGAGTCGACGAACTTGTCTTCGACCAGCGCCTTGAGTTCTTCGGGGCTCATGGTGCGCGCGCCCAGCGTTTGCGCCGCAATACTCACGGCCTCCTCGGTCTGCTTGACACGTACGAAGAAGGCAGCGGTCACGTCCACACGCATACGGTCTTTGGTGATCAGGCTTTCCTTGGCACGGCGCACCACTTCTAGCTTCAGCGTGTTCATGTTCACGAGTACACGTTCATGGAATACCGGCAGTAGGATTGCGCCACCGTCCATGATGACCTTCTGCCCTCCCAGACCCGTGCGAACGAAGGCGGTTTCTTTAGTGGAGCGCTTGTACAGACGCGAGAAAATGATGCCGATGGTCAGCAGCGCTAGGAGGGCAACGCCTGCAATGCTGCCCATTTCAATGAGGTTGTTCATTTCTTGGTTCTCTCACGGTGGAATGCTGTTGAATTGATTTTTTTGCACTACATCAGTCCAGGATGCGGGTTGGCGATGCACCGGTAGAAGGCACCAACCTTGCGCACGACGAGGATCTGAGCGCCTTCGTCAAAAACTTCTTCGTCCACGTCTGGCTCCACCATCAGATAGTGGGTGCGGCCGTGGGTGTCTCGCACACGTGCTTGGGCAGCCCAGCCTCGGCGCGCCGCGCCAGCCGAGACCACGCCTGGGCGACCGATGAGCGACATCTCGCTCACGGCCGATGTCTCGTCGCGCGGGATGATGTGGGCGATGAGCGCGCCCAGGCTGCGCACGGTGGCCATGCCAGGTGCAATCGCTGCCAGGCCGGCGAGCCATACTGGCAGGTAGAAGCCCAGCATTCCGTGCGCTACTTTCTGCAGGCTGTAACCGAATACGGCGTAGCCGGTGAGAAACAGCACTAGCAGCACCAACGACGGCACCTTCCCCAGGTGCAGCCAACCCAGCACTCGGTCCAGGCCGCTGTCGCCATTCACGTCTGGTAGCAGGTCATCGAGCCAGTTGCTGGGGCTCAGCGAGATCAGCATCCCCAGCCCTTCAATCAGCGCAATGCCGACAATGAGCGCAAAGGCCACGCCAAAGGGCCATGTCTCCGGAGCGGTGAACAGGCCAACGATCACGGCTTGACGGCCTTGAGCTGTGCCATGCGCTCGGCAATTTTGTTGTCGCGCACCAAATCGTCCAGCTCCTTGAGCTTGGTCGCCTGTTCCAGCGTGCTAGTGCGGTCCGTCCCTGACAGGCCGGTCTGGCGGGCGTAAACGCGGTTAAAGGCGCCAGCCACGGCGTCCATGCGCTCGGCCGGACTGCCGTCACTGGACTGCGCGGCAGACGGTGTCGCGCTTGCACGGCTCTTGCGGAAGGCTTCGAGCGCTTCGGTCATTTCGCGCTGCTTGGCCAGTAGTGCTGCGACGTAGCCGGTGAGATCGTTCTCTTGCCGTGCCAGCTCGGCCAGGGTGTTTTCCAGCACAGGGATCTGCGCCTCGATGTCGAGCTGGCGCGCCACTGCAGCGCGGGCCAGGTCCTCGCGACCAGCTGCCAGCGCCTGCTCGATTTGCTCGGCGAGTTTGCCATGCTGGCCGTTGAGGGTGGCGTGCTGCTGCTGGGCCAAGTGCCGGTTGGCGCTGGCCAAGCCCAGTTCGTGGCGTACCTCGCCGATGACGGCGTCCGCCTCGCGCAGTGACTGCTCCATAACGGCAACGGGAGCCTGGTTTTCCAGGTGGTCCACTAGCGCATGCACGCTGCCGGTGATCACACGTCCGACGCGGGTCTTGAGGGAATCTGCCATCTCAGGCTCCTTTCGAGGGTTGAAGGGTATGGGCGAGCTCCAGGGTCGCCGCCGCATGTCTTTGCACGACAGCCGGGTCGTAGGCGCTGGCCCGGGTGGTGGCGGCCTGGCGCAGCAGCATCTCACTGAGCGTGAATCCACGGCGCACCAGCAGGTCTTCGAGTTTGGTGGCATCCTGCTCGGAAGCGGGGGCATTGCTCACGATGATCGCGAGGCAGGTGGTGATATGGTCCAGCATCGCGTTGAGCACTTCGGAGTGTCGGCCTGTCTGGCCCTCGAGTCGGACCAGTGAATCGCGCTGCCGTGCCGTGATGTCCCGCGCCCAGGCATGCGCGGTCACATAGTCAAGCGCGCCATCGTGGTGGCGCTTGAGCTGGCCCAGCAACACCCTCAGCTTGTCGCTGTTGGTGGTGGCGCCGTCTACCTGCAGCTGTGCCAGCCAGAGGTAGAGGTCGCTCGGTATGCGGGCGGAGAGGGGCTCCATCGTGGTGGATGCAGTAGTCATGGCATGGTGTAGTCGGCGCTATTTTGAATTCAAGTGTATTCGTTCGAATTCTTTTGTCAACATGTCATTGGGCTGGTCGGTTTGAGGGCATTGTCGGCGTGCTGGATGCCACAGTCACGCTTGAGGTCATCGAATCGAGATAAAAATAGCAAATGTCTTCAATGTCCTCGCAAGTACCTTACGCCCAGCGCCGCGCGCGCCTGGCCTCCCAGCTGGGAGAAGGCGGTATCGCCATCATTCCGACCGCGGTCGAGCGCCAGCGCAACCGCGACAGCGACTATCTGTTCCGGCACGACAGTTACTTTTATTACCTGACCGGATTCACAGAGCCGGGCGCATGGTTGGTGCTCACGGCCGAGGGGCAGAGCATCCTGTTTTGCCAACCCAAGGATATGGAGCGCGAGATCTGGGATGGCTACCGGCTAGGCCCGGCAGCGGCGCTGGATGTTCTAGGAGTCAGCGCCTCGTATCCGGTGCACGAACTGGATGCCACCATGCCGCGCCTGCTGGAGAACCGCCGCCGGGTTTGGTTCCCGTTTGCCACGCATACCGGCCTGGCTGCGCGCGTGGAGGGCTGGCTGCATGCGGTGCGCGCCCGGGCGCGCTACGGTGCCCTGTGTCCGGCCGAGCAAAGCGACGCCTGCCTGCTGCTCGACGAGATGCGCCTGTTCAAAGACGCGCACGAGCAGGACATCATGCGCCGCGCCAGCCAGATCAGTGCGCGCGCGCACATCCGCGCCATGCAGCTCTCTGCCCGCATGCTGCGTGCGGGTCAGGAGGTGCGCGAATACCACCTCGATGCCGAGCTGCTGCACGCGTTTCGCGAGGCTGGGTCGCAGTACCCGGCCTATGGCTCCATCGTGGCGGCGGGCGCCAACGCCTGCGTGCTGCACTACCGTGCCGATGCAGCGCCGGTGCGAGATGGGGAGCTGGTGCTGATTGACGCGGGTTGCGAGCTTGACGGCTATGCCAGCGATATCACGCGCACCTTCCCGGCCAACGGCCGCTTTACCGGCCCGCAGCGCGCGCTGTACGAGCTGGTGCTGGCCAGCCAGGACGCCGCCGTGGCCGCGACCCGGCCCGGATCGCGCTTTACCGACCCGCACGACGCCACGGTGGCGGTGCTGGCGCAGGGCATGCTCGACCTGGGCCTGCTCGACCGGAACAAGGTCGGCTCCGTGCAGGATGTGATCGAGCAGCGCGCGTACTTCCAGTTCTACATGCACCGCACGGGCCACTGGCTGGGCATGGATGTGCACGATTGCGGCAGCTACGTGGAGCCCGGCCAAGAGCGGCAGACCAGCGAGCGCAAGGACCCGCTATCGGGCGAGACCATCACCAATCGCCCCAGCCGCGTGCTGCGGCCGGGCATGGTGCTCACCATTGAGCCGGGCATTTACGTGCGCCCCGCGCCGGGGGTGCCCGAGCCTTTCCACAACATCGGCATCCGCATTGAAGACGACGCCATCGTCACAGAGTCGGACTGCGAGCTCATCACACGCGGCGTGCCGGTCCAACCCGACGAGATCGAAGCGCTCATGCGCGCATGAGGGCGGTGCCTCGGCATGGAACCCCGGCCTGACCTGGACACGCCCCCCCACAGCGCGCAACACGCCCCGGCATCGCCGGACACCGCAGCCCTGCAACCACCCGGGCGCTGGCGTCTGGGCCTGGCCCTGTGGCTGTTGGGCATGCCTGGCGTGTTGGCGGTCGTGTGGTCGTTGCTGCCCCCGCTGGCCGCCAGTCAGGCGCTGCTGCCGGTACCGCTGTGGGCCGTGCTGCTGCTCAGCGGCCTGCAAACGGCCGTGATGCTGGCGCTGGCCGTGGCGGTCGGCGTTGTGCTGGGCCCCCGGGTGGGCCTGGAGGCGCCCGTGCTGTCGGCCCTGCTGGCGGGCGGGCGCCGCACGCCGGGTGCCGACCGGCGTTGGCTGCTTGCAGGGCTGTGGAGTGGGGCGGCGGGAGGGGCTTGGATACTCGCGCTCTCGACGCTGGCCCCCGAGGGGCTGCGGGCGACCCATCCAGCCAGCGATGCCGTTACCGTGCTCGTCAAGCTGCTGTACGGAGGCATCACCGAAGAGCTTCTCGCGCGCTGGGGCTTGATGACGCTGCTGCTGTGGCTGGCGTGGCGTGTGGTGCAGCGCGGCAGGGGTGTGCCGCGCACGATGCCGGTGATGTTGGCCGTGGGAGCCAGCGCGGTGCTGTTTGCGCTCGGGCACCTGCCCGCGGCGCAGGCCATGGCTGGCGAGTTGACGTTGCCGGTCGTCGCTTTCGTTGTGGTGGGCAACACCGCGTTGGGCCTGCTGCCCGGATGGCTTTTTGCGCGCCGCGGTCTGGAGGCCGCCATCACCGCCCATGTGCTGGCCCATGCGGTGTCGATCCCTTGGCTTTGAGCGCAGGGCGCAAGCACCACGCGAGGCTGTTCAAACGGCGGGAGCTTGGTGGTAACGCGCTTGTAACCGGACCGTGTGAGAATTGGAAACCCAATTACACTCCCACTGAAAGAGACCAGCCATGCCAGCACGCCGCGCAACCAAGATCGTTGCCACCCTGGGGCCCGCCTCCAGCGATATCGCCCTGCTCGAAGCCATGATCCGCGCCGGGGTGAATGTGGTGCGGCTGAACTTCAGTCACGGCAAGGCCCAGGACCACATCGACCGCGCCGCCACCGTGCGCGCCGCTGCCCAGCGTGCTGGGCGCGAGGTGGCCATCATGGCCGACCTGCAGGGTCCCAAGATCCGCGTGGGCAAGTTTGCCGAAGGCAAGGTACAGCTTGAGTCGGGTGCGAAGTTCGTGCTCGACGCATCCCGCACCGAATTGGGCGACATCGACGGCGTGGGCCTGGACTACAAGGAACTGCCGCGCGACGTGAAGGCCGGAGACCTGCTGCTCCTCAATGACGGACTCATTGTGCTGACCGTGGACGCAGTGAGGGGCGAACAAGTACACACCACCGTGAAAATCGGTGGTGAGCTCTCCAACAACAAAGGCATCAACAAAAAGGGCGGGGGCCTGACCGCCCCGGCGCTGACGGCCAAGGACATGGAAGACATCCGCACGGCGATGAGCTTTCAGGCCGACTACGTGGCGGTGAGCTTTCCCAAGAACGCCACCGACATGGAAATGGCACGCCAGCTGTGCAATGTGGCCGCCGCCGAGCACCGCCACAAGCCCGGCCTGATCGCCAAAATCGAGCGCGCCGAGGCCATTCCGCATCTGGAATCCATCCTGCGAGTGAGCGACGGCATCATGGTCGCGCGCGGCGATCTGGCGGTGGAGGTGGGTAACGCGGCCGTGCCCGCGCTGCAAAAAAAGATGATCCGGATGGCGCGCCATCTCGACAAGGTCGTGATCACTGCCACGCAGATGATGGAAAGCATGATCACCAACCCCGTGCCTACCCGCGCCGAGGTCAGTGACGTGGCCAACGCCGTGCTGGACGGCACCGATGCGGTGATGCTCAGCGCCGAGACGGCTGCTGGACGTTTTCCCCTGGAGACCGTGGAAGAGATGACGACCATCTGCGCGGCTGCCGAGGCCGCCGAAGACCATCACCTCGATGCCGACTTCACCGGGCAGACGTTTGGCCGCATTGACCAGTCCATTGCGATGGGCGCGCTGTTTACTGCGCACCACCTGGGCGCCAAAGCCATCGTGGCGATGACCGACAGCGGCGCCACGGCGCTGTGGATGAGCCGGCACAGCATCGACATCCCGATCTACGCCCTCACGCCCAAGGTGGCCACGCAGCGCAAGATGGCCATGTACCGCAATGTGCGCCCCTTGCTGATGGACACCAGCGCGGACCGCGACACGGCCCTGGAGCAGGCCGAGCGCCACCTCAAGAGCCGCAACATCGTGCAAAAGGGCGATGTGTATGCCATCACCTGCGGCGAGCCCATGGGTGCGCCTGGCGGCACCAACATGCTCAAGATCTGCGTGGCCAGTTGAGGCCGGCCCAGCCTTGCACCACGAACCGCTATAAGCCTGAAGCGCTGGATGTCTCTGAGGGTCGGGTTGTGGTCGCAAAGGTCGCGAACCGGGGGCGCAAGGCCTCGGTGCCAAGATGGCACAGCCAGCCTGTCGCCCAGCAAAGCCACGCCGTCCAGAGCGTGTGGCTCATGAAGTGGGCGCCTCGCACCTGCTGCACTGCGCCCAGTACAAAGCCTGCCAGCAAGGACCCTGCCAGCCACCAGCGTGCGGCGGTGGGCGCCTTGCGACGCAGGGCAAAGTAGCCCCCCACAAAGGCAAACCCCGCTGATGCATGCCCCGCCGGAAAGCACCGCCCGCCGCCGCCGTCGGGCAATCCCAGTGCCCAGTGCGAAACATGCCGTGCTACGCCGCCAAACTGCGCCAGGTCCCATGGGCAGCTGGTGTGGCTCAGGTGCTTGGCCAAGCTGACGACCCCCAGGGCCAGCAACACGCTGGCCGCCATTTGGAATCGCTCGGCCGTGTCAAGCCGCCGCAGCACACCGAAGGGCCACCAGACGGCCAGCGTCAGCAGCAGCGCCAAAAGCCAGCCGACGCGACGCGCGCCTTCGTGCATCACCTGCACCAAAAACCACTGCTCCCGCCAAGGAAAGCCGGTGGCCGCGCCAAACGGCTGTGCCAGGGTCAAGTCTCCCCCCGTGGCATCCCACGCCACCACGCAGGCCAGTGCGACCAGGGTTCTGCCGAGCAAGGCACGCCGTGCGTGGGCCGAATCAGAAACAAATTCAGGGTGATGGGACACACCGGGACCATACGGCCAGGCTCTTAACAGCGTCTTATTGATCCGGCCTTTTCGCACTTGAATTTCGCCGAGCCGGCCCCATGTCGGATTCATGCAAGCAACCGACATGAGATCGCTGAGCCGCGAGGCACGGCATGAGCGCCGCGTGCAGGTCATCCGACTGCGCAAGTGCGGCAACACCTACGACGAGATCGCCGTACTCACTGGCCTGAGCCGTACGGGCGTCTTCAACATCTGCAAGCGCCATGAAGCGCTCGGCGTCAAGGCCCTGCACGACACCATCGGTGGCCGCAAGGTGGGTGAGAAGCGGCTGCTCGACGCCGCACAAGAAGCCCATGTGCGCAAGCTCATCGCTGACAAGACGCCCGATCAGCTCAAGATGCCCTACGCGCTGTGGACCCGCGCCGCGGTGGCCAACCTCATCGAACAGCGCTTCGGATTGCGGCTGCAAGTGCGCACCATGGGCAAGTACCTGGCGCGCTGGGGCTTCACGCCGCAAAAACCGATGAAGAAGGCCTACGAGCAGTCACCCGCAGCATTCAAGAAGTGGCTCGACGAGGACTACCCGGCCATCGCTGCGCGCGCCAAGCGGCAGGGGGCCGAGATTCACTGGGGCGACGAAAGCGGGCTGCGCAGCGACGACGTGCGCGGCCGAGGCTTCGCGCCCAAGGGCCAGACGCCGGTGGTGCGGGTCAACAACAAGCGCCACGGCCTTTCAGTCATCTCCACCGTCACCAACAAGGGGCAGATGCGCTGGCGCATCTTCGAGGGGGCGCTCAACACCACGATCCTGATCGACTTCATGCGCCGACTGATCAAGGGACAGACCAAGAAACTGTTCCTGATCCTGGACAACCTGCGAGTGCATCACGCCAAGCAGGTCAAGGCTTGGCTGGCCGAGCACGCCGACGCCATCGAGGTGTTCTACCTGCCCAGCTACAGCCCGGAGTTGAACCCGGATGAGATGGCCAACGCCGACATCAAGCAGGCGGTGACCAAGCTGGCACCGGCGCGCACGAAGC
>NZ_JBKDRI010000052.1:0-14579 GCF_046341535.1 Acidovorax sp. | reverse complement strand
CGGCTGCAAATCGACCGCAGCGGTCCATTTTTAACCGCCTTTTTGCCCCATGGCTCGGCTATGGGGCTGCAAATTCGGCAAAAACTGTCCTCGCTGGGGCCGATTTTCGCTTTCGACGCTCCAAGTCCGACAGGCTCCTAGGGAACCTCTTCGTCACTCCCTGTGGGCTGCGCTGCTGCGCATCCTCGCGAGGGTTATGCAGAGCTTCCCTGGCTTTCCTGGCGAGCGTGCTTGTGCCGGTAGGTCCACGGGGCCTGCGGCCGTGGCTGTGACCAGAGTCCTGTGCGTTGGGCCCTTGCGCGGTCTTGCAAGACGGTGAGCCCGGGCCGGTCTACCGCGTAGGGCATGTACACCCATGCCATGCCCGCGCCGACCTGGGCTGCAGCCACATCGGTGCCGCCGCAGCGCACATGCGCTACCGTGCGTCCGTATTTGTCTTTTTCCACAGGTTGCAGCATGGCCTGCTGGCGAAAGCACAGGCGGGCCAGATGTTCTCGCGATTTCTGTCCAAATGCCTGTTGCGATTCGGGTGCATCGATGGCCGCCACGCGCAGCCGCACCTGCTGGTAGTTGGTGGCGTTGCCGCAACGGGCAGTCAGGGTGTCGCCATCATGGATGGCAACGACAAGGCAGATGAGGGTAGCCAGTGGCACGGATAAGAGCAATCTGAAGGCGTTGCAGGCACAGGCGGTCCAGCGCGTCTGGCGAAGGAATGCAACCCGTTACAAACGCACGTATGGAGCGGTCTCCAAGCTGCGCCGGGTCGTTGCACCATCTTGCGCAGTGTAGCCGTGGAGAGGTGCGCTCCAGTCCCTTCCATCACCGGCTTGTGCCCCTTCCTTGCGCGCCGCAGCGTGGTTCAGGAAAAGGCGTGCTGCTGGGGAATAGGGCGCGCGGTCAAGTCTTCAGCCCTGCCTAGGAGCCTGTCGGACTTGGAGCGTCGAAAGCGAAAATCGGCGAGAGCGAGGACAGTTTTTGCCGAATTTGCAGCCCCATAGCCGAGCTATGGGGCAAAAAGGCGGTTAAAAATGGACTTCTTCGGTCGATTTGCAGCCGACGATTTCCAAGTCCGACAGGCTCCTAGAATTGCCTCCAACGCCACCGTTGCGGCACGCGGTCATCCATGCCAGGGTTGCCGCCTGCGACGCCCCCGCTGCCCCTGCTGCCAACCGATCGAAGGACCCGATGATTCGCCGCCACTGCGTTTCGCCATCTGCCACGCTGCCGGCCACAGCCGCAAGACCAGCGGCCCCCGGCAGGTGGGTACAGAGCCAGCGCTGGGCGCTATCGTGCGGCTTGGCAGGCGCTGCCATGGTGCTTTCCGGCTGCGTTGCCACCTCTGGCCCACGCACGTTTGAGGTGCAGGAAAACTTCAATTCCGCGACGACTTTCTCGCGCCTTTTTGATGCCACGCCTGCCCAAACCTGCGAGGCATCGCGCCGTGCGTTGCTCAGCCAGGGATACATCATTGCAGCCTCGAGCGCTGACCTGGTGGAGGGCAAGAAAAACTTTCAGCCCGATGCCGAATCCCACCTGCAGATGACCGTGCGGGTGGTGTGTGTGCCCGAGGCCAACGACGGCAAGGTGAGCCTGGGCTTTGTCACCGCGCTGCAAGATACCTATGCACTGCGCAAGACCAACAACTCAGCCAGCGTGGGCGTGGGGGCCATCGGCTCGGTGTCATTGCCGTTTTCGGCCAGCAGCGATTCACTGGTGAAGGTGGCCAGCGCCACGGTGAGCAAGGATGCGTTCTACGACAGCTTCTTCGATCTTGTGAAGCGTTATCTGGTGATTGAGCAGGCGCAGGCCGACTGACCGCTGCGGCCGTGCGCGCGGGCCACTCAGCCGCCCACCGGGGCGCTGCGGCCCAGATCGCTTCATGCAGCCCTCAGGCCGCCGGTATCGTGTCCCAGGTTCCGGGCGCCAGGCCGTCCAGCGTGTAGGGGCCGATAGCCGCGCGCAACAAGCGCAGCGTTGGAAAGCCCACTGCCGCGGTCATACGCCGCACCTGGCGATTGCGGCCCTCACGGATGACTAGCTCAACCCACGCAGTGGGGATGGTCTTTCGCTCGCGGATGGGCGGGGTGCGCGGCCAGACGGCGGGCGCGGTCTCCAGCAGGCGTGCGCGGGCGGGCAGGGTGGGGCCGTCGTTCAGCACCACGCCGCGGCGCAGCGTTGCCAGCGCGGCTTCATCCGGAATGCCTTCCACCTGCACCCAGTAGGTTTTCTCCATCTTGAAGCGCGGGTCGGCAATGCGCGCCTGCTCCTTGCCATCGCTGGTCAGAAGCAGCAGGCCTTCGCTGTCCGCGTCCAGCCGGCCGGCCACGTACACACCGGGCAGGTCGATGTAGTCCTTGAGGCCCTGCCACTTGCCCTCGGGCGTGAACTGGCTGAGCACGCCATAGGGTTTGTTAAAGCGGATCAGTCGCACGGTCATGCGGGGAGCAGGATTTGAATGAAATTGGCTGATCGCGCTTATTCAAAAGGCAGGAGTAGCTATCAAAAAAATAGCTATTTATCAATGAACAGCGACGGGTCCACCATGGTGCGGTTGAGCATCACGCCCCAGTGCAGGTGCGGGCCGGTCACGCGGCCGGTGGCACCGACTTTGCAAAATGCGTCGCCCGTCTGGAGCACATCGCCCACCTGCACGTCCATGCGGCTCAGGTGGCAGTACATGCTCAGCAGGCCCTGACCATGGTCGAGCCACACCGTGCCGCCGTTGAAGAAGTAGTCGCCCACATCGATCACGCGCGCGGGCAGCGGGGCCACCACGGGCGTTCCGGTGGCGGCGGCAATGTCCATGCCGCTGTGCGGATTGCGCGGCTGCCCGTTGAACACACGGCGCAGCCCGAACGAGCTGGAGCGCCGCCCTGGCACCGGCACGCGCATCTGCAGCGATGGCAGCGCTACGCCCGCAGGCTGCTCGCTGAGGGTGGCCATCACCACGGCCTGGTGGTCGCGCTCGCGCTCGTACCGGGCCTGGTCCTCGGGCGAGAGGTCTACCGTGCGCGGCGACACCTTGAGCTGCTGCTCGGCATAGCGCTTGGGTGCAATACTGAAGGGCACCGTGCGCGCCGCTCCACCCGCTCCACCCGCTCCACCCGCTGCAGCGGGCTGCACGGTGACCTGCGCATCGCCCGGCGCGGCAGCCAGCGCAATGCCCACCACCGCTGTCCACTCGATGGCATCGCCCGTCACCAGCACCGGCACATCGGCATCGCCCTGGCGCACCTGCACCACAGGCCGCATGGCTGCCGGGCCGAGCGACAGCCGGGCCACACCGCCCGGCACCTGCAGCGCCTGCGGCCACACGCCGGGGGCGGCAGACGGCGCTGCCGCCGCAGCCCTGGCTGCCCCGGTTGTGCCGGGCAGCGCCAGCCACGCGCCCGTTGCCGCAAGCGCCGCGCGCCGCGACACGGCGGCCGGGCCACGCGCGTGCGCGGCGTTGGCGCGCGGTGCGAAGGAAGAAGCTGGTGGCGGTGCAAAGGGCAGGTTAGGCATCGTGCAGAGACTGGCAAGGGCTTGCGAGAGGGAGTGCGCGCCCTCTGCATGGTGGCCGCGGCGCTGGGGCCACAAATGTACCTTGCGACTTGCGCACGCAATGCCCCCCAGCGGCCACCGCGTGTGTCGGCCGTACGCTGCACTCTGCAAGCCCGCAGCGCATTGCGGCGCGCCGCCCGGGCGCCTGCGCCTGCCCTCCACAGTGGCGGCGTTTGCCTACATGGCGCCCCCATGCAGCCCACCACAATCGCGGCATGCCAAAACTCGGCCGCTCGCGCTGGTTCATCGTTGCCTGTCCGTTGTAGCCACCGTGGTGCTGGGGCTGGCGTCTCTCAACTTCACGGCGGGCAAAAAGAAGGTGCAATAGCAGTTGCCGCGGCTGTACGCCACATCAGACCCCCAGTTCCAGCGCGCGCTGGGCAGCCTGCTCGGCCCAGCGCTGGTCGATGGCAACGCGGTGACCGAGCTGCTCAACGGCGACCAGATCTTTCCGCCCATACTGGCGGCCATCAAGGCCGCGCAAAAGACCATCACGTTCGAGACCTACATCGACTGGTCGGGCGATATCGGCAATGCCTTTGCCGACGCGCTGAGCGAACGCGCCCGGGCCGGTGTGAAGGTGCATGTGCTGCTGGACTGGGTGGGCACCGCCAGGATGGAAGACAGCTACCTCGACGAGACGCGCGCATCGGGTGTGCAGATCGAAAAGTTCCACAAACCCCACTGGTACAACCTGGCGCGGCTGAACAACCGCACCCACCGCAAGCTGCTGGTGGTGGACGGGCAGGTGGGCTTTACCGGCGGCGTGGGCATTGCGCCCGAGTGGACGGGCAACGCGCAGGGCCCCGACCACTGGCGCGACTCGCACTACCTGGTGCGCGGCCCGGTGGTGGCGCAGATGCAGGCCACGTTTCTGGACAACTGGCTCAAGGTGACTGGCAGGGTGCTGCACGGTGACCTGTACTTTCCGCCGCTGGCGCAGACCCCGCCCGTGGGCACGCAGAAGGCGCAGATGTTCTCCAGCTCGCCATCGAGCGGCAGCGAGAGCATGCAGCTGATGTACCACCTGGCCACCACCGCGGCCGAGCGCAGCATCGACCTGTCGGCCTCGTACTTTGTGCCCGACGACCTTACGCTGAAACTGCTGATGCACGCGCTGGGCCGCGGCGTGCGGCTGCGCATCATCACGCCCGGCGAACACACCGACACCGAAACCGTCAAGGCCGCATCGCGCGGCACCTGGGGCCAGCTGCTGCAGGCGGGCGCAGAGATTTATGAATAACGCCACGCCATGTACCAGTGCAAGGTGCTGATCGCGGACAACCTGCTGGTCTCGGTGGGTTCCACCAACTTCGACAACCGCTCGTTCCGGCTGAACGACGAGGCCAACCTCAACGTGTACGACGCCGCGTTTGCCAGGCGGCAGACCCAAGTGTTCGACGCCGACATGAAGCGGTCGGAACGCCTGACGTACGAGGCCTGGTTGGACCGCCCATGGACAGAAAAGCTGGCCGAACGGCTGTCAGGGCTGCTGCGCTCGCAACTTTGAGCCGAAACGGGCATAAGTCCAGCAGGAATAATGCCCTGATGCTATCTATTATTGAGTCGGCACCTTTGAACTTGAACCAGCCGTTCGGGCTGAGCCTGTCGAAGCCTTGCGCAGAGCTTCGAACCGCATCAACCCATTCAAGTTGGTTGATGCCGACTCAATAAATAGCAAACGCCATCCGGGCATCTCAGGGCACTCGGGCTGGACCACAGCGCTGGTCAGCGCGCGGTATGGGCAAGGGCGATGCACTGCGGCGTTACAGGCCCCTGCGCCACTCGGCCAGCGCGCGGAAAAAGCCGTGGAGCCGCTTACTCCGCCTCTGGCTGCAGCTCGTACGTCACTTCCTCGCTTTCGACCATCTCCATGATCTCGTCGAGCGCCGCTTCGTCGTCGGTGCTGCTCCACATGTCTTCGGGGTCGGTGGCAAACAGGGGCTCCACGGCCATGTCCAGGAACTTGCCTTCGCCCATTCGGATCACCGGCGTGCCTTCAGAGGTTTCCTGCACTTCCCAGTCGTCGGGGACGGTCATTTGCAGCTGGATGGTGATGGTGAGTTGCTTCATGCTGTGATTCCTTGGTGCGTTTCAATCAAGTCGCGCAGGGTAACCCAGCGGCGTGACGGTGATGCGCGGGGCATGTGCGATGCCCGGGTGCCATTACGCCAAAGCTGGGCCTGCGAGTCCCGCCTCAGGCAAATGCGCGTGCGGCGGGGCACGTACGCCACCGGCGCGCGTCAGCCCGGAATGTCTGGCTCCACCAGCAGCGCCAGCAGTTGCAGCGACTCCTGCCAGCCCAGGTAGCAGGCCTCGGTGGGTATCACGGCCGGAATGCCGGTTTGCACCACCGTCAGCTCGGTGCCCACGGCCACCGCTTTCAGTGTGACGGTGTTGCGCATTTCGCCGGGCAAATTCGGGTCGTCAAAACGGTCGGTGTTGACGATGCGCTCGCCGGGCACCAGCTCTATATACGTGCCGCCAAACACGTGGGTGCCGCCCGTGCCCAGGTTGGTGAATTGCATGCGGTAGCTGCCGCCTACGCGTGCATCCATGCTGATCACGCGGCCGGTAAAACCGTGCGGCGGCAGCCACTTGGCCATGGCGTCGGGGTCGAGAAAGGCGCGGTACACGCGCTCGGGCGGGGCGCGCAGCACCCGGTGGACGGTGACGGTGCCGGGGGTGGATGCGGTGCTGGTCATGCGGTTGCCTTCCTTGGTGGACACACGCGGCTGGCGTGGCAGGTGGTGCCGATGTAATCACGGCCGGCTTGCGTGGCGCAGCCCTGCCGTGTGCCGGGTTGCCAAGATATGCGGCGCCCCGGGCTTTGCGCAACACAATGTTGTTACGGAGCCTACCGCGCGGGCAGACCAGCCCGCGCGCGCGCGTGGCCCGCCAGCGTGTCAGGCCGCCACAGCCCGCACCGCAAAGCTCTCGCTGCCCTGCGCCCAGCCCAGCAGCCGGTCGATGTTGGGGTGCTTGCCCGGGTGGGCCTGCGCATCGGCCACATGCTCTGCATACCACTCCAGGCCCAGCGTGGCGGCCTGTGGCGTGATGCGCCCGCCGTACAGCGCGGCCAGTGCGGCATACACCACCATCGAGCCCGTCTGGCCGGGCTTGTTCTCGATGGTGGCCAGCACCTGGCCATCGGCGGCCAGCAGGTGCAGGGCAGCGAGGTGGCTGGCGGATGGGAGCTGCTTGAGTCGGTCTGAAAACTGCATGGGAAACGATTTTTGAAAACAGGCTGTAGCCCTTGATTTATTTTCACCAAGTGCTACTAAAAATATAGCGTTTGGCTTTGCGCGCACGCCAAGGCGTGCGCCGCGCCCTTAAGCCTGCCACACCCCGAACCCGGCCGAGCGCAGGTCGATGCCGATCTCGATCTCGCGGTCTACCGCGTCTTCGTAGCGCATGGGGTTGAAGCCCTCGTACAGGTCGGGCAGCAGCCGCAGCCCATACTGCGTGACGAACCGGTTGGCCTGGATGCCAGCCTTGTGCTTGTCAAAGCGCACATCCGGGTCCAGCCCGGTCATGCCCACGTACACGCACGGCTTGCCGTCGATGTAGCCCGGGTTGCACTTGCGAAAGCGCGGCTCCAGCAGCACGTCTTTCGACAGCTCGACGACATAGACGTGGTGGTGCGGGCGGCGGGCCATGCGGTGGGGTGGGGGGTCGTGGGGCTCAGTGCCCCTCGTGCGGCTTCTCGCGCGTCAGGCGCTCGGCAAAGGATATGCCGATGGCCGACAGCACGAACGTGAAGTGGATGATGGCGATGTACGTCACCACCGTCACGCTCTCCATCGACAGGTCGCCGCTCAGATACGTCTTGAGCGCGTGCACGCCCGAGATCGAAATGATGGCAAACGCCAGCTTGAGCTTGAGGTTGTACGTGTTCACATGGTCCAGCCAGTCGGGCTTTTTCATGTCGCTCTTGTCAAAGTGCCCGGTGGTCACAAACAGCGACACCCCCGCCAGCGCCACCACCCACACCAGCTGGGCCACCATGGTCATGTCCACCAGCTCCAGCACCTTGATGATCAGCTCGATCTTCTCCAGGTCGCCCAGCAGCAGCGTCTTCATGAGCTTGAAGGTTTCCATCAGGAACTTGCCCAGGATGCCAAAGATGATGGCCACCAGCCCCACGTAGAAAAACAGCATGGTGAACCGCATGCGGTACAGCAGCGAGCCCATGCCCGAAAGAATCTTTTCCATGAAATCCCTTGTTGTGTTTGAAAGCTGCACCCCGCGCAGCTGGGGCGGATCATAGGCGGGCCGGGCAAAGGCCCGGTGGCGCAGGGCAATGCTGCGATGGCCCGGCTGCGCCCGTGCGCCCTTGCGCGGCTACCGCTGCACCGGGTGCCTGGCCCCATGCCGCGCTGGTGTGCCGTGCGCCCGGGCCGATGCCAGCCCCCCCGCCAGGCCCTGCACAATCCGTGCCTTGGCACCTAGGAGCCTGTCGGACTTGGAGCGTCGAAAGCGAAAATCGGCCCCAGCGAGGACAGTTTTTGCCGAATTTGCAGCCCCATAGCCGAGCTATGGGGCAAAAAGGCGGTTAAAAACGGACCGCTGCGGTCGATTTGCAGCCGACGATTTCCAAGTCCGACAGGCTCCTATGGAGCCTCTGCACGAATCAGCGCGCCGTGTGCATCTGTGGCCTCGGGCGGTCTGCTGCGTTGCAAATACTCGCAATAGCTGGGCTATTGCGTTTTGCGCCTTGCAGCCCATCCCGATCCGCAGCGCTCACTTACCGCTTGATTCGTGCAGAGGCTCCCTAAGCCTCAAGCAAATTGTCCGGCACTTTCTGATCCAGCCACCGCACACCATGACCTCTACGGCCCCCGCCCCCGTCACTGCGCCCGCATCGGCCTTTCCCCCCGCTTCGTACCCCATCGGCACGCCCGGCCAGCCCTGGGGCCCGGCCGAGCTGGCCCAGTGGCGCGCCCGCCAGGTGCGCCAGCGCAGCTACGCGCACGACGTGCTGGCCGTGGTCGATGCGCTGCGTGATCGGTTTGACGTGCGCAGCTACGGCGAAGTGGCCTACGCCGACGACCGCTACGCCCTGCAATGCATCCGCCCGCGCCAGTGGGCCGCAGGCCGCCCCACCATCCTCATTACCGGCGGCGTGCACGGCTACGAAACCAGCGGCGTGCTGGGCGCGCTGCGCTTTGTGCAGCAGCACGGCGACCGCTATGCCGACAGCGTGAACTGGCTGGTGGCCCCCTGCGTCAGCCCCTGGGGCTGGGAGCGCATCCAGCGCTGGAACCACGACGCCATGGACCCCAACCGCAGCTTCCGCCCCGGCACCACCGTGCAAGAGGCCGCCGCGCTGCTGGCACTGATCGCGCCGCTCCAAGGCCAGTTTGCCGCCCACATCGACCTGCACGAAACCACTGACACCGACGAATCCGAATACCGCCCCGCCGTGGCCGCGCGCGACGGCAAGGCGTTTGAGCCCGGCAGCATTCCGGACGGCTTCTATCTGGTGGACGACACCGACAACCCCCAACCCGCCTTCCAGCACGCCGTGCTGCAGGCCGTGGCCCAGGTCACCCACATCGCCCCGCCCGACGCCCACAACGAAATCATCGGTTCGCCCATGACCGAGCCCGGCGTCATCCGCTACCAGCTGGCCGCCTGGGGCCTGTGCGCCAGCGCTACCGGCGCGCGCTACACCACCACGACAGAGGTGTACCCCGACAGCCCCCGCGCCACGCCCGAGCAGTGCATTGCCGCGCAGGTGGCGGCGGTGTGTGCGGCGGTGGAGTTTGTGTGCGGGGCCACTACTCCAGGGTGATCGCCAGGGTGATCGCCGCGATGACTGATTGCCCATGGCGGTGCGCCGTGGGCGGGGCGGCCTTTTCAACGCTGGGCCGGCCACGGTAGCCGCGCCGCGGTGTCAGGCGCCCGGCACCACGCGCCGCAGCGCCCGTACTTTCTGCCACACCACCGCCTTGGGCATCTGCATGGCCATGGCTTGCATGCAGCGCTCCAGCCGGCCGGTGCGGTGTTGCAGCCGGTCAATCGCCTTGCCCAGGTCGCGCGCCACCGGTGGGCCGTAGGCTTCGGCTGCCTTGGCCAGCGCGGCGCGCAGTGCGGGCAGCGGCAGGCCCATCATGGCCAGGTCGATCACATCGCGGCTGAACACGCCGTCGTCGGCCTGCCGGTCTGAATTGGCCAGCAGCTTCGATGCCGCCAGGTCCAGCCGGGTCAGCGTGCTCACTCCGCACACGGTGTCGCCCGCCACGGGGGGCTCCAGCGCAATGCGCGCCTCGCGCACGATTTCCAGCTTGATCGCCTGCCCATCCATCTGCACCTGCGTGCGAATGCCGTACTGGTCGGCCCGGATCTCGCGCAGCACCACGAGCGGCGGGGCATGCGCGTGGGTGATGGGGCCCAAGCCCTCAGGGCCGGTAAGCAACTGGCGCAGCTCGCGGTAGCCCGCCGCATCCGACACCAGAAAATCAATGTCCACGGACTCGCGGTACTCGCCATAACGCAGGGCAATGCAGGTGCCGCCGCCAAACAGGCACCCGTGCTGCTGCAGCACGGCGCCGTTCAGCGCAGCCAGAACATGCGCAATGCGCTGGTGGTGCGGGCGCTCAAACTGCATCGCCGGTCCCGCCATGGGTAGCCCCGCCGGGCGCCAGTGCCAGTCGCAAGGCTGCCAGCAGTGCCTGCTCGTTGGCAGGCATGGCCTGCAGGTCCAGATGCCGCGCATTGCGTTCGTAAATGCCCAAGGCCTCGGCGGGCGTCAGCGTGTCGGTGCCGTGCACCTGCCACGCCAGCGCACGCAACTGCGGGTAGTCAGCCAGCGGTACCCGCGCCGGAATCCACCCCGTACGGTCGGCCGCTGCCGTGGCCGTGGCCTGTGCCGCCGCACCAGCCAGCCCCGACTTCAGCTCCATGCCCAGCGCCGCCATGGCGTTGCACCATGCGCCCATGGTCACCGACGGCTCGCCTTTTTCAATGCGGTGCAGCGTCACCCGCGACAGCCCCGCCGCCTCGGCTGTCTCCGTGGCACTCAGCCGCAGGGTCTTGCGCCGGGTGCGGATCTGCGCGCCCAGCGCTTGCAACTGGGCTGTGCATTGTTCGGTAGTCGTTGGGGCTGGCGCTGGCATAGTGTTTCTCATTATTTGCAAAATAGGGTGTTTGTCAAATATGAGAAACAGTTTTATATGTTGCGCGCACTCTGATTCGTATCGGGCTGCGGCATCCATTTCGGGCTTGGATTGGACCTTTCCGACAAAAAAGGCTGGCGAGTGTGGTCGTCAGCCCACCTGCAGGTCGCCGCCCAGCGCCCCCAGCAACCGCGCACTCACCTCGGCCGCATCCAGCGCGGCAAACGCCATGTTGTGCTGATCCGTCAGCGGCCCGTGGCCCGGCTCCATGCGGCCGGCAGCGTCGTAGCCCATGGCCTTGAACTTCCACACCCCGCCCACCTGCTTGAGCGCGCCCACATGCGCGCCATCGGCGGTGTGCACCGACACCACTCCGGCGTTGACGGGCAGCAGCTGCAAGGGGCCAGCCAGCGGGCCGGGTGCTACGTGGGCGAAGGTGGGAGTGAACGGGGGCGTCATGAATGGGTTGTGTTGGTGCTGGAGTTGTTTGGGACCAATTGGCCTCCAGCGCCCGATGGACAAGCGCAAGCAGCTATCAATATCGAAGTGGCAACGGTAGCGGTGAAGCCTTACGCTCAACCAAGCCGATTCTTCCAATAGCCAGGCTTGCGGTGCAGGTGCGCTATGGCGAGAACCAGAATGCCCGGGGCGTCCTCGGTGTAAATCACGCTGTAGGGGAATCGGCGCAACCGGCAGCGCCGAATCTCCGGGGTCAGCGGGTGCCAGGCCTGAGGAAACTGCTCAACAAGCCGGAACGTTTTGAGAATCTCTACCAGGAACGCATCGCCCAACCCCGGTGCCTGTTCTGCATACCAGGAAATCGCCTCGTCCAGCTCCGTTTGCGCTGGCGCCAGCAAACGGATGCTCATGTGCGCCGTGCAGCTGTTCGGTACTTTGCGATCACGTCGGACAAGGCCACCGCTTCGATCTCGCCGCGCCGGTACGCGGCAAGCCGGTCACTGGCCTCGTGGCCCCAAAGCGTGTCCAGTGCCGCGTCGGGCTGGTCCAGGCTGTCGAGGATGCGCTCGACCACTTCCATGCGCTCTGCGGGAGGCAACTGGGCAGCTTGGGCGCTGAGGGCTTCGGCGGTGATGGTCATGGCGGCTCCGGCGGCATCAGGTCAAGGCGCCACTATAGCGAGCGGGAGAGGATTCGCGCCGGCGTATGGCGTGTGGCTTTGCGCGATACACGGTGCCTTGTTGCACGCGCGACCACCGGAGAAGCGGTGTTGCGCAAAACGTCAGAACGACGACCCAGGCTCGCTCAAAAACGCCAGCTCCTCGGGCGTGGATGCACGGCCCAGCACC
Organism: Acidovorax sp.; assembly: GCF_046341535.1. Classification (GTDB taxonomy): domain Bacteria; phylum Pseudomonadota; class Gammaproteobacteria; order Burkholderiales; family Burkholderiaceae_C; genus Acidovorax. The sequence continues at coordinate 2,608 of NZ_JBKDRI010000052.1, read as the reverse complement.
GCGTTGCGGTGCGGGTAACGCCCAAAGCGGTCGATGATGGCCTTATGCCGGCGCTCGAAGTCGAGGTTGTTTTCCATGCCCGGCTGCGCAAACAGCGTGAGCGCCTGCTCGTGGATCACGGCCGATTCGCTGTGCATGTACGGCATGCAGGCAAACACGCGCTGCGTCGTGGGCAGGCTGCGGTCCTGCCCGCTGGCCACCAGCTCTTGCGCCAGGGCAAGGGCCAGCGCGTCTTGGGCAAAGGCGCGGGGCGTGTCTCGGTACACGTTGCGCGAGAACTGGTCCAGCACCAGGATTTCTGCCAACCGGCCTTCTGGGGTGGCGCGCCAGGCGAACAGTTCACAGCGGGCTGCGGCCTCCAGCGTGGGGCCGAAGCGGGTGCGGATGGATTCGTCGAGGGCAGCGTCTTTGGCGAAGTGCTGCTGGGGGGTTAGCTCGGTAAACCAGAAGTGGAGGATGTCAGAGGCATGCATGGGGCCAAGGATAGCCCGCCGTGCAGCGATGGAGCCCATGCAGCGACACCTGCCGCAACCACGCCACCGATGCCGCACACACCCTGAACGCGATGGGCACGCTGCATGACGCCCCGGGGGCGTGGCTCAGTTATGCCCGGTAGGCATTCAGCGCAGCGTACGCATCGGCCCACACCGGGCTCGCGGGGCTCGCCTAACCCCCGGGCTGGCCCCACAAAAGCGCACTCCCACTCAGCAAACCCATTCCAAACAGCGTCCAGTCGTTGATGATGTGCGCGCCCGCAGAAACCCACAGGTTCTTGGTCATGATCCACGGCAGGGTCAGCACCAGCCTGGCAGTGCCGATGACGGCCAGGCACTGGACCACATTCCACCCGTAGGTCGGCAAGTGCATCAAGCCGAACAAGGCGGCAGACACCAGCCATGCGCCCACCAGGGCTGTTTTGCGGCTGGCCCCCCAGCGCTGGGTGAACAGCGCCATCAGCGCCAGAAAGGGCAGGATGGTAATCAGCTCCTCACCCAGAAGCTGCGGAGCCATGTTGGCAAAGATGATGACGCGCTCCCAAGTACCGCTGGCCTGTAGCACCGTCCCGCCAGGGTTGGGCACCGGGGTCATCATCGATGTCAGGATCAACCCCACGCCAATCGTCACCACGATGTTGAGCAGCGCAAAGCAAAACATCCACAGCACATCGCGCGCAGACACCTTGGCAAACAAACTCTGCCAATGCCCGGGTGCAACCCAGCGCAGGGCCCACAGGGGAATCACCGCCATCAGCAACGACGGTACCAGCCGCCCCATGGGTGGCCAGGGCCAGGCAATGGGCAAAGTCACCGCCAGAAACCCGGCCACCACCGCCGCCATCAGCAGCAGCCACTGCGGCGTAGACAAGCGGACGGGCTGGTTGTTGAAGAAGGGAAACTCGCGCTCCGGCCGCTCGATCCAGCCGAAACGCTCTGCCGCCACCGGTGCCTGCTCGGCTGTTCTTTGCATTGCCACTCCCTCCTGAAAGCCAGAGCGCGCGCTTTGGCGGATGAATGGTCAAATTATGGGAGATATCGGGCTGTAGTGCTGGTAGAGCAAGCACGAGAAGCTATCAAAAGCGTAGCGATTGGAGGTGGTGTTTAGAGCGAAGGCCCTGGCCCGCCCAAGAACGCCAGCTATTCGGGCGTGGATGCACGGCCCAGCACGGCGTTGCGGTGCGGATAGCGGCCAAATCAGTCCATGACGGCCTTGTGGCGGCGCTTGAAGTCGAGGTTGTTTCCCATGCCCGATGGCGCGAACAGCGCCCGTTTCGCCGCGGTTCAGCTCAAGGCCAGATCCTGCGGCCACAGAAAGTAAGGGCCAAAACGGGACTTGGCGACAAACTCCACACCCGCCTGCTCGCCCTTGGCCGTGAGCGCGTGTTTGTCCCCCTGCTGCGAGAGATAGCCCAGTTCGGTGGCCCGGTCCAGCAGTTGTGCCGTCTTCAGTCCGAACTTCTGGGCCAGCTTGGACGACGGAATCTTGTCGCCGGTGGATGTTTCGCTGTCGTTGCCAGAGGCTTCCGCAACTGGCGTTGCCGCAGGTTCGGGCTCGCTGCTGGCCACACGCTCCAGAGAAATGCGCACCTCATCGCTGATGCGAATGATGCGCTGTGCCTCTTCATAAGCATCTTTGTAGAGCTGCCCGTCGTCGCTGCGCTGAATCAGGATGCCCATCTCGTTGTTGTTCACCTGGCTGAATTCGTACAGATTCAGGCTGGTGATGATGCACATCTCTTCATTCATGTAGCACTTGGCATGCAAGTTCTTGCAGAAGCTGGTGCGGATGTAGGTCAGACCGCGCAGCCATTCAATCTCTTGCGGCTGCAACTCGCTTTTGCCGTACACGATGCGGACGTCGATTTTCAAGCGGTTTTTATCGGCCAGCAGTTCCTTCATCCGGTCGTTGAGCTTGAGGAAGGGGCTGATCAGTATCAGGCGGTCAGATGCGCCTTTGATCAGTTCTTCAAGGGGCGGTCTCAAATCTGAAGTGCAACACCGCAGGTTGATATTCAATGAATGGTAGCGGAGTTCTTCTCGGCGATAGCCTTCATGAATCGCTGAAAAGCCTGATAGGGAGAATCCCAGCCGAGCGTCTGACGAGGACGGTT
>NZ_JBKDRI010000051.1:0-17360 GCF_046341535.1 Acidovorax sp. | reverse complement strand
TGCCGCTGGGGTGGCTGGACATGGGCGGTTCTCCTCGATGGTGGAAGGGCTGCATGCCCTACCATTGAGGCATGCACCAACACCTTACGGGATCGCCGCGGATGGCGGGGTTGTCGCTCCGCGCAGCGGCTTCGTCCAACTCCCTGCGGTATGTGACCGCGCGGCCTCGGGCGGTCCGCTGCGTTGCTTTTCTTGCCAATAGCCCGGCTATTGGCTGCCAAAAGACGCCTTGCGGCCCCACCCGATCCGCACTATCACCGACTCGCGAGGGTTATGCAGGACATCCTTAGCGGGATGTCGGCGCAGCCCCCGGCCTTCCACCTGAGCCACCATCTGGACTGAAGAGCGTCCATCGATTGCGCCCCCCGCGTTTGGAGACATACATGGCCTGGTCGGCACGCATGAGCAGGGTGGCGGCGTCCTGGCCATGCTCGGGGTAAAGGGCAAGCCCCACGCTGCAAGCCACTTCCACCACGGGGGCGTCTGGCGCTTCCCCCAGGGTGCAGGGCAGCGCGACATGGTCCAGGACTTTGTTGGCCAGCCGCTCCAGCGCGCCACGGTCTCCCAGCCCCGGAAGCAGCACCGCGAACTCGTCGCCGCCCAGGCGGGCGACGGTGTCGGGTGTTCGCAGCGCCGCCTGCAAGCGCGTCGCCACGGCCTTCAGCAGCAGGTCACCCGCATCATGACCGTAGGTGTCGTTGATCGTCTTGAAGTGATCCAGGTCGATGAAGGCCACCGCAAACTGCCCGCCGTGGCGCTGGTGGTGGGCGCACAGTTGCTGCAGGCGATCGGTCAACAGCACCCTGTTGGGCAGGCCGGTGAGGGCGTCATGCTCGGCGAAGTGGCTGCGCTCGGCCAGTCGCTTTTTCTCGGTGACATCCTCCACCACGGCCAGCTGGCGCACCACCTGACCCTGCGCATCCAGCTCCCAGATGGCAGAAAGCACCACGTCAATCACACCCCCGTCGGATTTGACCATCTGCAGGCCCTCCAGGGTGGAACTTCCAGCCCAGGTGCGCCGAGGGTTCGCCCAGCGCAAAAACACTTGAGTCGAGTCGGGCGTGAAAAAGTCGGTGATCGGGCGGCCCTGAACCTCGCCTCTTGCAAAACCCAGCGTGCTCAGCCATTGCTGGCTGACATCAATCACGCGGCCATCATCACTGAGCGAATGCAGCATCGCTGGCGTCTGGGTGTAGAGCGTGCGCAGCCTTTCCTCGCTGGCGCTGAGGCGCGCCAGCGTCTTGCTAAGTCCATCGACCGTGGCTGCCAGGAAGATGCCGGGCAGCAGTGTGACCAAAACGCTGCTGTAGTAGAGGCTGTCGGCCCACCAGCCCGATGAGGGAGGCAAAAGCAAAATGCCGGACCCGATGAGCAGGCCGATCGTCAAAGCCACCAAAAGAGTGCCGATACCGGCCAATACCAGGCCACCCGTGGCAGCGAGCACGCCCAGGACCATGGAAACCATCACGAAGGGATGTGGCAAGGTGGTTGCCGAGACCAGGGTGGCACCAACGGCCAGCCACAGCAGGGCTTGATTTTTGAGGTCGGCCAGCACGGCCAGCAAGCGCTGGGGACCTTGCAGCCACACCAGCAATGCCAGCGGCAGCACCGCGACGTTGCCAATCAGGCTGCCGGCCAACCAGGTGGCCCACACGCGGCCGAAGTCCTCCGGTGACGCCACAAGCGCCGCGCCGGCCACCGCGCTCAGCATTGATGGCAGCAGGGCACCCAGCGCGTAAAGCAGCGTCAGGCGAAAAGGGTTTTGCAGATCAGCCGCCTTGATGCCGGCCGCCGCCAAGGCCAGCGCACCCAAAAGCATCTCGGCACAGTTCCCGGGCACAAAGGCAGCCGCAGACAGCCACGTCGCCGCATCCAGGCTTTGAGCCGGCAGTTTGACTGCCACGTTGGCCAGCAGGTTCGCCAGCCCCAGGGCCACCAGCATCGCGGGCCACTGGCGCCGCTGCAGCGCCAAGAGCGCCACCACCCCCACCGGATTGGCGAACCATAAGGTGGCGATCTGGCCGGGGCGCGCTGCCAGCAACAAAGACAGCACCGCCAGCAGGCCGTACGCAACGGCCAGGCCCGCAATCCAGGCACCGGAGCGCGGGCCGCCGTAGGGGGCTGAAGGCGTCATGCAGTGCCCTTGGTGCGCCGCAACAGGTACGAAGCCGTCAGTGCCGCAGCGGCCACTGCCGCCACCACAATCCCGGCCCATCGCAGCCACCGCCTGCGCTTGTCTTCGAATTCCAGGACCGAAACATCAATCCAGCGCTTGACAATCTTCTGGCGGGTGCCGTCATCCAGCCGTTGCAGCCCGGCTTCGAGTTGGCGACCCAACTGGGGCAAGGTTTTGCGATACGCAAAACTCAAGGGGTAATCGAAGCCCACTGCCTCAGAGACCTGCACGCCCTTGACCTGCTGCTGGCGCAACAGGTGGCTCACGCTGGCAATGTCTGCCACAACGGCCTGGTAATGGCCCGCCATGAGCCCCTGCAAAGCCGTCAAATCGTCGGGCACCGCCTGCCAGTCCAGCTGCGGGTAGGTTTGGCGCACGAAGGCCTCCACCGCATAGCCCTTGCCCACCGCCACCCGCTGGCCATGGAGGTCACTGAGCTTGGCGGGGCTCACGCTCTGGCGTACCACCAGCACCGCCGGAACCTGCACATACGGCGAGGTGAACGCCAGATAGGCCGACCGCTCAGGCGTAGGCCTCAGCGATGAGATCAGATCCACCTCGCCGCGCTGCGCGGCTTCCAGAATCGCCGAAAGCGGCTGCGGCGTGAGCACCTGCACAGGCGACTCCAGCCCCGGCTTGAGTTCCTCCAGGATGTCGATGGACAAACCCACCACCTTGCCATCCGCCGCCTCGTAAACAAAAGGGCCGTAGTCCTTTTCTGGGGCAAAGCGAATCTTGCCCGCTGCCACCGAGAACGTGGATCCGCACAGCAAGGCAAACAAAAGCAAAAATTTCATGGGTCGGCGTGGCGGCTGTTAGGGTCCATCCCCGGCCTGCTGGGCAGGGAGACCACGAACGGAACGTGGGAAGCGGTCACTGCGCTGCGTGGTCATAACAGCAGCTAAGCGAAACCAAAGATCGCTTTTCAGGTTACGCGATAAGCGGGTGGCGCGCAACCAGCGTTTGGTGGCTCCGGGCAGCTTGCTCAACCGTAGGGCTTTTTGGTTGATGGGCCCGGGGCTTGATTGGGCAAGTCGTCTTACATCCGCCCCTGACATCATGGAGCAAAAGAAAAACCCCACTACCAAATGGATAGCGGGGTTTCAGGTTTTCTGGCGGGGCGGAAGCGATTGTTCAACTAACTCGCTCAGTTTTCAGACCCCCTATTTTTGGTGGTGTCGGGGATTCGAACACTTCCAGATGCGATCCGTATCTGCGCAAAGACCACGCGCAGATCGACTTGCGCATTTTCTCAGCCAGACACCATGGCTTTGAGGTCCTTCACGAGCAGAAACAGATGAAACGGATCGGACGGGCTGGGCTCAAATTCCCAGTTGAGGTACCACTGTCGGGCGGTTTCATCCTTGGCATGCACCAGCAGCGCACGGATGCCTGCAATGTCAGCGGCCTGAGCGGTACGGAGCAAAGCGTCCTTGAGTAAGGCTTTGCCCAAGCCTGCTCCCTGGTGCTGAACATCCACGGCCAGCCTTGCCAAAATCATGACAGGTACGGGGTGTTGGGGGATACCTTTGATCACCCGCGGCGCAGCGGTTGCAGGGTCAACACTGCCAACAGCAAGGCTGAAAAAGCCAACCACCACCCCACCGTGGCAACACACATAGGTCTGCGCACTGTTTGACTTTTGATTGACTAGGGCAAAGCGCTGCAAAAACTGGTTGAGTGCAGCTTGGCCACAATCAAAGGACTCGACGGCATCCGAGCCGGCCAGTTTGCGAACTGACTCGTAAGTGCCTGAACTCAACCAAGCAGCCCCGGATCAGACAAAAGCTTCTTGAGCTTGGGCTTGGCGGAAACCGGTCGATCAAGCGCTGCCTGAAACGCTTTCCACTGCTGAGCCCCCAGTTCGAAGCGGGTGCGGTCAGCCAGCGTTTGGTTGGCTGCGGTGATGCCTGCATCAAGCAAAAACTCGCTCACGTTCTTGTGCGCCACGCGTGCGGCTTCCTGAAGCAATTGCTTAACCGGTGCGCTGGCGCGGACATCAATCCGCTCGGACTTGGAGGGGGTGGCTGTGGTCATGGGGCACCTGCTTTTATTGCGATTGACCCCATCATAGCGTCCGGACAACGTCATGACAAGTACGCGGTTTGAGACGGCGTTCGGGGGTGGGTGACCATGGGGTCAGTCAGGGCGCACGCAAAAAGCCCCGCGTGGTGCGGGGCTCTTAGCGCCTGACAACCCGACTGAGCGAGTTGGCAGGACTTTTTTTGGCGGAAACGGAGGGATTCGGTCACCTCGCCTCGCTGCGCTCGGCTCCTCGACCCCGGCCGGGCTTGCAAGCCCGGCCTTTCGAATCCCTCCCGGACAGGCCGCAGGGCCGGTCCTCGTCCCCGCACAAACAACAACGCCCGCTAATGCGGGCGCAGTTGTTTGGCGGAGAGGGTGGGATTCGAACCCACGGTGATGTTGCCACCACGCCTGATTTCGAGTCAGGTACATTCGACCACTCTGCCACCTCTCCTGTGTGTCGAAGCGACGGATTATAGCCAGATTCAGCACCCCCTGGAACAGACTGGACGCCAGGTCAGCGGTTTCGGGGGCAGCGCCTTGACATGACGCATGCACGCGCGCAGGTCTGCGCCGGATGCCTGGTTCAGGTGACGCGCACCCGGAGGCCCTCGCGCAGGTAGGCGCAAACGGCTGCCCGATCTCCCTCGAACACGATACGGCCGGCGCGGCCCTGGCGTTGATACGCGTACATGGGGTCGTAGTAGTGCGTGAGCAGCACGGTGATCCAGTCACGGTGCAGAGCCACGTCGTGGGAGGCTTGCTGCTGCCGCAGCGCCGCTTGCATGGTCTGACGCAGGCGCTGGTGCAAATCGCCTCCCAGGCGACGCGCAAGTTTGTCCAGGCTCGTGAGCAGACGCGCGGCATAGGCGTCAAAACCTGCCTGCGCGCCATGCAGCGCGGCAAATTCGGCGCATTGCAGGACCACGTAGTCGCGCAGGATGCGGTCCACCCGCGCATCAAACGCATCGTGCAGGTACACGATGGGCGCGCGCTCCAGACGCTGGCGCAGCTCCAGCGGTACAGCCCGGCTGCCCACGTGCTTGCCCTCGTCTTCCAGCACCAACTGCTCATGGCCGCGCGCGCGTTTCTTCAGGAAGTCGATGGCGAGCTGGTTCTCGAAGTTGATCTGCGTGGGCTGTGCCGTGGTGCGCTGCCCAAAGCTGGAGCCACGGTGGTTGGCATGGCCTTCCAGGTCAATGCCGTTGGGCAGATCGGCGATCACCTCGCTCTTGCCCGTGCCGGTGGAGCCGCTGAGCACGATCAAATCGCACTCTTGCGCCGCCGCCTTTGTGGTCTCCAGCAAGAAGGCGCGCATGGCCTTGTAGCCGCCCATGACACGCGGGTAGGCCAGGCCCGCCTCGGTGTGCAGCCACTGCTGGGTGATTTGCGAACGCAGTCCGCCTCGAAAACAGTACAGCACACCCTGCGGGTGCGCCTGCGCGAAGCCTGCCCAGGCTTGGATCCGCGCCCGCTTGAGGTCGCCAGACACCAACTGGTGCCCCAGTGCAATCGCTGCCTGCTGGCCACGCTGCTTGTAGCAGGTGCCCACCTTTTGACGCTCGTCATCGTTCATGAGCGGCAAATTCACCGCGCCAGGAAAAGCCCCCTGAACAAACTCGACCGGCGCGCGCACATCCATCAGGGGCACATCGTTCAGGAAGATGTGCCGGAGATCGCTCACGATGTCGGCCATCAGCAAAACTCGACGGCCAGGGGCCGTTGTGCCACCAGTTCGCCGATGGGCTGCAGCGGCAGGCCCAGTTCGGCCGCCACGGCCAGAAACTCACGGTCACCTTGCGGTGCCACGGCCACCAGCAGGCCGCCGCTGGTCTGCGGGTCGCACAGCAGGTGCTTTTGGGCATCCACCAGCGGGGCGATGCGCGCGCCGTAGCTGTCAAAGTTGCGCAGGGTGCCCCCAGGCACGCAGCCATGCTCAAGATAGTGCTCCACGCCCGGCAGGCGGGGCACGGCAGCAGCGTCGATGACGGCCGTCAGCCCGCTGCCGTCGGCCATCTCGACCAGATGCCCCAGCAGGCCAAAGCCTGTGACGTCCGTCATGGCCGTCACGCCAGACAACTTGCCAAAACGGCTGCCGGGCTTGTTCAGGGCGCACATCACATCACGCGCCACGCCCACGTCCTGCAGGCGCAGCAGGGCCTTTTTCTCGGCGGTGGTGAAGATGCCAATGCCCAGCGGCTTGGTGAGGTACAGGCGGCTGCCTGCGGTGGCGGTGTCGTTGCGCTTCATGTGGCGCTTGTCCACCACGCCGGTCACGGCCAGGCCGAAGATGGGCTCGGGCGCATCGATGGAGTGCCCACCCGCCAGCGGGATGCCTGCCGCATCGCACACCGCGCGCCCGCCGCGCACCACCTCGCGCGCCACCTCGGGCGGCAGCACGTTCACCGGCCAGCCCAGGATGGCAATGGCCATGAGCGGGTCGGCGCCCATGGCGTAGATGTCGCTGATGGCGTTGGTGGCGGCAATGCGCCCGAAGTCGAACGGGTCGTCAACGATGGGCATGAAAAAATCGGTGGTGGAAACCACACCGCGCTCGTCGTCCAGCGCGTACACGGCGGCATCGTCGCGCGATGCATTGCCCACCCACAGGCGCGGGTCCAGGTGCTGGGCGCCGCTGCCGGCCAGGATGACGTCGAGCACCTTGGGGCTGATCTTGCAGCCGCAGCCCGCGCCGTGGCTGTACTGGGTAAGGCGAATGGGGCCGCTGGCGGCGGCATCGGGGGTTATGGCAGGAGGTGTCATGCCTGCATTGTCCCGAATCGACCAACCGTTGAGCTTGCGGCCCCCTTAAAACACCAGGGCCGGCCACGTTCTTGCGATCGTGACCGGCCCGGTTCGTTGCGCCCTGAGCCCGGCGCGGGGTTGGGCGGGTGCGGTCAGGCGGCGGGTGCCAGCACCGAAACGCCGCCCATGTAGGGGCGCAGCACCTCGGGCACGACCACGCTGCCATCGGCCTGCTGGAAGTTTTCCAGCACAGCCACCAGCGTGCGGCCCACGGCCAGGCCCGAGCCATTCAAGGTGTGCACCAGTTCGTTTTTGCCCTGCGCGTTCTTGAAGCGGGCCTGCATGCGGCGGGCCTGGAATGCTTCGCAATTGCTCACCGAGCTGATCTCGCGGTAGGTGTTCTGGGCGGGCAGCCACACTTCCAGGTCATAGGTCTTGGCGGCGCCAAAGCCCATGTCGCCGGTGCACAGGCTCATCACGCGGTAGGGCAGGCCGAGCTTTTGCAGCACAGCCTCGGCGTGGCGGGTCATCTCTTCCAGTGCTTCGTAGCTTTTGTCGGGGTGCACGATCTGGACCATCTCGACCTTGTCGAACTGGTGCTGTCGGATCATGCCGCGTGTGTCGCGGCCATAGCTGCCGGCCTCGGAGCGAAAGCAGGGCGTGTGGGCCGTGAGCTTGATGGGCAAATCAGCTTCGGCCACCACCAGGTCGCGCACAAAGTTGGTCAGCGGCACTTCGCTGGTGGGGATGAGGTAGAGCGCGGCGTTGTCGGGCACGGGCTCACCATCCTGCCCGCCCTTTTTGGCGGCAAACAGGTCGCCTTCAAACTTGGGCAACTGGCCGGTGCCCTTGAGCGAGTCGGCATTGACGGCGTAGGGTACGTAGCACTCGGTGTAGCCATGCTCGAGCGTCTGCAGGTCGAGCATGAATTGGCTGAGGGCGCGGTGCAGGCGGGCGATGGGGCCCTTCATCACCGTGAAGCGCGACCCCGAGAGCTTGACGCCCATGTCGAAATCGAGCCCCAGGGGCGTGCCCACATCCACATGGTCTTTCACCGCAAAGGCAAAGGCGGCGGGGGTGCCCCAGCGGCGCACTTCGACGTTGCCGTGCTCGTCGCTGCCCACGGGCACGGACTCGTGCGGCAGGTTGGGCACTGCGGCCAGCATGGTCTGCAGCTCGGTCTGAATCTGCTCCAGGCGGGCGGCAGATTGCTCCAGCTCCACCTTGCCTGCGGCCACCTGGGCCTTGGTGGCTTCGGCACCGTCCTTGTCGCCCCGGCTCATCAGCATGCCCACCTGCTTGGAAAGCTGGTTGCGCTGGGCCTGCAATTCCTCGGTGCGGGTTTGCAGCGTCTTGCGCTCGGATTCCAGGGACTGGAACGCTTGCACGTTCAGGAAAGCCTGGGGCTTTTTGCGGGTTTCCAGGCGCGCGATGGCGGTGTCGAGGTCTTTGCGGAGAAGGAGGATGTCAAGCATCACAGGATTTTAGAGCGCCCCTGAGTCGGGCATTGGAGTCCCCCCTGAGTCGCTTCGCGCCTTCCCCCCACAGGAGGGACGCCCCCGGCGCGGCGGGGCGGCCCTTGCGCGGGGGCGCTGGCGTGGGCCGCGCCCGTTGCAGCGCCCCGCGTGGGCCGGGTCAGTTGAGCGTTGCCGGATCGAAGTTGGCGCCGCACAGGATCAGCGCGACCGTCTCTTGCGGCTGGGGCTGGTAGGCACCCGTTTGCAGCGCGGCCAGGCCCAGCGCGGCGGCGGGCTCCACGGCCAGTTTTAGTTCTTGCCACAGCCAGATTTGCGCCGCGCGGATGGCGTCGTCGGGCAGCAGCAGCGCATCGTGCACATGGCGCTGGCTGATGTCCCAGCAGATGCTGCCGATCCGGCGTGCGCCCAGCGAGTCGGCGGCCAGACCGCCCACCTCCACATCGACCGGATGGCCCGCAGCGCGGGCGGCGTGCAGGGTGGGCGCGCGCTCAGGCTCAAGCGCCACCACATGGGCGTGGCTTTGCACCCAGGCTGCCACGCCGCCAATCAGGCCGCCGCCGCCCACGCTCACGAGCACGCTGTCGGGCAGGCGGCCGCCCTGCTCTTGCATTTCCAGCGCCAGCGTGCCCGCGCCGGCCACCACCTCGGGCTGGTCGTAGGCGTGGGCCTGCAGCGCGCCGGTGGCTTTTTGGCGCGCAACACAGGCTTCCAATGCCTGCGCATAGGCAGCGCCCGTGACCACGACCTCGGCCCCCAGCGATCGCAGGCGCGCGCGCTTGGCCTCGGGCGACACCTCGGGCACAAACACCTCGCAGCGCACGCCCAGGGCCCGCGCGGCGGCCGCCACGGCAATGCCCGCGTTGCCGCCCGACGCAATGATCACGCCGCTGTCGGGCACCGGGTTGGCCAGCAGGCGGTAGAGCATGCCGCGGGCCTTGAAGCTACCGCCCACCTGCGTTTGCTCCAGCTTGAGCCACACCTCGGCGCAATCCACCCCCAGTGCACGGCCCGGCAGGCGCATGAGCGGCGTGGTGCGCAGAAAATCAGGGCGGGTGCCCAGCTGCTGGCGTGCGGTGGAAATGGCGGCGCGATCAATCATGCGGGGGCTCGGCAGGGACACAATGACGGGCAGTGTAGAGGGGTTGGCATGGCGCAAAACGGGGCGCAGCGCCTGAACGTACCCCGCTGCGCTGAATTCCCAGCCCAGGAGCCTGTCGGACCTGGAGCATCGAAAGCGAGAATCGGCGAGAGCGAGGACCGTTTTTGCCGAATGTGCAGCCCCATAGCCGCGCGATGGGCAAAAAGGCGGTAAAAAATGGAGCGGTGCGGTCGATTGGCGGTCAATTGGCAGCCGACGACTTCCAAGTCCGACAGGCTCCCGGGCAAGCCGATCACCCGGGATGGCTGTTGCAGGCGGTCGCAAGTGCGGGTCGGCAATTCAGGAGGAACCATGTTCTTTGTGTTTGGACCTTCGGGCCAGATGTTCCGCGGTGGGCCGGAAAACCTGGCGCGCATCTCGGCCGTGCGCCGCGTGGAACGGCCGCAGGCCCTGCGCACCCGCCCCATGGATGCGGACGCTGAGACGCCTGGCCCCACAGCGGGCCTGCCAGCAACCCCGGCCACGCCCCGCCCCCCCACGGCCACGAATCTGCGCATGCAGGACGCCGTGAACGCCTACGCCCAGACCGAGCATGGCCCGCCGCCAGCGCGCCAGCCGCTGACCCTGGTGAGCGACGTGATGACCGTGGGCGGGTTGAGCGTGCCGCCCGACGCCCTGGTCAACAACGCCTGGCAGACGCTGGCCGAGCACCATGTGGCGCAGGCACCGGTGGTGGATGCGCTGGGGCGCGTGATCGGCCTGCTGCTGCGCGCCGACATGGCACCGCTGGACCTGCTGCCCGAGCCGGGCGCGATCAAACAGGCGATTGAGCTCGCCCGTCGCCCGGTGTCGGAGGTCATGCTGAGCCCCGTGCCCACGGTGTCCGCAGACGCCGCGCTGCGCAGGGTCGCGGCGGTGCTGCTGGATACCGGCCTGCCCGGCCTGCCCGTGACGGACGAGGCGGGCGTGCTGGCGGGCTTTATCTCGCGCACCGACATCCTGCGCGCGGTGGCAGCCGACCCGCCGCTGGACCTGTGGAGCGGGCCCGCCGTCGCGCTGTAGGCCGCTCACCCGGGTTTGTGCTCAAAATCCGAATCAAATTGGGCGGTTACGCACGGCGCGCCTAGAACATCAGCTATATTTTTAATAGCAAAGCACGCAGAGGGCGTTGGCGGCGATCGCGGGCGCACCGGGCAGGCCGCAGCGGGGCAACACAATGGCACCCGGACGTGCTCAGTGCGCGCCGGGGCCCGTCTCGGGCGTGCGCTGGCGGATCTCCAGGCCCGTGGCCGCGTCGATCTTGAGCCCCTTGGGCAGCGGGAACTTGATGGTTTCCTGAATGCCCGACATGGTGCGCACCGACACGGCACCCAGCCGCTTGATGCGGTCGATCACCTGCGTGACCAGGATTTCCGGGGCCGATGCGCCTGCCGTCAAACCCACCCGCACCGCGCCGCCAAACCACTCGGCGCGCAACTCGTCGGCGCTGTCGACCATGTAGGCCGTGGTGCCCAGCTTGGCGGCCAGTTCACGCAGACGGGTGCTGTTAGAGCTGGTGGGGCTGCCCACCACGATCATCACATCCACCTGCGGGCTGAGCAGCTTGACGGCGTCCTGCCGGTTTTGCGTGGCGTAGCAAATGTCCTGCTGCTTGGGCTCGCGCACCTGCGGGAAACGGGCGCGCACGGCGGCGGCGATCTCTGCGGCGTCGTCCACCGACAGCGTGGTCTGGGTGACCACGGCCAGCTTGTGCGTCTGCGCCGGCTGCACGCGGGCCACATCGGCAACATCTTCCACCAGATGAATGCCGCTCTCCAGCTGGCCCATGGTGCCTTCGACCTCGGGATGCCCCTTGTGGCCGATCATGATGAACTCATAGCCCTCTTTGGCCAGCTTGGCCACCTCCACATGCACCTTGCTCACCAGCGGGCAGGTGGCATCAAAGATGGTGAAGCCACGGTCCTCGGCCTCCTGCTGCACCGCGCGGCTCACGCCGTGGGCGCTGAAAACCAGAGTGGCCCCGGGCGGCACGTCCGACAACGCCTCGATGAAGATCGCGCCCTTGGCCTTGAGGTCATTGACCACGTAGGTGTTGTGCACGATTTCATGGCGCACATAGATGGGCGCGCCAAACTTTTGCAGCGCGCGCTCGACGATCTCAATGGCGCGGTCAACGCCAGCACAAAAGCCGCGCGGCTCGGCCAGGAGGATTTCTTGCGGAGCGCTCATCACAAAATTCCAATCACCTGGACTTCAAACGTGACCGGCTGGCCCGCCAGCGGGTGGTTGAAGTCAAACAGCACCGCGCCGTCCTCCCGCACCTGCTGCACGGCCCCGGCATAGCTGCCCAGGCCGTCCGGCGTGGGGAACTGCACCACATCGCCCACGCTGTATTGCTCGTGCGGGTCACCCAACTGGTTGAGCAGCTTGCGGGCCACCCACTGCTGCATGTCGGCATTGCGCTCGCCAAAGGCCTCGCCCGCAGGCAGCTCAAACGTGGCACGCGTGCCCTCGGCCAGCCCCAGCAGGCGCTGCTCCACCGCGGGCGACAGCTCTCCGGTGCCCAGCGACAGCGTGGCGGGCTTGTCGGTGAAGGTGTTGATGACGTTGCCCGAGGGACCGGCCAGCCGGTAGTGCAGCGTGAGAAACGAGCCAGGCTGAACCGTGGGCACAGCGATGTCGATAGAGGTCATGGAAGTCCCGATAAACTGGACTGCATTGTAGAAAACCGGGCAAAGCCCTCACATCAACGCAGCCGCCGCCCGGCCCTGGACACCCAGCCCCCTCCCTCCATGCCCCTCAAAGACCTGCCCGCGGACGCCCAGCCGCGCGAAAAACTGCTGGCCCGCGGCCCCGGCGCACTGGCCGATGCGGAACTGCTGGCCATCTTGCTGCGCACTGGCATCGTGGGCAAAGGCGTGCTGCAGCTCGCTCAGGAACTCCTCGCTCCACCCGCCGCCGATCCGGTCACCGGCCAGCCCGGCGGCGGCTTTGGCGGCATGGCCGGACTGCTGCACGCCACCACGTCAGACCTGGCGCGCATCAAGGGCCTGGGCCCGGCCAAGCGCGCCGAGCTGGTGGCGGTGCTGGAGCTGGCCCGGCGCGCCCTGGCCCAGCAGCTGCGCGAGCGCGCCGTGTTCGACTCGGCCGACACCGTCAAACACTACGTGCAACTGCACCTGGCGGCCAAGGGGCATGAAGTGTTTGCGGTGCTGTTTCTCGACAGCCAGAACCGGCTGGTGGCCATGGAAGAACTGTTTCGCGGCACGCTCACCCAGACCAGCGTGTACCCGCGCGAAGTGGTGCTGCGCGCGCTGCACCACCAGGCCGCCGCGGTCATCCTGGCGCACAACCACCCCAGCGGCAGCGTGCAGCCCAGCCGGGCCGACGAAGCCCTGACGCAGACGCTCAAGACCACCCTGGCGCTGGTGGATGTGCGCGTGCTCGACCATGTCATCGTGGCGCCAGGCCAGGCCCTGTCGATGGCTGAAAAGGGATTGCTGTGAGCCCGGTGCGGATGGTGGGCCGACTGGCCCTGGCGGCCGCGCTGGCCGCGACCCTGGCCACGGGCTGCGGCAGCCGCGTGCCGCCCGAGGCCACCGCCCCCTTGCCCATCGCGCAGGCGAGCCATGTTGCTGCGCAGGCGAGCCATGTTGCGGCGCAGGCAAGCCCTGCCACGGCGCAGGCGAGCCACGCCGCGGCCCAGGCCCAGGG
The DNA here is from genome assembly GCF_046341535.1 of Acidovorax sp. GTDB lineage: Bacteria > Pseudomonadota > Gammaproteobacteria > Burkholderiales > Burkholderiaceae_C > Acidovorax. Next base: position 4,123 of record NZ_JBKDRI010000051.1, on the reverse strand, counting down.
CCCTGCCCTTCGCATCATCGGCACGGTCAACATCCCAAGCGGCATCGAGTTGCTGGGCACCCCGCTGGGCGGGCTCTCGGGCATCGACTACGACGCGGCCAGCGACCAATACCTGCTCATCAGCGACGATCGCTCGCTCCGGGCTCCCGCCCGGGTGTACACCGCCCGCATCCCGCTGGATGCCCACACCTTGCAGCCGCCGCAATGGCTGCAGGTGCAACACCTGCTTCACGCCACGGGCGTGCCCTATCCCTCCTCGCGGCGGGCCGCGTCCGGCATGGATGCGCCAGACGCCGAAGCTGTGCGCTGGCTGCCCGGTGCGCGGCAGTTCGTGTGGACCAGCGAAGGCGACTTCGCCCGTGGGTTTGGGCCCCAAATGCGTGTCAACAACGCCGATGGCACTGCCGTGCGCGACATTGCGCTGCCCGCCAGCTTCGCGCCTGCTGCCGATCGGCAAAGCGGCCCGCGCAACAACGGCACGCTCGAAGGGCTGGCGCTGCTGCCCGGTGGGCGCAAGGCCTGGCTGGCGATGGAGCTGCCCTGGGTGCAGGACGGCCCGCTGCCAACCCACACGGCTCAGGGCGGCCCGGTTCGACTCACCCTGGTGGAGCTGGCCACGGGCCGCGCGCTGCGCCAGATCGCCTACCAGCCCGACGCCGTGCACCACGCACGGCCGCTGCCCGTGGGGCCCGAGACGGTGGGCATCAGCGAGGTGCTGGCCGACGGCAAGCACCATCTGCTGGTGCTTGAGCGCAGCTACAGCGCAGGCGCGGGCTTTTCGGTGCGGCTGTACCGCATCGACACCCGCGCGGGCACCAACACGCTGGCCCGGGCTCAGCTTGCACCGGGCAACCATGTGCCGGTACCCAAAACACTGGTAGCCGACTTTGCTGCGCTGGGCATCTCGCCGGTCGACAACCTCGAAGGCATGACCTGGGGCCCCGTGCTGCCAGGCGGTGCTCGCACCCTGGTGTTTGTGAGCGATGACAACTTCAACCCGGGGCAGGTCACGCAGTTCATTGCGGCCCAGTACATCCCCCCGACGCCAGAGCGGTAAGTCGGCTTTCCGATGCCCCAGTGCGCCGGATTCGGGTACAACCGACCGCTTCATGATGACGACACGCCCGCTCCAAGCCCGATCACTGCAGGATTTGAAGCCGCTGCGCGAAGCGCTTGCCGCGCGTGCCGCCCACGAAAACCGCCTGCGCCAGGAGCGCGCGGAGGCGGAGCGCCGCGCCCGGGCAGAGAAAAACATGTTCCAGCTGGCCGTGGGCCCCGTGCAGCCGCTGCTGGGCCAGCACGACCGCCGCTGGCACACCCCCGAGCCACCCGAGCCGCTACCCGCACAACGCGAGCTGGATGAACAGCGCGTGCTGCGCGAAGCCATCAGCGATGAGTTCGACGTATCGACCCTGCTGGATGTGGACGACCAGCTGAGCTTTCGGCGCAGCGGCATTGGCCGCGATGTCACGCACAAACTGCGCGCTGGTTACTGGAGCATCCAGCGTCAACTGGACCTGCACGGCCTGCGCACCGACGAGGCCCGCGAGGCCCTGGGCCACTTCATCCGCCTGGCGCACCGCACCGGCCTGCGCTGCGTTCGCATCGTGCATGGCAAGGGGCTCGGCTCGCCCGGCAAAACCCCGGTGCTCAAGGGCCGCGTGCAGCGCTGGCTGGTGCAGAAAAAAGAAGTGCTGGCCTTTGTGCAGGCGCGCCCGGCCGACGGGGGCGCAGGGGCTTTGGTGGTGCTGCTGCAGCCGGTCATGCGCAAAAGGCCGTGACGGCAGGCGCAGGCATGCGCGGCCACGCCGTGGTGCAACCCACCGCTGACCGCTATGGCACCCGGGGCAACGCAGGCGGGCTCCCGGGCGCGCCCGCCCACCGCGCGGGGCGTCGCCGGGGGCCAGCTCCCGAAAAATCATAGTCAAAAAAGGCAGTTACGCGCGACCATGAAGCCTTTTTAGCTATCACATTCATAGCAAACAACCACCATGGCCCGATGTCGCGGGTCCGGGCCGCATGGCCTGTGGCGTTGCAAGCGCGCATGAAAAACCGGCCAGCGCCTGGTTGCAAGGCGCTGGCCGGTGTGTGATCTCCTCCGCGCTGTCAGCAACAGCGGGCGGTGTCAGGGCAACCGCAGGTAGTCCGACTCGCGCACGTTGACGCGGTATTCACGGCCGTTGACACGGTAGGTGACCCACAGCACCTTGGGCGTGCCGGGGGCGGGGTCGTAGCCCGCCAGGTCATTCTCCACCCGCACCGAAAGCCGGTCGCCCCGCACTTGCGAGCGCAGCCGGTCGGTCATGTCGATCGAGCGGCCGTCCACACCGTAGATGGCCTGCACGATCTCCAGGCCGCCGCCCATGCCGGGCGGGGGATACAGGCCGCCACCACTGCCAGTCCAGCCGCCGTTCCAGCCGTCATTGCCCCAGTTGCCGCCACCCCAGCCGGAAAAACGCGCGCCGTCGATGGTGCTGCCTTCGGGATACTCAAACACCCGCGTCTGGCCATCGCGGGTGCGCACATGAATCCGCAGCGTCTTGCGCTGTCCGCGGTGGGGGTCTACGCCAAACGTGTCGTTGGTCAGTTGAATGGCGCGATCGCGGCGGGCCAGGTCGCGCAGGCGGCGCGTCACGTCCACATGCTGCTCGGGCGTGCCGTACATGGCCTGCAGGATGACGAACTCGCCATCGTCGGGCCGTCCGCCACCGGGGTAGCCGTTCCAGTTGCCACCGCCACTGCCTTGCCCCCAGCTGCCGTTAGACCAGGCAGAGAACTGCCTGCCATCCACATTGCTTCCCTCAGGGTATTCAAACGTGCGGGTGTAACCGCGAGGATCGCGGGCATAGATGCGCAGAGCCTTGGGGCGGTTGCGGTGCGGATCGACCCCGAAGGTGTCGTTGCTCACGCGGATGGTCACGTCAAGACGGGCCAGGTCGCGCAGGCGGTCCGTCACGTCCACGTTGCTCTCAGGCGTGCCGTAGCGAGCGCTCAGAATCTGGTAGGCACCACCATCGCCACGCTGGGCCATGGCCGGAGCCACCAGCCCCACCAGCAATAGCAGGGCTGCCCACCAGCGGAGCACCATCGAATGCGTCATCATCAAAATCTCCTCAGGTTATGGGTATCGCCGCGCTGTGCGAGATGCGCCAGCGCTGCGCCCGGCTGGGCATCGCCCGCGTAAGACCACCCCGGTCCGGCGGGGCCTCAGATCAGGGCCAACCATAGCCACAAAGCCCTGGCAGTCGCCGGGGATTATTGGGCATTCGGCAGACCAAATTTGTGCCATGTGTTTCCAGTTGTGCAACGCAGCCCACACGGGCACTGCGCGAGCGGCACATGCCCCAGCGACGCAGTGGCACGCGAACAAACCGCCCACAGCGCACGGCGTGTGCACAGACGGGGCGAAACGGCTTGCCACTGGCCGCCCGAGGCGACCGACCTTGTCCACCGTAACGCCTTCAAGCCATGTTTGGATGACTCTGGATGCCGTCGTTGAAACAGCTCTCGCGACGATCCTATGCGGCGCACCCTGCCGCCTACACGCCTTTGTTGCGCATCCAGTCTGCGGTGCCCATGAAGCTCTCGCGCAGCCGGGTACGCAGAGCGGGCGGAACACCCGTTTCGCCCATGGCCTGATCCATGCAGGCCACCCACTGGTCACGCTCCTTGATGCCGATGGCAAACGGCAGGTGGCGCGCACGCAGCCGCGGGTGACCAAACTGGTCGGTGTAGTACGAGGGGCCGCCCAGCCAGCCGCACAAAAACATGAACAGCTTTTGCCGCGCCTGGGTCAGGTCCGAGCCATGCGCTGCGCGCAGTTCGGCGTAGGCTGGCTCCAGGTCCATCAGGTCATAAAAGCGCTCGGTGAGTGCCCGCACGCGGCTTTCGCCCCCGATCCATTCGAACGGGTTGGCGGGAGAAACGGAGCCATCCCCCGTGGAGGCTCCGGTGTCGGTCAGTTCTGAAGTCATGGCAATGATTGAACCTAAAAACGGCAGTTGGATGCATTTGCCAGCGCTGCTGTTGGGGCGCCAGGCAAGGCGCGACGACGCGGCAGGCTCGTGCCTGCAAGGAGGAGCAACACCGCATGGCGCTCCAAAAGCGGTGCTGGCAAGTGCAT
>NZ_JBKDRI010000050.1:0-35747 GCF_046341535.1 Acidovorax sp. | reverse complement strand
TAAGGCAACGCTGATCAAGCTTGCGTTTTTGCGCATTCCGCCGACATCGTTGCGTCATGCGGAATTACGACTCTCCCATGATGCGTAATTCGCCGAAATGCCCCGGCATCCGGGGTGTCGGGCGCTCCCGGCGCCCGCTGCGGGCGGACTTATGCCGCCAAGCGCGTACGAGCCAAGTAGATGTTGGCCAGCCCCAGTGCCACAAACGCCCGCGTTGCGTTCTTGGCCAGCCCACGATAGCGGACCTTGCTGAACCCCCACAGCCGCTTGACGACGGCGAAGACGTGCTCCACGCGCGCCCTGATCCTGGACTTGTTGCGGTTCTTGCCACGCTCGACCTCGTCCACCACGCCTGCCTTGCGCGTGCGCTGGTTGGTGAAGTCTTTGGCATGTGGGGCCTTCGAGTGCATCAAGACCTTCTGGCTGGCGTAGGCACTGTCGCCGTACATGCGCTGCTCGTTGCCGTGCAGCAGTTCAGGCAGCGGGTGCTTGTCGTGCACGTTGGCCGGCGTGACCACGGCGCTGTGCGTCAGACCCGTCTGGCTGTCCACTCCAATGTGCAGCTTCATTCCAAAGTACCACTGCTGGCCCTTGCGGGTCTGGTGCATCTCGGGGTCGCGCGCCTTCTCGGCGTTCTTGGTCGAACTGGGTGCAGCAATGATGGTGGCGTCCACGATGGTGCCCGTGCCCACCTTCATGCCCTTGGCCTGCAACACCTCACCGACCTTGGCAAACAGCGCCTTGCCCAGATCCTTGTCTTCCAGCTTGCGACGAAACTTCAACAGCGTCGTACCGTCGGGCACCCGCTCTCGCCCCAGATCGATGCCCACGAAGCGCCGCAGCGCCGTGCTGTCCAGCAACGCTTCCTCGCAAGCCTCGTCAGCCAGGTTGAACCAGTGCTGCACAAAGTACATGCGCACCATGCGCTCCAGCCCAATCGGCGGCCGGCCGTTGCCCGCCTTCGGGTAGTACGGCTCGATCACCGAACACAACTCCTGCCACGGCACGATCTCCTCCATCGTCGCCAAGAAGACATCTCGCCTGGTCGGCCTGCGGTACTGCTCGAATCCAGCGTTGTGGTCTGCGGCCATGGCGAGCGTCTGTTGCTTCATCCATCTATAACGCGCCACGCTCGCCAGAGGTGGACTTGTTCAGCATTGCCTTAACGGATCCGGACCGTCCAATGCTTCCACTCAAACTGCTTGCAAATGCGATCCATCCTCGGGAAGCTTGAACGTGCGAGCGGCGCTGATAAGCCGTTCAGACTGTTCGCGTAAGGCCTCAGCAGCCGCAGCGGCTTCCTCAGCCAAGGCTGCATTCTGATGAGTGAGGTCATCCAAAGCGAAAACGGTAGCGACGATGCCGGATAAATCTTTCTCCTGACGCAAACCCGCTTGGCTGATCCCCTCGACTTGTTGCCTAACGCCTCGGACCTCGCCGACGATGGCCAACATTCCTTCGCGAGTACGCTTTGCGGCCGAACTCCCAGCCAGCACGGCATCTCCACTGTCGGTAGTCAACTGCCTGATCTCGCGCGCCGCTGTGGCACTGCGCCGAGCAAGTGTTCGAATCTCATCTGCAACAACACCAAAGCCTCTGCCATAGGCTCCCGCTTGAGCGGCCACTACCGAAGCGTTGAGCGCCAGGATGTTTGTCTGAAATGCGATCCCGTCAATAACGCCTGTAATTTCACCGATGCGTCGACTGGTTCCGGCTATGTGATCCATGACACGCATCATTTCCGCCACCATCTGTTCACCCTGCTCGGCGACCAACTGTGCTTGCCCAGCAGATTCCACGGCTCTCCCAGCCAACGCCACATTGGCCCGTACAGACTCCGCCAGATCGCGAGTGGAAGTGCTGGCTTCCTGAAGCTGCGCAGCTTGTCTCTCAGTGCGCATCGATAGCTCATTGCTACCCCCGGAAATTTCACCGATGCCATATGCCAACTGCTCGCTGGAACTCCGGATTGCCGCTACCAACTGCTGTAGGGCCTCCTGCATCAGATGCATGGCCTCGGCGATGCTCCCCTCGGCGCAGTTACCTATTTCATGCGAGGCGGTCAGATCACCTTGGGCAATAGCATGTGCCGCCGCAGCTACTTCAACCGGCTCTCCACCTATTAGCCTGAGCGCAGACTGCGCCGACCAAATTGCGGCGGTCACCCCCATTGCTGCGGCCAGGGCGCACATGACGACGATCGCCAGGATCGTCTGACGGCCCAGTTTCGCGGTCCGTTCGGATATCTGAGCAGCATCCGACTGAGCTGCCACAACGACCTCGTCTAAAGCGGCTCTCTGCATCTGCACCAGCGGCAAGGACTCCCTCCGCAGCTGAAGGGATGCGGCCGCAGTTTCACCCGCCCTTGCGGACGCAACGATCTGCGCAATAACTCGGCGCTGCTTGGCCTCGTGGTCGTCGAAGCGTTTGAGTGCATTGTTCATCTCCCTGCTGGAATGCTTGCGCAGCAACTGCATGGACTCGTCGAGCGAACTGCGAACCTTTGCAAGTCGTGCTTCTTCAGACGCGATGGCATCAAGGTCCGAGAGGATCAGTGAAACGGCTTTTGCTGCAGTGTCTCGCACGTCCAGTGCAGCACGAATATCGTTAAGGCTTCTGTTACGCGACAACTCTGCAGCGGCTTGAAGCTGCTCGCGGTCAAGAGAACTGTGGATTTGCCAGCTGGCCAGGCCACCGGTTGCCAACAGCAGCGCGAGTACGATGGCGAAACCTAGTGTGAGCCGTACCGATAGTGACAGGCTGAAACTTCGCGATGTAGGGTTTTCGGTAAGCATTGAGTTTTCTTGATGCAAACGATTCGGCGCTGGGGCGTTCTCGGAATCCGGACGGTCAGTCGCTAGGGACGCAGTAAACCTGCATAGCTGCGACGCATCAAAATAAATGCCGCAGTACTCGTGCCGTGTTATCGACTGGTAGTGCGTAGTCGGCCAAGTTCCACATAGAGATCGACCATCGTTTTCACGCCAATCTCGGCGTTGTATTTGTCGAAAACGTCACGCAACCGATATCGGATCCGATCCGCATCTTCACGAGGGAGCTCCGACACCAGCATTCCTTTTGCCTTAAGTTCTGCAAGTGCTTTGGCGTTTAGCTCACGATTGAGAGATCGCTGGTACGCCTTTGATTCCGATGCACTGCGCTGTATGGCTTCGCGATCTCTCGGGGAAAGACTGTCCCAGCTTTTGCTCGATGCCACCAGTACCAACGCTGAGTAGGCATGCCGCGAGAGCGTCAGGTGCTTTTGCACTTCGTGAAAACGACTGGTTAATATCGTAGGCAGGGGATTCTCCTGGCCGTCGACGGTTTGATTCTTCAGCGCGTCATAAACCCGCGAAAAGGGCATTGGTTCGGCTTGAAAGCCCAAGCGATTGAAGCTTTGAACCAGCATCGGGTTTTGCATGACACGCAGTTTCAAACCGGCGAAATCCGCCGACGAAGAGATTGGTCGACGACTGTTCGTAAGGTGTCGAAAACCGTTCTCCCAGAAGGCCAAGCCGACCAACCCCTGCGATGGAAGCTTCGAGAACAGCCCCGTCCCCCATTGGCCATCCAGGACCGCGTCTGCCTCCGCCTCACTGAGAAAGGTGAATGGGTAGCTGATCGCCGAAAACTCTTTGGCTACTGATCCAATGATCGATCCTTCGGGGCACATGAAATCCACTGTCCCAGCGCGTACTTCTTTGAGCATGGATGCGTCATCGCCCAGTTTTCCCTCTGGGTAGACGTCTACGCGAATTCGGCCATCCGTGTACTGGCTGACCCGTTTGGCGAAGTCATATGCCGCCTTGCCCTGCGGCGACTCCGCACTCAACGTAATGCTCATCCGCAGCGTGCGTGTAGCGGGCGCGGTGGTTGACTGCGCAAAAGCCACAACCGGCGACTCCGCACTCAACGTAATGCTCATCTGCAGCGTGTGTGTAGCGGGCGCGGTGGTTGACTGCGCAAAAGCCACAACGCTAGACACGGACAATACAAGCATCAGTGCCTGCTGCCGCAGTGAGTAAATCCAGCTTCGCATAATTTGCTCCTCTCGGATTGACGTATGGGCAAGACCAAGTAGCGCAGGAGCCATGAAGCGTAACGGTGGGACGACCGTGGCGCGCACCACGGCAGGGACAGCAAATTGCTTGCACACGGCTGCAGAAGACATCAGGGCAATCCTTCGCTTTCCCGTTCCTCGAGTCAGGAGCCGCAATGGCCGTTCGCGTCTAAAAGCCCAGTGCATGCGGCAGCCAAGTCGAGATCGCGGGCACGAAGGTGATCAACGCCAGAACGACCAAGTGAGCGACCAGGAAGGGGGGCAACTCACGAGTAAGTTGCATCATCGGCACGCGCGTGGCAACCGAAACTACGAATAACAGTCCGCCGACAGGCGGGGTGATCATTCCCAGCGTGAGGTTCACGATCACAACCATTGCAAAGTGCGTGGGATCGATACCGAGAGCCGCCGAGATGGGTGCCAGGATGGGCACAAGGATCATGATGCCTGGCAGTGGCTCCATGAAAATCCCGAAAAGCAGCAGCAATACATTGACGGCCAGCAGAAAAGTGATGGCCGACAAATTCCAGCTTATGACAAGTTGCGACAGCGTTTGAGGAACGCCCTCTACCGTCAACACCCATGCAAAAACCGAAGAGGTGGCCATCACCAGCAATACCGAAGCTGTCAGCAACGCCGAGCGCGATGCTATTGCAGGGATGGCTTTCCATTCCAGAGTGCGATAAATCCACTTCCCGCAGACCAGTGCATAGAACACAGCCACCACCGAAGCCTCGGTCGGCGTGAAGATGCCGAAGCGGATGCCGACCAAAATTACGAAGATCAGCAGCAGTGCCGGGATCGCCTTGAAGCTGTTCAACCACATATCGCGAGCCCCTGGGCGCTCCTCATGAGAGCGGTAGCCGCGCTGTTTGCACACGCGCCAGTTGACGAAGGCCATGGCCAGCGCGATGAGCGCGCCGGGCAAGAAGCCGGCCATAAAAAGCCCGCCGACGGATACCTGCCCGTCCTGCATCGCGTAGATGATCATCGCGATCGAAGGCGGAATGATGGGTCCCACAACAGCTGTGCTGGCTGTCAGCGATGCTGCATAGGCCCTCGAGTAGCCAGCCTTCTCCATCATCTTGACGCCCATGGAGCCCGGGCCTGCGGCGTCGGCCAAAGCCGAACCAGATATACCTGAGAACAGCGTCAGCGAAAGTACATTGGCATAACCAAGACCTCCACGCAGATGACCGACAAACTGCGCAGCGAAACGCAGAAGCACTGTCGTAAGCGCGCCGCCAGACATCAGCTCAGCTGCGAGGATGAAAAATGGCACGGCCATCAGCGGAAAGCTGTCGATGCCAGAGAACATTTCCTTAAAGACTATGAGCTGCGGATAGCGACCGCCGACAAAGACCGCTAACGAAGCGGCGATCGCCAGAGCGAAGGCAATGGGAAACCCCAAGCCCATTAGCACAATGGCCGAGATAAACAGCGTCAGACTCATGATTTAGAGGGAGGCAGCGCTATCGGGGTCCAGTTCATCCGACGGCGCATAACTGCCAGTGGCGATGAAGGAAGGCGCGATGAACAGCAGATGTAGGAGGAGCAGTAGAAAACCGATGGGCATGGCCAAGTAGATCCAGGCGATCGAGATATCGGTGGCAGCAGTGGTTTGAAAACGTGTGGCCCAGACGTAAAGCGAAGAGAAGTACGCCATAGCGATGCAAAAAATCGCGATTCCGGCAACGATCACGGCCCGGATCGCACGGCCCAGCGGCGGACGCACTGCTGCGTGCAGGCTGTCCACTGCAACATGGCCGCCGAAGCGAAGCACCAATCCCGAACCGAGAAAGGTGACCCAGATCATTAGGTGGCGAGAGACCTCATCACCCCAGACCAGGGATCCACCCGTGGTGTACCGGAGTACCACGTTAGCAAATACGATGCATGCCATGGTCAGCAGCATTGCGATCAGCAGCCAACGGCTGCCCGCCACCAGTGGTCGCTCGAAGGCGCGGCAAAGTTTGACGGGGAGACTCGGTGCGTGCTGTCTAACCTGGCTACCACTCATTGGACCGCCGCTATATCGTCCATGGTCTTCTGACCGAACTTTTCTGCGAATTGCTTGTAGGCCGGTACCAGCGCGCTGCGGAAAGCGGCTTTGTCAACGTCGCCAACGACTTGCACGCCGTGACTTTTTATTTCCTCTACACCCTTTTTCTCGACGTCGTCGACAAACTGACGCGATGCCCGGCCGCCAACGCGTGCGCCCTCGGTGAATGCCTTTTTCTGCGCTTCGTTCAGGCTGGCCCAAAGAGTTGGAGAAACAATGAGCGCCATGGGTGCGTAGACATGCCCGGTCAGCGTCATGTGTTTTTGCACCTGCCAGAGCTTTGCCGACACAATCACTGAAACTGGGTTCTCTTGTCCGTCAATGGTGCCTTGCTGCAGGGCGCCCAGAACTTCTGGCCAGGCCATGGGGGTAGGCGCAATTCCCAATTGTCGAAAGGCCGCGATGTGCACCTGATTTTCGGTAACGCGAATCTTCAAGCCTTTGGCGTCCTCGGGTTTGGCGACCGGGCGCTTGTTGTTAGTCAAGTGGCGAAAGCCCTGTTCGCCCCATCCCAATGCGATTAGGCCGCGGGCGCGGAACTTCGCCAGCAGGTCCTCTCCGAATTTCCCGTCCAAGACGGCGCGGGCATGCTTGGTATCTCGGAAGAGAAACGGCACATCCATTACGCCCGCATCGGGCACAAAATTGGACAGCACTCCGTTTGACACGACCACCGCTTCCACCGTACCCAGCGTCAGGCCTTCAATCATTTCGCGCTCGCCACCAAGCGCGCTGGATGGAAAGTGTCTGAACTTGAAATTGTTGACGGGCGACTTCTCCACAGCGTCGGACCACGCCTGTGCGGCTGCGCCAAAATGGGAATTCTGTGCAAGGGCATATCCAAGCTTTATTTCCCTGGGCTGCTGGGCGAAGGCCTGACCAAGAGGTATTCCAGCTGCAGCGGTGCCAGCGGCAACGGCAAAAAGGGAGCGCCGGGTAAGTGTCATGTGAGTCTCCTGTTTTGGTTTGGGTAGAGAGCGCTTGGATGGAAATTTGGATATCTCGCAAGCTTTCAATCTGCTGAGATTCTGAGTGAATACGCTGTGTCGATCTATCTGGAATTCCGGCCGCGGGTTCTCAAAACCATGTCTAGGGAAAACCATAGGGAGGCGGTCCAGCTATCAGTTGCGGCATCGCGGATACGCGCCAGCCGGTGTTTATTTCAGTGGGGCTGGACGGTACCGAGACGCGTCTGCGTCCCTGATTGAGCATCAGCTGCTGGACGCTGAGCATGTTGCCTCCAGCATCTGGTGGCTACGCTGGCGTACTTCGAGCCGGTGTCGAGCGCGCGAGATGCCGACTCCGATCGGGCATATGCTCGGAGCCTGAAAAGTCGATGGAATCGCGGCGCATAGGCAGCTCGGACGACGCCTCTTCTCGCCAAAGTCCTAGTGCCAACCTACTGTTGAATGCGCGGCGTTTTTCGTGTGCAAACGGCGGAGGAAATCAAGGCTGATCACTGGTGAGTGCCTTGCTGTTACCAAGGAAAGCGGGCACAGGGTACTACCAGTTTCTTCTCGTGGTTCCGCTTCTCACAAGCCTTCTGTTCTTCGGGGGCGCTCGTCTATTGAACAGCATCCGTGGAAGGTCCAATGTAGCTTGCACCAACCCAGCTTCCTGTTTCGCAGAGTTGGCGTGCGACTGTGAACACCAGTTCGCATACGGCCTTCTTCGCGTTGGTCAGCGGAACATGGCTTGAGTAGCAAACGCCCAGTGTCCTAGACACGAACTCGGGCCGAATGCGATGTGCGTGCATACGCCCGGCTGCGATCTCGTGGGCTGCAAGCGCGTACGGCATCACCGTTGCGGCAGTACCTGCTTCCACCGCGCTCTTTAGTATGTGGACCGAGTTGATCTCCGCGGCAATCTTGAAGGGCAATCCGGCCTCTCCCAATGCTGCAGCAATCGGTTCACGTGTGCAGTGACTATGTTGTGAAGCGGGCATGATCAAGGCGTGCCTCGCGACTCTTGCCAGATCCATGTCCCCTGACTGAGGATAGTCGCCGGAAGTTTCATCGCCGCGAAGAAGGTAAAACTCTTCTTGGACAAATGCCGTGAAAACGACGTCCGCATAGGTCGTGATGGGCGAGAAAATGGCCAAGTCTACGCGCCCCTGTCGAAGCTGGTCCACCATGTTGCCGGTAAGTTCCTCATTCAGATGCAGCGACACCCCAGGCAGCTTTTCTCGAGCGGCTCGAAAAAGCGGCAGCGCAAGCGCTGCCGACACGCTTTGAGGCAGTCCCAGAACCACTGATCCAACAATCGAAAGCGGAGAAGATAACACCGCAGACTTGACGTCGCTTAATTGTTTCAAGATAGCTTGGGCATACGAATAGAAAATTTGCCCAGCTTCCGTCACGGAAACGCCAGTGCGGCTGCGGCTCAACAGCTTCACTCCCAATTCGTCCTCTAGCTCGGCAATTTGCTTGCTTAGTGCCGATTGTGCGACGAACACTTCCAGCGCTGCGCGAGACAGGCTTCCGCTGTTGGCCACTGCGAGAAAGTACTTGAGCTGTCTCATTTCCATAGGATGCCTCCCGTTGATCGTCACGACGATCACTTTGCCAGATGGAGCTCACGCAATTCGGCATCGCTCACGACGCTGGGCGCGCTTAGAGTGCGTATTGCTACCAGCCATACCAGACCGAATTTATGAATACCAATCAGCTTTCAATGCTTAGGCGCGACGTGCCTTCGGAAGTGCACGCAGGCCTGAAAGAGCATTTCCGCGACCGCTACACCATCAACCCTAACATCTTGGCGCAGCATGGGACGGATGAATCGCACTACGCACCAGCTCCACCAGACGCTGTGGTGTTCGTTATGTCCACCGAAGACGTGGCCTTCACGGTCAAGCTTTGCGCTACGTACAAGGTGCCAGTCATACCCTTCGGTGTAGGCTCGTCGGTTGAGGGGCACGTCTTGGCAGTTCAAGGAGGCGTGTCCATCGATTTATCACGCATGGCGCGTGTCCTCGCAGTTCGCCCCGAAGACATGACGGCTACCGTAGAGGCCGGCGTCACGAGGACGGCACTTAATGCGGAACTCGCGCATTCCGGATTTTTCTTTTCCGTCGATCCAGGGGCTGACGCCAGCATTGGCGGGATGATCGCGACTGCGGCCTCAGGCACCAACACTGTGCGCTACGGAACTATGCGCGACAACCTAATCAGCCTTACGGTTGTTACCGCCGAAGGAGATGTGATCCGGACCGCGTCACGTGCGCGAAAATCCTCCGCAGGATACAACCTGACGCAGCTTTATTGTGGATCCGAAGGTACGCTGGGCATCGTGACAGAGGCGACCGTACGGCTTCATCCGAGACCCGAGGAAGTGCTGGCTGCTGTTGCCAATTTCCCGGACATCAAAAGCGCTGTTGACGCAGTCATCCAAGCCGTTCAGTTCGGTCTACCACTATCACGCGCCGAACTGCTGGATGCGCTGACGATCCACGCGATCAACCGGTACAGCAAAACCACACTGACCGAGGCACCGACGCTTTTCCTGGAGTTCGGCGGCGCCGCTGGTGAGGCTAAAGCCCACGCCGATCACATGCAGCAAATCGTGCATGAGTTCGGTGGTGGCGAATTTGCCATAGCTATCAGCGAAGAGGACCGCTCGGCCCTATGGAACCCAAGGCACCATGCCTATTTCGCGGCATTGCAACTGAGGCCAGGGTGCCGTTCGGTGACTACCGACGCGTGCGTTCCCGTTTCAGTGCTTGCCGCATGCATCGAGGAAACAAGAGCTGAACTTCAACAGTTCGGCATGACCTCTCCAATATTCGGGCACGTGGGCGATGGTAATTTTCACTGCCTGATACTGATCGATCCTGCCGACTCCGAGGAAAGGGAAAGAGCCGAAGCCTTGAGTGAACGCCTGACCCGTCGTGCCATGCGCTATGGCGGCACATGCACCGGTGAGCACGGCGTAGGACTGCACAAAATAGAGTATTTGATTGAAGAGCACGGGGAGGCGACGGTAAACATCATGCGTCGTCTGAAGCGGGCGCTCGACCCACTCAATATACTGAATCCCTGTAAAGTGGTTCACTCCTGAGTGGCGGTGCCAGCGGGCGCGGGCCGAGCGCGGCCGCTGAAAGTTCATCGCGTGCACGGCTCTGACTAGGGCGGGCCGGGGACGGCTGACCCGCGCGATGAGTCAGGGCGTTGCAGCCCGGATGGCCCCGTCCACGCCACGGGTTATGCCGGAAGACAGCAGGGCAGCACCTTTGCACAATGGCGGCATGACCCGCAGACACATCCTCCTCTCCAGCACCGCGCTCGCCGCGGCCCTTCTCTCTCCCTTTGCCGCGCCGCTGGCTCTTGCGCAAGACAACACCGGCCAGACGATCAAGCTGGTGGTGCCATACGCCGCCGGGGGCCCGATTGACGTGACCGCGCGGGCTCTGGCCGAGCGCGTGCGCGAATCACTCGGCACCGTAGTCATCGACAACAAAGGGGGTGCGGGTGGCAACATTGGCGCAGACGCCATCGCCAAGGCCGCCCCCGATGGCCTGACCATCGGCATCGCGGCCACCGCCACCCACGCGGTCAACCCCTGGCTTTACAGCCGCATGCCGTACGACGCGGCCAAGGACTTTGCCGGCATCACGCAGATGGTGCGGGTGCCCAATGTGCTGGTCATGAACACGGCGCGGGCCGAGCAGCTCAAAATCAGCACCGTGGCCGACCTCATCGCCTATGCCAAGGCCAACCCGGCCAAGCTCAACTACGGCAGCGGCGGCAACGGCAGCGCAGGCCATCTGGCGGGCGAGATGTTCAAGCAAAAGGCCGGCATCTTCGCGCTGCACATCCCCTACCGCGGCGCCAACCCGGCGCAGTTGGCCCTTTTGGCGGGCGAGGTGGATTTCAATATCGACAACCTGGCGGCGGCGGCACCCAATATCCGCGCGGGCAAGCTCAAGGCTCTGGCCGTGACCTCGCTGGCGGCCTCGCCCTCGCTTCCTGGCGTGCCGCCACTGTCAACGACATTCAGCGGCTTCTCCATCGACACCTGGTGGGGGCTGGTAGCGCCCGCTGGCACACCCCGACCAGTCATTGATAAGCTGAACAAGGCGTTTGTGGCGGCGCTGAACGCACCCGAAACCAAATCGCGCTTTGGCGCGCTGCTGGCCGAACCCGTGCCCACCACGCCCCAGCAATTCGATGCGTTCATGGCCAGCGAACGTGCCAAGTACCAGCAGGTGGTGAAGGCTTCAGGCGCCAAGGTGGACTGACACTGGCATCGCGCGCGCACCGATCGGGTCGGATCTGTGCCAGACCGTAGCAGGGCGAGCAGTGCCTTGCGCGGTCAAAATAATCGACGTTTTAGGCCTTTTGCGCTTGATGCACATAGGTTTTTAGCTATATTTTTAGTAGCAATCAGGCAGATTCAACCTAAAAACGGCAGTTGGATGCATTTGCCAGCGCTGTCACCCCAAAGGTGAGGCTGCAAAAACAACCCAAGCCCCGAGTCCACGCGGTGTGCGGCACGATGACAAGCGGTCAACTGCCGTTTTTTGGTTCAGTCGCGGGCCCAGTCTGGCCCCTGCAGCCGGGTGATGGCCTGCCACGCCACAGCGTCCAGGGCGGCGGTGGCCACGCGACGGGGCGCCAGGTCTGCCAGCGGGCGCAGCACAAAAGCGCGCTGCGTCATGCGGGGGTGCGGGACCGTCAGCTCAGGGCTCGCAATCGCCTCGTCCCCAAAGCACAGGATGTCCAGGTCCAGGGTGCGGGGCGCGTTGCGATAGGGGCGCTCTCGGCCAGCGTTCAGCTCCAGCGCCTGCAAGGCATGCAGCAGGCGCAGCGGGGCCAGTACGGTGGTGAGCTCGGCTACGGCATTCAGGTAATCGGGGCCGGTCGCGTCCACCGGGGCAGTTCCATAGAGAGACGAGACGCGCTCAAGACGGGTTCCCGGAAGCTGGCCCATGCCCACCACGGCGGCGCGCAGCGCAGCCATGCGATCGCCCAGGTTGGCCCCCATACCGATATAGACCAGCACAGCCCCCTGGGCAGCGCCATGGCCCCCCGGGTCTGATGCGGGCGGCGTATCCGCGGCTGCTGCTGCGCCCCGCGCGAACATGGCTGCGCCGGGCTTTCGGGTGTCAGTCACCGGCAGCCACAGAGGCCGAAACCGGGTTGCCCGCGGCAGATTCTCCCGCGCCGGAACCGGGCTTGCGGCGACGACGGCGGCGCTTTTTGGGCGCGTCGCCCAGGCCTCCACCTTGGCCGTCGGCATCGCTCTGGCCCAACGCGGAAGCCGGGCCGAGTGCAGCGTCTTGACCACCGGGCACACGGGAGGGCGCAGCCGCTGCGCTGCGCGGCACGCGCTTGACGCTCTGTTGCGCCTTCTGGCGAGCCTTTTGCTCCTCGCGCGCCTGGTCCATCAGGTCCTCGCGGCGCTCGTCGTCGGCAGTCTGGAAATCCTGCCACCACTCGGCCAGGGCTTCGTCCACCTCACCCACATCGGCGCGCAGACGCATGAAGTCAAAGCCCGCGCGAAACCGCGGCTGCATGACCATGCCAAACGGCGTGCTGCCCACGCGCTTTTCAAAGCGCGGCTGCATGACCCAGATCTCACGCATATCGGCGGCCAGCTTGCCGCGGCCCGACACATCGCCAATGCGCTTGTCAAACACTTCGTCGATGGCATCCTGCAGCGCGGGCAGCGGGTGCTGGCGCTGGTTCAGGCGCAGCTCCCAGCCACTCCTCACGTCCTCCCACAGCACGCAGGCGAGCAGAAAGCTGGGTGCCACGGGCTTGCCTTCGTTGACGCGGCGGTCGGTGTCCAGCAGGGCGGCCTTCACGAACGGCGTGTCGGCGCGCTCCACGGCCACGTCCAGCAGCGGATAGATGCCACGGGCCATGCCCAGCTTGCGCAACTGCTCGATGCTGGCCATCGCATGGCCGGTCTGCAGCAGCTTGAGCATTTCGTCGAACATGCGGCTTTGCGGCACATCGGCCAGCAGCGTCTGCGACTGCACCAGCGGCGCGGCGGTCTTGCTGTCGATGCTGAATCCCAGTCCGCTGAGCTTGGCCGCAAAGCGCACGGCCCGGATGATGCGCACCGGGTCTTCGCGGTAGCGCGTGGCGGGGTCACCAATCATGCGCAGGGTTTTTTTCTTCGCGTCCTGGATACCCTTGTGGTAGTCCACCACGATCTGGCTGACCGGGTCGTAATACATGGCGTTCACGGTGAAGTCGCGGCGGGTGGCGTCTTCATCCTGCGGGCCCCACACGTTATCGCGCAGCACGCGGCCGCTGGCGTCCACGGCGTGCTGCATGCCCGAAAGCTGGGCCTTGCTGGTCTTTTCATTACCGGTGACCTGGCCCGCGGCAGCGTTGTCCAGATAAGCGCGGAAGGTGGACACTTCAATCACCTCGTGCTCGCGGCCCCGGCCATGCACCACGTGCACGATGCGAAAGCGCTTGCCGATAATGAAGGCGCGGCGAAACAGCCCCTTGACCTGCTCGGGCGTGGCATTGGTGGCCACATCGAAATCTTTGGGGCGCAGGCCCAGCAGCAGGTCGCGCACGGCGCCGCCCACGATGTAGGCTTCGTACCCCGCCTGCTTGAGTGTCGCCACCACCTCGGCCGCACGGCGGTCCACCAGTTCGGGGTTGATGCCATGCACCGCGGCGGGCAACTCTTCGCGCTTGCCAAAATGGGGCTTGCCGCCCGAAGTGCCGGGGGTGGTCTTGCCCATCAGCTTGTCTAGAAACTTCTTGATCATGGATTGGGAGTCATCAGGGGGTCTGCGCACGCGCAGTGGTCAGGCCGTTGCCTCGTCGGCTGGGGCTAAGAACCTTCTCAACATCCTTTTTTGGGTTCCAAAAAGACGTTAAGCAGGTTCGAACAGGTCCAGTATGCGCCAGCCGCGCTCCTGGGCCAGGGCGCGCAGGCGCGGATCGGGGTTGGTGGCCACCGGGTGGTTCACCTTCTCGAGCAGGGGCACGTCGTTCATGGAGTCGCTGTAGAACGTGCTTTCGACATCGCTCCAGGCCAGTTGCCGCGCGGCCAGCCATTGTTCCATGCGACGCACCTTGCCCTCGCGCATGGTGGGTACGCCGTCGATTTCGCCAGTGAACCAGCCGCTGGCGTCGCGCACCAGTTGCACGGACAGCAGTTGCGGCACGCCCAGCGCCTGGGCAATGGGGGTGGTCACAAATTCGTTGGTGGCCGTGACGATCAACACCTCGTCGCCCGCGGCCTGGTGCTGGCGGATCAGGTCGAGCGCCTGGGGCTGAATGGCCGGGGTGATCACTTCGCGCATGAACTGCTGGTGCGCCGCCGCGGCCGCCTTAGGCCCGCGCAGGCGCACGGCCTCGGTGGCAAAACGAACATAGTCGTGGACATCGAGCGTGCCGGCCTGGTAGTGGGCGTAGAACTCGTCATTGCGGCGCGCGAACTCCACGGGGTCGTTCCAGCCGATGCGGATGGTGAACTCGCCCCACTCGTAGTCGGAGTCAAGCGGCAGCAGCGTGTGGTCCAGGTCGAAAAGTGCCAAGCGAAGGCGTTCTGTTTGCATTTCAATCATTTACGGTGGTGCGCTTGGGCAATGGCCATCGAAACTGCCGCAGCCCAGACCAGCGGCGCAGCCGCTCAATGGGTTGTCCCTCATTTTTCATTCCGATTCGAGCATCGTCTTGAGCAGGGGGATCGTGACGGCACGCTGGGTGCGCAGCGCAAACGCATCGAGCTGGTCCAGCAGCCGCATCAGGCTGCCCAGATCGCGCGAGAAGCGATTGAGCATGTAGTCCATGACGTCGTCGCCCAGGAACACGCCGCGTGAGTCGGCCTCCTGGCGCAGCACGGCGCGGCGCTCAGCCTCGCCCAGAAGCTGCAACTGGAACACATGCCCCCATCCCAGACGGCTGCGCAGGTCATCGCGCAGCGGCAGGTCGGCCGGTGGGAGGTTGCCCGCAGCCAGCACCCAGCGCTGGCTGCCGCTGGCGGGGCTGATGGCGTTGACAAACCAGTTGAAGGCTGTGGCCTGCAGTGCGGTGTTGTAGAGGTGGACGTCGTCCATCACCACGGCGGCCCAGTTCTCGTCGAATTCGGGTGGCTCGGCCACGCCCGGGTCGAGCCAACCGACGCCGCTACCCTGCTCACGCAGGGCATGACGCACGGCGCGCAACAGGTGCGTCTTGCCGCTGCCGGGCTCGCCCCACAGGAAGGTGGGCACGGGCGAGCGTGTCGCCACGCTGCTGCCATCTCCCGCCGCCAGGCGCAGGTGTTGCAGCGCTGCCTCGTTAGGGCCGGCAAAGAACCGGGCCAGCGTGGGGCCTGTGCTCAGGCCGATGTCCAGGGCCAACTGCTTCATGCGCGGCAGGCGGCGGGCATGAAGCCCCCCGGCACGGAGGATGCAAAAGCGGCAGGCATGGGCAGGTTTGGGGTCAGCATCGCGGAGAACAAAGGAAACAGCCGAGGCAGCAGGCCGGATCAACGGCGGCCATCCGCCCTGCGCGATCTGCGGGGCGATGGCCCCCAGGGCGCCCAGGCAGCGGCGACAATGCTACGGATTTTAGTCTGCCGCCAGCGACGGGGCTGCCCGCCCGCCGCGGCACCACCAAGCACCCGACATGCACCCTGTCCATCCTGCGCCCCGGCGACTGCCCGGCTCCATCTGGGCCCTGGGTTTTGTGAGCCTGCTGATGGATGTGTCGTCGGAGATGATCCACAGCCTGCTGCCGGTGTTCATGGTGGCCACGCTGGGAGTGAGCATGGTCACTGTGGGCCTGATCGAGGGCGCGGCCGAGGCCACGGCCCTCATCATCAAGGTGTTTTCGGGCACGCTCAGTGACTGGTGGGGCCGACGCAAACCGCTGGCCGTGCTGGGCTATGGGCTGGGCGCCTTGTCCAAACCGCTGTTCGCGCTGGCCACCACGGCCGGCTGGCTCTTGACGGCACGACTCATGGACCGTGTGGGCAAGGGCATTCGCGGCGCTCCGCGCGACGCGCTGGTAGCTGACATCGCCCCGCCTGAACAGCGCGGCGCGGCCTTCGGGCTGCGGCAGTCGCTCGACACCGTCGGCGCGTTTTTGGGCCCGGTACTGGCCATCGCGCTGATGCTGCTGTGGGCTAACGATTTTCGGGCGGTTTTCTGGGTGGCCGTCATCCCCGCCGTGCTGTGCGTGGTGCTGCTGGTTGTCGGCGTTCGCGAACCCGAGCGTGCGCCAGGCACCCACCGCACCAACCCCATCCGCCGCGAGAACCTGCGCCGCCTGGGCGGTGGCTACTGGTGGGTGGTGGCGCTGGGCGCAACGTTCACGCTGGCGCGTTTCAGCGAGGCATTTCTGGTGCTGCGCCTGCAGCAGGACGGGCTGGCGCTGGCCTGGACGCCGCTGGTGCTCATCATCATGAACGCGGTGTATGCAGCGGGCGCCTACCCGCTCGGCAAGCTGTCTGACCGCGTCAGCCACCACCGCCTGCTGGCGGCGGGGCTGGTGGTGCTGATCGCAGCCGATGCCCTGCTGGCATGGCGCGGCCACGGCCTGGTGGCCTGGGCGGGTGTGGCGCTGTGGGGCTTGCACATGGCCATGACGCAAGGTCTGCTGGCCGCGATGATCGCCCACCGCGCTCCGGCCGACCTGCGCGGCACGGCCTTTGGCATGTTCAACCTGGTCAGTGGCATCGCGCTGCTGCTGGCCAGCGGAATGGCAGGGCTGCTGTGGGACCAGCTGGGGCCCAGCGCTGCCTTCTTCGCCGGGATGGGCTTTGGCGCACTGGCGCTGGCGGGCGTGCTGTGGCGCGCGGCCATCGAGCGGCGGGCTTCAAAGCCGCAGCCTGTGCAGGGCTGAGGTCTGCCGGCCGGTCCACACCCTTAAAATCGCGTCTTCCCGTACCCCTGCGGACCACCCGCACAAAGACCCTCCATGAGCTCTTTCGCCTCTCCCGCCCCTATCTCCTACAAAGACGCCGGTGTTGACATCGATGCAGGCGACGCACTGGTCGAGCGCATCAAGCCGCTGGCCAAGAAGACGATGCGCGAGGGGGTGCTGGCAGGGATCGGCGGCTTTGGAGCCCTTTTTGAGGTGCCCAAGCGCTACCAGCAGCCGGTGCTGGTCTCGGGCACGGACGGCGTGGGCACCAAGCTCAAGCTGGCATTTGAATGGAAGATGCACGACACCGTGGGCATCGACCTGGTGGCCATGAGCGTCAACGACGTGCTGGTGCAGGGCGCCGAACCGCTGTTCTTTCTTGACTACTTTGCCTGTGGCAAGCTGGACGTGGACACGGCCGCCGCAGTGGTGGGCGGCATCGCGCGGGGCTGTGAACTGAGCGGCTGCGCCCTGATCGGCGGTGAAACCGCCGAAATGCCGGGCATGTACCCGGCCGGAGAATACGACCTGGCCGGCTTTGCCGTGGGCGCGGTCGAGAAGTCCAAAATCCTGACCGGCAAGGATGTGAAGCCCGGCGACGTGGTGCTGGGCCTGGCCTCGGCCGGGGTGCACTCCAACGGCTTCAGCCTGGTGCGCAAGTGCATTGATCGCGCCGAGGCCGCCGGCACCGTGCCCGCCACGCTGGACGGCAAGCTCTTCCGGCAGGCCGTGATGGAACCCACCCGCCTCTATGTGAAGAACGTGCTGGCTGCGCTGGCCGCCCATCCGCACTCGGAAGGTGCCGGCGGCATCAAGGCGCTGGCCCACATCACCGGCGGCGGCCTGCTCGAGAACATTCCCCGCGTGCTGCCCGAAGGCACTGCCGCCCACCTGACCAAGGGCAGCTGGCCCCAGACCGAGCTGTTTGCCTGGCTGCAGGCCACTGCAGGCATCGACGACATCGAAATGAACCGCACCTTCAACAACGGCATCGGCATGGTGGTGGTGGTCGATGCGGCGAATGCCGAAGCCACGGCCGCCACGCTGCGCGCGGCAGGCGAGGCCGTGTACCAGATTGGCGTGATTGCCGCGCGCGGCGACGGCGCTGCCGTGACGGTGGGCTGAACGCGGCCTGCGAGCGCACCCTCACCGGCCCTGACCCTCCGTCTCCTACCCAGCACCGCAAGCGCATGGCGCTCCCTCCTGCCCTGTACGACACCCGCCCCGACGCGCCCCCACCGCCCGGCGGCGCCCCGGTGGCCGACCCCACCATGGCCCTGCCCGCGCCCGCGGGTCCCGTGCTGACGCGCGGTGTGGTCATCGCCAGCTACCTGCTGGTCGCAGGCACGCTTTCGCTGGTGATGTGGCGCGGCCTGCTGCCCGGCCTGCTGTGCGTATGCCTGGGCTTTCTGCTCACGCGCTGGCTCACGGGTTGCCTGGTCAAGGCCACACGCCGCGCCAGCAACACGCCGGTGCGCACATTGCGCCTGGCGCAGGTGGCCGCAGCCGGGGTGGTGATGCTGCTGCCGCTGGTGCTGCTGGCCATCGGCCTGACGCATTCGCGCGGCTACCTGGTGGAGGCCCCGCAGCAATACCGCGAACTGCTCGACTACATGGCCCGCACGGTGCTGGAACTGCGCCTGAAGCTGCCGCCGGACATGGCCGCCCACCTGCCCGAGGGCGCCGCTGAAATCCAGCGCACCATTGCCGCCTATCTGGGCGCCAAGGCCGGCGCGCTGGCCATGGCGGGCCGCGCGTGGCTGGCGGGGCTGCTGTTTGCCTACGTGGGCCTGCTGATTGGCGCACTGGCCGCCGTGCGCCCACCGCCAGGCGACCTGGGGCCGCTGGCGCAGGCGCTGCGCACCCGCATCATCCTGTTTGGCGAGGCCTTTCGCCAGATCGTGGCGGCCCAGTTCTGGATTGCCGCGTTCAACACGGTGCTCACGGCGCTGTTCCTGCTGTTTGTGCTGCCCATGTGGGACATGGCGCTGCCCTACACGCCCATGCTGATCACCTTCACGTTTGTGGCCGGGCTGGTGCCCATCGTGGGCAACCTGGTGTGCAACGTGGTGATCACCATCGTGGGCCTGTCGGTATCCCCGCTGGCGGCTGCCGCCTGCCTGGGCTTCCTGATCCTGATCCACAAGGCCGAGTACGTGATCAACGCCAAGGTGGTGGGTCGCCGCACGCACATGGGCGTGTGGGAGCTGCTGTCGGTGATGTTCGTGGCCGAAGCCGTTTTTGGCCCCGCGGGGCTGGTGGCAGCGCCGCTGTTTTACGCGTACCTCAAGAAGGAACTGGTGGCAGTGCGGCTGGTGTGACAGCCCCGGCACCTTGTCACCACAAGCCCGGCGCCGCCGGGCTTTTTTACGCCTGTGATGCCGGAGCGGCGCTGCCCAGGGCCGACAAGGCATCACGCAGCTGACCCGTGCATCTGGCACCACCTTGCCGATTTGCTACTTTATTTATAGCAATGCAGGCATTCAAAACAAGCACTAGCGGCCTGTTTGACCTCAAACCGCTGCTTTTTGACCCTGAAACTGCCGCGCAACAAAGGCCCAGAGCAGCGCAGAGGCATCAGGCCCATCCGGGTCGCTGTAGGGGAGGCTGGCGGCGCCGCCGCTCCAGGCGTGGGCCAGGCCGTGCACCTCGCGCAGCGTGACCACCGTGCGGCCGCGGGCCTTGAAGTCCGTCACGCGCATGGCGTGGCGCTGGCCGCGCTGCAGCGTGCGCACCGGGCCCGGGGTGGCATCCAGCGCACCAGCCCACAGCGCCGCTGCCGCCGTGGCGTTGCGCAGCGAGACCACGCCATCGGCATCCCCATGCACAACCAGCAGCGGGGGCAGGCGCCGGGCCGCCGTGGCGGCGCGGGCGCCTGCTGCGGTCGCTGCGGTGGCCGCCGTGCCGCTGGCAGCCGCCAAGGCATCGGCAGGCGGTGGGTCGGGCAGAAAAGCCTCGCGCCGCCCCTGCATGGCCACCAGTGCGGTGCCCGAAGATTCGGCCGTGCCCGGTGCCACGCCGGAGTGCATCACCACCGCGCAAAAGCGCGACGGGTACAGCGCCGCCATCAACACCGCCATGCTGGCCCCGGCCGACAGGCCCGCCACCGCCACCCGGCCCAGGTCCACCGGGTAGCGCAGGGCCACCTTGTCGACCGCGGCCAGCAGCGTGGCGGCTTCGGCGTCGGCCTTGCCGCTGCGCCGCTCAAACCAGTTCCAGCAGCCGTGGGCATTGGCCACGCGTTCCTGCTCGGGGTACAGCGCCAGAAAGCGCTCGCGCGCCGCCAGCCGGTTCATGCGCGAGATGACGGCCAGATCGCGCCCCGTCTGGCCGCAGCCGTGCAGCATCACCAGGAGCGGCAGCTTCTCGCCCGGGCGCACGGCCAGGCCGGGGGGCACAAACAGGTGATAGCGCCGCGCCCCTGCAGGCCCCGGCGCCACCCCGCCCACCCATTCGCCGCGCGCCAGCGCGGGCTTGCGCGGCGCGGGCCGTTTGCGCACCACGGCCGCAGCCACCCGCGGCTTGGCCGCTACCTTGGCCAGCGCCTTGGATGCCGCCGGCCTGGCGCGCGGCGCGCGCATGGCCCGTGCCAGCACTTTCAGATTGCGGTGGTAGGCCCGCGTCAGCGCCGACAACGAAAACAGGGAGGTACTGCGGGGCATGGATGGAAAGGATTGGGGGCGACCGGTGCAAGGTGAAGTCGTCAAACTAGGGAAAACCCGAATCACCATAACAGCTTATGCGCACGGGCACTGTAGGCGGCGGCGCCCGGCAGTGGGGTGCGAACCACAGGCCCGGACAGGCGCGCGCAATGGACCGCCGCAGGGCCCGGCAGCTTTCTGCCATCCACTATCATTTTTATAGCTAAACAACCAATCAAACACTGGACTTCCGTCCAATTTCGCCTCAAAAACGCGCCACGGGGCGGTTCCGGTCGCCTGACGATCGTTTTCCGAAGCACCGTCAGGCAAGGGATCGGCACGCATCAGACCTGGGCCTGTGCGCCGTTTGCGCGGCAGCGGATGGCTCACGGGTGCCGCTCCAGACGCCTGCACATCCATGTGTGTCTGAAAATGATGGTTATGCGTCTGGTTCAGCCCGGCCAGAGCGCCATCGCCAAGGGAACATCAGGTCTTCTTCAACATGCACCCCGAGGAACCTCTGCATGAAAACCTGTCTGATAGTGATTGATGTCCAAGAGTCTTTCCGCCATCGCCCGTACTTCACGGAGCACGACGTGCCCGCGTACCTGGCCGCGCAGAACACACTGATCGACGGCTGCGTGGCGCGCGGGGTGCAGGTGGTGCGCATCTTCCACAGCGATGGGCCCGAAGTGCAAGCCAATGCGTTTTCGCAGTTGTCGGGCCATGTGCGACCGCTGCAGGGTCTGGCTGCATTCGAGGCCGCCGCCACCTTCACCAAATCGCGCCACAGCGCGCTGGTGGGCACCGGGCTATCGGTGTGGCTCACGCAGCACGGCATCCAGCGCCTGATCGTGAGCGGCATCCGCACGGAACAATGCTGCGAGACCACGACGCGCCATGCCTCGGACCTCGGCTTTGCGGTGGACTTTGTGACCGACGCCACGCTGACCTGGGACATGCAGCAACCCGATGGCCGCAAGCTGGCAGCCGCCGACATCAAGGTGCGCACCGCTACCGTGCTGCAGGACCGCTTTGCCACGCTGTGCACCGTGGCGCAGGCCCTGGAAAGGGCGGCCCCATGAGCAGCGCCGCCCTGCCTGCCACGCCCCTGCCGCGGCCGCTGCACGTCGCCATCCTGGTGTTTGACGACGTGGAAGCGCTGGACCTGTGCGGGCCGTACGAGGTGTTCACCACCGCCAGCCGCATGCACCAGCGGCTGCACCCGGGCGCGGCCGACTTGTTCAGCGTGACCTGCGTGGCGCGCAGCACGGCCCCCCTGCGGGCGCGGGCCGGCCTGCGGGTGCTGCCGGATGCGGCGTTTGAAGAACTTGCCAGCGCATCGCCGCCCGATGTGCTCATCGTTCCGGGCGGCGTTGTGGATGCCGCCGCGGCCTGCCCCGACACGCGGGCCTGGGTGGCGCAGACCGCCGCGGGTGCGCAGATCACCGCATCGGTATGCACGGGCGCGTTCATCCTGGCAGCGGCCGGGGTGCTGACGCACGGGCCTGCCACCACCCACTGGGAGGACGCGGCCGACCTGCGACAGCAGTACCCGGCTCTGGAGGTGCAGGACAATGTGCGCTGGGTGGACCGCGGCGCGCTGGTCACCTCCGCTGGCATCAGTGCGGGCATCGACATGAGCCTGCACCTGGTCAGCCGCCTAGCCGGCGCCCCGATGGCGCAGCGCACGGCACGCCAGATGGACACCCCGTGGAACCCACAGCCGTGAGCCAGCCGCCAGCGCCCTGCCCTCATGGCTACCGGAACGCGCTGGCGGGCAGCCTGCGGCGCATGGCACGCGCCCATGGCCAGGCCGGCGCGCTGGCCCAGAGCGCTGCGCACCGCACAAGGACCCATTGATGCAGGCCACCATGTCTTCGCCAGCCGGATCACCCACCGCATCCACCGGATCTGCCGAATCCGAGCCCATCCACGTCTATTTCGCGCTGCTGCCCGGCAGCCTGGTGCTGGACTGGGCCGGCCCCGCCGAGGCGTTGCGCATTGCCAACCAGTCGCTGGTGGCCCTGGGCCAGCCCGCGCGCTTTGTGCAGCA
Organism: Acidovorax sp.; assembly: GCF_046341535.1. GTDB lineage: Bacteria > Pseudomonadota > Gammaproteobacteria > Burkholderiales > Burkholderiaceae_C > Acidovorax. The sequence continues at coordinate 13,105 of NZ_JBKDRI010000050.1, read as the reverse complement.
TTTCGTGAGCCCCACGCCTGAATCCGCCACGTCGGTCGGCGCGGTGCTCACCGGGCTGGCTCCGTTGCCTGCCACCCTGGCTGCGCCCGCCTGGGTGGTGCTGGTGGGCGTGGCCGGCACGCACGTCGACGTGCAGAGCGTGGAGGCACGCGCCCTGCTGCACTGGCTGCGCGGCCTGCGGCCGGTGGCAGGCCGGCTTGAACTCATCACCGTCTGCGCGGGCTCGGTGCTGGCCGCCCATGCCGGGCTGCTGACCGGCCGCCGCGCCACCACCCACCACCAGCACCTGGATGAACTGGCTGCGGTGGACCCGGGCTGCGACGTGGTGGCCAACCGGGTCTTTGTGGCCGATGGCGCCGTGTACAGCAGCGCGGGCGTGACCACGGGCATCGACCTGCTGCTGCACCGCCTGTCGGACACCTGCGGCCCGGCGCTGGCAGCCCAGGTGGCGCAGGCCATGGTGGTGGCACTGCGCCGCGGGCCCGACGACCCGGAGTTCTCGCCCTTCATGCACCACCGCAACCACCTGCACCCTGCACTGCACCGTGTGCAGGACGCGGTGACCCGGCAGCCGCAGGCCGAATGGAACGTACCGCAGATGGCGCAGGTGGCGCACACATCGCCACGCCACCTCACGCGGCTGTTTCTGGAACACGCGGGCATTGCGCCCCTGCAGTACCTGCGCCGCATTCGCCTGGCCACGGCCGAGGCCGCGCTGCGCTCGGGCCAGAACGTGACGCAGGCCGCGCTGATGGCGGGGTTCAGCTCCGACACGCAGCTGCGGCGTGCCTGGCACCAGTTCGGGCGGGGCGGAACGCCGTCGCACGGCGCCCGGCAGCGATTGGCCGCGTTGTGAGCAGCACGATCAGCGGCACGGCGGGGCGCCCGCCGACAGCGCCACCCGCGCCTGCCGCGTGCAGGGCGTTCGCTGCCCGGCCCGCGCGGGGATCCGTCAGGCCAGACGGAACCGCTGAAGCTCTGCCATCAAGGCTTCGGCCTGCTGGTGCAGTGATGCGGCGGCACCTGCGGTTTCTTCCACCAGGGCCGAGTTTTGCTGGGTGTCGCGGTCCAGCGTCTGGATGGCCTGCACCACCTGCTCCACGCCGGCCGCCTGCTCCCGCGAGGCGCCCGATATGTCGGTCAGGTGTCCCTTGATCTGCTTGGCGTTGGCCACGACCGATTCCATGGTCTGCCCGGCATCGCCCACCACGCGGGTGCCACCCTCCACCTTTTCGACACTGGCCGTGATCAGGCTCTTGATCTCCCGAGCGGCCTCGGCGCTACGCTGCGCGAGGCTGCGCACTTCACTGGCCACCACCGCAAACCCGCGGCCCGCCTCGCCGGCGCGCGCCGCTTCCACCGCTGCGTTCAGGGCCAGGATGTTGGTCTGGAACGCGATGCCGTCGATCACCCCGATGATGTCGCCGATCTTGGCCGACGAGGCCTGGATGTCGCGCATGGTCTGCACCACCTGCGCAATGACTTCCCCCGCGCGTTCGGCCACCTGGGCGTTGGTGCCCGAGAAGTCGGACGCGGTCCGCGCGCGCTCGGCCGTGCCTGCCACCGTGGTGCCAATCTGCTCCATCGCCGCCGCCTGTTGCTCCAGCGATGCCGCGCTGGCCTCGGTGCGGGCCGAGAGGTCCATGCTGGCCGAAGAAATCGCTTCGGCTGTGTGGTTGAGCTCGCGCGCCGAATGGCCCACGTTGCGGATGAGGTTGTAGAGGGCATCGTAGGTGTGACGCAGGTCCATGATCACGGCGGCCGGCTCGTCCTTGCCCCAGGGCTGCCCTGGCGCATTTCGCAAATCTCCCGAGGCAATTTCATTGAGGTGCGTGCTGATCAGGCGCAGCCCGCCGCGCGTGACCAGGAAGAAGCAGTAAAAGAAATAGGCGGCCAGCAGCACAAACACGGTGGCCACCGAGCCCAGCAGCACCAGCCGCTGCTGCAGCCCCGCGATGCGGTCGGCGAGCAGCTTGTCCAGCGCGGGCAGCGCGTTGTCGTCCATGCGCATGAGCTGGGCCATCGCGGCATCGCCGCGCGCAAAAAAAGCAGCGGGCGTGAGCTTGTCGTCGGCCAGCAGCTTGTCCAGGTCGGACGCATAGGCCAGGTACGCCTTGGCCGCCTCCAGCGGCTGCAGGTCCAGCTGGCCCTTGAGCTGCGGGTTGTGCGCCATGCTGCGTTCCATGAAGCGGCTGATCTCGCCCACACCGGCCTCAGCCTGCGCAGCCCACACGGTGTAGCGCTTCATGTCTTGCGGCGATATCTCGGCCTGTTTCAGCTGCGACCGTGCGAGCGCAAACGCACCCCAGCCCCGGGTCTGGCCCAGGTTCTCGGCCAGCGACGGCATCACCAGCACCATCGAGTTGATGATGTAGAAACTGTCGACATCCGGGTCCAGAACCAGACCGGACCGGTCGCCCGCCTCATTGATGAGCGAGCCCAGCGCCTTGTTCACAGGGCCAAAAACCGTGCGGCCCTGAGTGTCCACGCCGTTTTTGGCAGATGCTGTTTCGACCCAGGCAGCTTTCAATTCCTTCACGCGCTCGCTCAGGGCCAGGGGGTCGCCGCTTTCTTTCACGTGTTTTTCAAGCGCTGCCAGGGCTGCGTCCGTTTCGGACCGTGCCGCGGCATAGCGGCTGGACAAGTCCAGGCCGCCGAGAGATGCCCGTGTGACGTTGCGAATAGACAGCACGCCCGCCTTGACGGCATTGAGGCGAGCGATGACGGCGACGCCGTGGCGCTCGTTTTTGGCAAACTGGATCTGGTCGTTTTGCGAAGCCACGAAAAAGTAAAGCGACATCGCCAGTGGCGCCATGAAAAGCGCACAGATGATCAGCGCCTTGTGCGCGAAGCTGATGTTGCGCATCCACCGAACCCCAGGGGCCCATACCCCGTGCGCTGCAAAAAGGCTGGCTGGCGTCGGCTGGCTGGCCGGTGCGGGGGCCTCGGTGGCCCGGAATGTCTTGAGAGGAACTGGAGGGGTAGCGAGGGTCATGACGGGACAGGCCGGCGTGGTGTGGTGCGAGATAGCGTTGACCGAAGCCCACCCCGGCCCATCCGGGGTGCAGGCCGACACACTCTATCGGGGCCCGGCCCGTGCGTCCGATGCATTGTTGATACAGAATCAATGGATTTGATACATACGATTACTCCGAGACTGTCCCCATGGATCTGCACCGCCTCCAGCACGTCATCGCCCTCGCTGAGACAGGGCACTTTGGCCGTGCTGCGCTGCGTGCGCACATCAGCCAGTCGGCACTGAGCCGCAGCATCCAGGCCGCCGAGCGGGAGTTCGGATTTGCGTTGTTTGACCGCAACGGAGCGTCGGTCACACCGACCACCGCTGGCAGGTTCATCATCGAACGCGCACACAAGCTGCTGTTTGACAGCCACTGCCTGATGCGCGATGCAGACCTGTACCGGGAGCGGCGCATCGGCGAACTGGCGTTCGGCACGGGGCCCTATTCGGGCGCGGTGTTCCTGCGCACGCTGTTGACCACCTTGCGCCAGCACTTCCCGCAGGTGCAGGCGCGGGCCGTCATCGGCGGCACCAACCCGCTGCTGGCCCAGCTCAAAGCCGAGGAACTCGACTTCTTCATGGGAGACATGCGCACGATCCGTTCCGATGCCGACGTGGTGGTGACGCCACTGGTGCCACTGGAGGCGGCTTTCTTTGTGCGGCCCGGCCACCCCCTGCTGGGCGAGCCCGTCATTGCCCCCGCCATGCTGCTCAGGCACGGCATTGCCAGCGTACGCATACCGCACGATGTGAAAGTGGCCATCGGCAAGGTCATGGGCCTGCAGGACGACGCCCCCGTGCCGCAGGTGATTGAACTGGACGATCTGGCCGCGCTCAAGGACATCGCCATGCACACCGACACCGTCATTGGCTGCGCGGTGGCGGCCACGCATGACGACGTGGCGAGCCAGCGCCTGGTGCGGCTGGAGGTGGCATCCATGCCCCCCTGCACGCCATGATCGGCATCGTGGTGCTGCGCGGCCGCACGCTCTCCCCCATGGCGCAGTGGGCCTGCGACCACTTGCAGCAGCGGGCCCGGCACATGCAGCCGGGTATCGCTGCGTAGGCGGCACAGCAAACCTGCGCCACCGCCGTCAGAAAACTTCGGGCACGAACATGGTGGGCGGTACCGGCTGGCGCAGGTACTCGGGGTTGCGCACTCGTTCGGGCAGCACCACGGCCGGGTGCGGGACCTCGCGGTAGGGCAGCTGCGACAGCAGGTGGGCAATGCAGTTCAGGCGCGCCTTTTTCTTGTCGACCGCCTGCACTACCCACCAGGGGGCTTCCGGAATGTGCGTGCGCTCCAGCATCGTTTCCTTGGCCTTGGTGTAGGCCTCCCAGCGCACGCGGCTCTCCAGGTCCATGGGGCTGAGCTTCCATTGCTTGAGCGGATCGTGGATGCGCCCCAGAAAACGCAGGTGCTGCTCTTCGTCGGTGATGGAGAACCAGTATTTGACAAGCGTGATGCCCGAGCGCACCAGCATTTTTTCGAACTCGGGCACGGTGCGGAAAAAGTCCTCGTACTCCGCGTCCGAGCAAAAGCCCATCACCCGCTCGACCCCGGCGCGGTTGTACCAGCTGCGGTCGAACAGCACGATCTCGCCCGCAGCGGGCAGATGCGCCACGTAGCGCTGAAAGTACCACTGCGTGCGCTCGCGGTCGTTCGGGGCCGGCAGCGCCGCCACCCGGGCCACGCGCGGGTTCAACCGCTGGGTGATGCGCTTGATGACGCCGCCCTTGCCCGCGGCATCGCGCCCCTCGAACAAAATCACCACCTTCTGGCGGCTGTGCTGCACCCAGTCCTGCAGCTTGACCAGCTCGCCTTGAAGGCGGAACAGCTCCTGAAAATACTGCTGGCGCGCCATGCGGTCACCCGCCTGTTCACCGGGCATCCAGGCATCGGCATCACGGTCCTCCCGCTCCAGTTCCAGCTCCTCGTCATAACTGTCGAGCAGGTCTGCAGCAATGCGCTGCGTGAGGTCCTGGATGTCCGGGTGGTTGTTTTGAAACATGTTGACGGGCGTTGGCAGACAAAACGGGCATGGTCACGCGGGCGCGTGACAGTGCCATGACACCGCCTTGGACCCTACAATCCCGCCCCCTGCACCGCCTGCAACTCGCGGGCAATGCCCTTTCTGATCCCACCCATGAACATCGTCGTCAACGAAGAACTCAAAGCCTATATCGAGCCGCTCACACCCGACGAGCATGAAGCACTGGAGCGCAGCATCCTGGCCGAGGGCTGCCGCGACGCATTGGTGCTGTGGGGCGACGTGCTGGTGGATGGCCACAACCGGTATGGCATCTGCCAAAAGCACGGCATCCCGTTCCAGACCGTGCAGAACCCGCGCTTCCAGTCGCTGGAGGACGTGCACCTGTGGATGATCGACCAGCACCTGGGCCGGCGCAGCGTGTCGGACTTCCAGCGCGGCGTGCTGGCACTGCGCAAGCGCGAGATCGTGGCCGGGCGCCGGGCGCGCGTGCAGGATGCCGCCCCCGCTGCGGGGCCCCAGCCTGGCGAAGCCCAGGCCGCAGGTGCTGCCGGCCAGCCGGCAGACTGGCCTGAAGCCCAGGCCCTGACCAGCCGAGAAGCCATTGCGCGCGCGGCCCGGCTGAGCAGCAGCCAGGTGGTGATGATCGAAAAGATCCAGAAGCAGGCGGCACCCGAACTGGTGCAGGCCGTCAAGGCCGGCACCATCTCGATCAACGCAGCCGCGGCAGTGGCCACCCTGCCCGCACCGGAACAGGTGGCGGCTGTGGCCGCTGGCAAGGATGAACTGCGCCAGACGGCCAAGCGCGTGCGCGACGAACAAAAACGCAACCGCAAGCCGCGCGAGGGCAAGGCCGAAACGGGCGAAAACGGGGATCTGGCAGCAGACGCAACGCCATCGGGTGCAGCCCATGGCGACGAAGAGGTCTACGCACTGCGCCAGCGCGTGGCAGAGCTCGTGGCAGAAAACGCCGAACTGCGCAGATTGCTCGCACAGGACCAGGCAGCACAACCGGCAGACAGCCCACCGTTCTGAGCAAGGCGCACACCGCGATCGGCAGGGCGCGGCGCGGAAAGGCTCAGGAGCGTGTTCCGCGCAAGGCGCTCAGCCGGTCAGCGATCAGGTCTACGTCCAGACCGTCTTCCACGTTGTCCAGATAGGCCTCCAGGTCGGCCACGGCCTGGCTGGCATCGCCCAGCTCGGCATGGGCCAGGCCGCGGTCGCGGCGCTCGCCCCAGGCCTGGGGCAGCAGCACGATCAGCCGGTCCTGGACGGCCACCAGACGCTGCCAGTCCTGTTGCGAGCGATGCACTTCCTTGAGGTTGCGCAGCATGCGCGCAATGATGTCGCGCGGCGTGGCGGCCTGCAGGTACAAGCCCAGCGGCACGTCGTAGTCGTCTACCAGGCCGCTCTGGCGCTTGTAGGGTTCCAGCCGCTCGGCCAGCTCTTCGCGGCTGAGCGACTGGCCCGTGATCGGGTCGAGCACCACTTGCCCCTTGGGCAGCAGCACCTTGACCATGAAATGGCCTGGGAACCCAATGCCCCGGGCGTGCAGGCCCAGCCCCTGCGCGAGCTCCATCCACACCACTGCCAGCGATATCGGGATGCCACGGCGCGTGCGCAGCACGGCATTGAGGTAGCTGTTCTCGGGGTCGTAGTAGTTGTTCACATTGCCGGCAAAACCCAGGTCCACAAAGAAGAACTGGTTGAGCGTGCGCAGCCGCTGCAGCGAAGGCGCATCGGCCGGCAGGCGGCGCTTGAGGCGCGCCAGCATCTGATCGACATCACCGAGCAGCTGCTGCATGTCAAGTTCGGGGTATTCATCCTGGGCCAGGCTGGCGGCCGCCTCCAGCAGCGGGAAGTGGTCGTCGCTTTGCACCAGCGATGCAAAGTACTCCAGCGAGGAGGGCACGGAATAGCTCAGGGTCATGGCACGGTTTTAAGGGGGCTGCCCTGCGCCGTCAAGCCACAGAACACGCGGTTTCAGGGGGCAATTCCGGCCGTCGCGGCCCGTGCAGGTGTGGACAGCCGGGTCAGCGGCGCAGCATTTGCCGCAGCTTGAGGCCCGCAGCCCACAGCGCACCGAAGTAAAGCACGGCAGAAGCAGCCATCAGCGCGGCCAGCAGGCCCACGCGCTGCAGGCTCTGGGCGCGCATGGCGATCCAGTCGAAATGCTGCGAACTCCACACCAGCAGCACCGCCAGCAACGCACTGGCCGCCACCACCTGGAGCACAAACTTTCCCCACCCCGGCTGGGGCTTGAAGCTGCCGCGGCGCAGCAGCCCCACCAGCAGCCATACGGCATTGATGAGTGCCCCCAGCCCGATCGACAGCGCCAGCCCCGCGTGCGCAATGAACGGCACCAGGGCAATATTGAGCAGCTGGGTAATGACCAGCACGGCAATGGCGATCTTGACCGGCGTGCGCACGTCCTGACTGGCGTAGTAGCCCGGAGCCAGCACCTTGATGGCCACCAGCCCGATCAGCCCCGCGCCATAGCCCGACAGAGCCACCGCAATCTGACCCACATCCGAATCGGCCAGCTTGCCGTGGTGGAACAGCGTGGCCACCAGCGGCGTCGAAAACGTGAGCAGCGCCACCGCGCAGGGCACGGCCAGCAGCACAACGATGCGCAGACCCCAGTCGAGCATGGCCGAATACTTCTGCGCATCGCCCGCCGCCTTGGCCGCGGTGAGCTGCGGCGTGAGCACCACGCCCAGCGCCACGCCCAGCAGCGCGGTGGGAAACTCCATCAGGCGGTCGGCATAAAAGAGCCAGGTCACACTGCCCGGCGTGAGGTATGACGCAATCTGCGTGTTGATCATCAGCGAAATCTGCGCCACGCCCACGCCCAGCAGGATGGGCCCCATGAGGGTGAGCACACGGCGCACCCCCGCGTCGGCCCAGGCGCTGCGCACGCGCCCCCAGGTGACGCCAATGCGCGGCAGCAATCCCAGCCGCGCCAGCGCCGGGATCTGCACCGCAAGCTGCAGAACACCGCCCAGCATCACGCCGCCCGCCATGGCGAAGATGGGCTCGATGCCGCGCGCCTGCAGCTGCGGCGCGCCCAGCCAGGCGGCCCCGATCATGCACAGGTTCAGCAGCACTGGCGACGCGGCGGGCACGGCAAAGTGCTTCCAGGTGTTGAGGATGCCTGCAGACAGCGCCACCAGCGACATGAAGCCGATGTAGGGAAACATCCAGCGCGTCATCAGCACGGCGGCGTCGTAGGCCTCGGGCGTCTGGCGCAGCCCGCTGGCCAGCGCCCACACCAGCGCAGGCGCGCCCAGCACCCCTGCCACGCACACGATGAGCAGCACCCAGGCCAGGGCAGTGGCCACCGCCGCAATCAGCGTGCGGGTGGCGTCGTCGCCCTGCTGCGTGCGCGTGGTGGCCAGCACCGGCACAAAGGCCTGGCTGAAGGCACCTTCGGCAAACAGGCGGCGAAACAGGTTGGGGATGCGGAAGGCAACATTGAACGCATCGGTCAGGGCGTTGGCCCCGAAGACGGACGCCATGAGCAGGTCGCGCGCGAGGCCCGTCACACGGGAGGCCAGGGTCAGCAGGGATACGGTGGAGGCGGCTTTGAGCAGGGACACCCGTGGGAGTGTATGTGCTGCGGCGGGTAAGGCGGCGGCTGCGGGCCGGCCTGAAGGTAGGGGTGACGACAAGGTTCACTCCGGAAGGAAAAGAACCAGTCTGGGCTGGCGGCGTGAGCCAGGGATGAAGTCTGTGAACCCGGTGTGAAGAGTGGACGCTGCCGGGGCACCATCGCCAGCCCCAAACTTCCGCAGGCGCTCCGGAAAGCGAGCTGGGATATAATGGCGGGCTTTGCTGGCAACATCCACAGACTCAAGGAACTAAACAATGGCATCCGCAAAACCCAAGAAGAAGAACCCGCGCCTGGCGTCGGGCCGCAAGCGCGTCCGTCAGGACGTCAAACTCAACGCTGCGAACACCTCGCTGCGCTCCAAATACCGTACCGCAGTCAAGAACGTCGAAAAGGCGGTCCTGGCCGGCGACAAGACCAAGGCGACCGAACTGTTCGCCAAGATGCAAGCTGTGGTTGACTCGGTGGCCGACAAGGGCATCTTCCACAAGAACAAGGCTGCTCGTGACAAGAGCCGTCTGTCTGCCAAGGTGAAAGCCCTGGCATTGGCAGCAGCCTGATTTTCATCGCCTGCCCCGGCAGGCAAACAGCCCGAACGGCAGGTGCCGTTCGCCGTTTGTAACGGGTGCGCTGCCAGCAAAGAAAAAACGCCAAAGCCGCCTCCGGGCGGTTTTGTCGTTTATGGGGTGATACCGGCGCCTAGGAGCCTGTCGGACTTGGAAATCGTCGGCTGCAAATCGACCGCAGCGGTCCATTTTTAACCACCTTTTTGCCCCATAGCTCGGCTATGGGGCTGCAAATTCGGCAAAAACTGTCCTCGCTGGGGCCGATTTTCGCTTTCAACGCTCCAAGTCCGACAGGCTCCTAGAACGAACAAAACTAGGTCGCGCGAAGCCGCGACCTGACCATCCTGGTCTGTGGCTCGCAAAGTAGTGCGGGAGCTTGCGCGACACAAGTTTTTTTCAGCCTCGCGAGGCTGTATAAAACCCTCCTACTAGGATTTCTGAATGCACCGCTCAAAAATTCAACGCATATGGCCCCCTACAAAGCAGCCCCTGACGATCTCGGGCCTCCTGGTCCTGAGAACCGGGCGAGCGTGTAATCCGACAGGAACCACGCTGGAGCGTAAACCGCAATGAACGGTCCGGCTGCCGCCGAAAGTCGACTGTTCGACGCCATCGTGATTGGCGGCGGCCTTGCCGGGTTATCGTCTGCTCGGCGGTTGAAGGAAGCGGGGGCATCGGTCGTGGTGCTAGAAGCGCGGGGGCGGATTGGCGGCCGCGTTCACTCGCAGCGACTCAACACCGGCCAAACGATCGACCTCGGGGCTCAGTTCATCGGCGACTCTCAGCGACGCATCTCTGCCCTAGTCGATGAGGTCGGCCTGACGCGCGTGTCTCCGCACACCATCGGGGACAACGTTTTCCTGATGTCTCCCGACGCCGAGCCGGTACTCAAGCGGGGCGACGGTTTGCCGCTCTCGCTGTTTGGCCGCTTGGACGCGCTTATTGCTATGTGGCGGCTTGACCGCATGCTTCGGTCTTTTCGGACAAACGTCGAGCGACTCGATGGCTTGGTGGCGTCTAAGTTCCTGCGGGAGATGACCTTCACGCGGCAAGCGGCAGACTTCCTCGCTGCCTACACCGAGGGAGAAATGTGCGCATCACTCCACGACTTCTCGGCGTATGAACTCCTCGATCAACTAGCTTCAACCAGCGGCGCCGACGGCGAGAAGAGTTCCGCTCAGTGGTACCTCGCCGAGGGTACCGAGGCCCTGGCGCATCATCTCGCCGCGCGGCTCGGCGACGCGCTGGTGCTGAACGCCCCGGTCACGAACATCCAACGGCACGGCGAGTGGGTGACCGCCGATTCCACAACTGGCGTCTACCGCGCGCGGCACCTCATCGTCGCTGTACCGCCTCAGCTTTACAAAGACGTTGGGTTGCTGGGGCTGCTAACCGAGAAGCGCCGTAAAGTCATTGCGGGCTACATGCACGGCAAGGTGATCAAGACGATCCTGGTCTTCGAAAGTCCGTGGTGGCGTGACCTAGGAGCCTCGGGCCGGGTCCTGAGCCCGGACAGCATCTTCAACTCGACAATAGACAGTTCGCCCGCAAACGGCAGCGTCGGCATCCTTGTGCTGTTCTCGACCGCTGCCAGTGCGATCCATCTCGGCCGCATGGCGGCTGAAGGTGACCGCATTGCCAAGGCCGTCGCTTGGCTCAGAACTCTCAGCGACCGCAGCATCCCCGAGCCTATCGCCGCGCGCTCAATCGATTGGAACGCCGACTCGTACTCTTTGGGTGGTTATGCCAGCCACAGAGGGATGGGCAGTTGGGGCTTGGTGCCAGACCTGTTTGCTCCGGTACATCGGGTGCATTTCGCCGGAACCGAGACTGCGGCGGAGTGGCGTTCGTTCATGGAGGGGGCTCTCCAGTCCGCCGAGCGGGCAGCCGATGAGGTCTTGGCCGAAATGGCTCTAGACGGCAGCTAGCATCGGATCGACACCGTGCAATATCTATTGCAACGACCCGAAACGAAGCAACCGCCGAACCAGGCGCTGCAGCAGACGGCGAGGCGTTGCAGGTTTCCTAGAGTTCATGGCTCAGCGTGCCCCGCTCCTGCTGAGCTTGGTCGTTACACCCCACCGAGCCCACGCATGTTCTCCGCACTCAAGAGAGTCGGCCACCTCCAGATCTCGCCCGAGCGACTGACGCTCAAGAACCTGAAGACGGGTGAGTCCATTGCCGAGATCCCCGAGTTGGCAATCAGTGCCCCACCCAACCGAAAAGGCATGACCTGAGTCGAATGATTGCCCCGAGCGCATCAGACTTCGGCTGCGGGGACCCAGTCCGGTGGAATACCGATGGAGAAGTACCGCCTCATCGGCAGAATCGTGACTGTCCAACTTCTGGGGGTCCGTTCAAACCCGGGGCGATTCATCACCGGTGGAATTGACTGGCCGCATGGCCCTTGGCGAAATGCGGCATGCGTTGCTTGCCGACAATGCGGTTGCCAGCACATCCGCACCACACTTTCCTTGCTTGCTTATGCCCATGAGCGCATCCCACACCGCCTCCACGCCTTGCCCCGTTTGCGGCTCCCAGGCCATTGAATCCATCGCCCGTGTCGATGGCAAAACGGGAGAAGCGCTGCTGACCGTCAATTGCAGCGCCTGCGGCCTGGGTCGCATTGACCCCTTGCCCACTCAGCCAGAACTGGAAGCCTGGTACACCCACCGCTACCGACAGGACTACAAACAAGCCGTTTCACCCGCGCTCAGGCATGTGTTGCGGGCGGGTCGCAATGCGCTCGACCGATGGGGGTGGTTGCAGACGCAGCTTGCGCAAGGCGTCGGGCATTTGCCTTCGTCCGCCGTCACGCTGGACATCGGAGCATCCAGTGGCGAGTTCGTCGACCTGATGCGCCAGCGTGGCATGCAGGCCCACGGCATCGAACCCCATGCAGGCTATGCTGCCCACGCCCGCGAGACATTGGGCCTGTCGGTCGAGCATGGCGCGCTGCACCAGGTCCTGCCGCGGCAGGCAGACCAGCGTTTCGACCTCATCAGCATGTTCCACGTGCTGGAGCACCTGGTCGATCCGGTGGAAACCTTGCGCCTGTTTGCGCGCAAAGTGTCACCTCAGGGGCTCTTGCTGATCGAAGTGCCGAATGCAACCCGTTTCTGTGCGCCCCGCTACATGTTTTTCAGGGCGCATACCCTTTACTTCACCCAGGCATCGCTGCACCAGACCCTCCGTGCAGGCGGTTGGAGCGTGGTGGCGCACAACCATGCAGACGACGACAACCTCATGGTGCTGGCGCGCCCGGCACCTGACCCCGGCGCCGCCCATGTGCCTGTCCGCTGGCAACCCGGCCGCGCACTGATCGAAGCCCAAAACCGGCGGACGTGGCCCGCCTACCTGGCGGACCAGCTTCGCAGCGGTCGTTGGTTGCGCAAGCTTCGCCAGCGCCAGGAAGAAAAGAAAACGGTGCGGGGCGTCTCGTCGGCGCGAAGCCTGCTGGACGCCCTTTACCAGGATGACCTGCGCCTGCCGGGTGCCCCGGCCGCCGCACCGGGTCGGGTGCAGTCAACCCGCTTGCAAGCCCTGGCGGCGCTGAGCATCGGGGGTGGCCTGGGTGCCGCCATCGACCTCTGACCTGACACGATCCGGCTAATGCGGGAGCCGTTGGCGTCCCGCCCGGTGTTGCCGACTGCGGTGATGGTGCCGTTGGGATGATTGCCTCACCCGCACCCGGCTGCAAGCCTGCGTTCAGGCACCGGGGGGATGATGGCCGGCAGAAAGCACCGCCATGAAGATCGCCCTGCTGTCCGACATCCACGCCAACCGGCCCGCGCTGGCGGCGTGCCTTGCGCACGCGCGCGGCCAGGGGGCCGAGCAGTTTGCGCTGCTGGGCGACCTGGTGGGCTACGGCGGCGAACCGGCGGCCGTGCTCGACGACATCATGGCGCTGGCTGCGCAG
>NZ_JBKDRI010000049.1:0-14234 GCF_046341535.1 Acidovorax sp. | reverse complement strand
GACAAGCGGTCAACTGCCGTTTTTATTGAGTCGGCATCAACCAACTTGAATGCGTTGATGCGGTTCGAAGCTCTGCGCAAGGCTTCGACAGGCTCAGCCCGAACGGCTGGTTCAAGTTCAAAGGTGCCGACTCAATAGGTTGCATCGATCAGGAAGTCGCCACTGCGAGGAACGGCGACGCAGCATGGCGGCGATTTCGGCGTCTTGATGGGGCGAATCTCTCACGCGGGACACCAGGGCCTGTTCAGAGCCCATGGGAAGGTGCCCGCGCCCCGCAGGTGCGCCTGCCCTGCGCGCCATGAATGCGCTGCAGGGGCCGCACTGGCATGCCCGCAGGCATGGGGTGGGGCAGGGCTTGTGCGCTATTCGTGGCGGGGTACGCGCTTGTCCAAAAACGCCTGGATGCCCGCGCCTGCGTTGGGGTGGTGCAGGTTTTTCACGAAGTGGTCGCGTTCGTGGTTGAGGTGCTGCGTCAGCGTGGCGTGGGGTGCATCGTTGATCAGTTCCTTGATGCTGGCCAGCGCGTTCGGCGCGCGTGCATTGAGCTGCTGTGCAAGCGTGAGCGCAGCGTCCAGTGCGCCGCCCGCCTCGGCCAGGCGGTTGACCAGACCCAGCGCGTGTAGCCGCTCTGCGCCCAGGCGGTCGCCGCACATCAGTATCTCGGCCGCCATCTGCCGCGATAAGCCATGCACCAGGCTCCAACTGGCGCCGCCATCGGGCGAGAGCGCCACGTTGCTGTAAGCCATCACGAAGACGGCGTTGCGCGCTGCGACGATCATGTCGCACGCCAGTGCCAGCGAAAAGCCCGCCCCCGCTGCAGGGCCCTCAACCGCCGCAATCACGGGCTTGGGGTACGTGCGAATGGTTTCGATCCAGTGGTGCAGGCCTTCGATGCTCTGCGCCTGAACGTCCGGGTGCTGTTGCCGGTTGGCTAGCAGGCGATCCAGGCTGCTACCCGCGCAGAATATTCCGTCGGCGCCCGTGATGATCACGCTGCGGATGTCAGCACTGCGCTCCGCAACGCCCAGGGCTTCGATGCCCGCTGCATACATGACCGGATCGAGTGCGTTGCGGTGCTCCGGGTTGCGAAGGGTGAGGATCATGGTCTGACCCTCGCTGGAGCTTTGAAGTTCTGCGGGCATGGGGGACCTTCGAGTGGGGTGGGAGGCAGCGCGATGCCCAAGGGGCTGTCAGTGTGGGCAAAGGGGCGCGGGTTGCCGCAAGGCTGGTTGTTGATGGTGTCGGATGCCGTGCCCAGGCCATGCTGGTGTGTGCGGTGGTTTGGGGCGTGTCATTCCTCGACATGGGTCAGGCTCAGGCCGATGGCGCCGCGGCGGCGCAGCCAGGGGCTTGGGCGGTACCGTGTGTCGCCATAGACGGTTTGCATGTTGAACAGCACTTCCAGGATGTTGGTGGGGCCCAGGCGGTCGCCCAGGGCCAGCGGCCCCTGTGGATACCCCAGGCCCAGTGTGACGGCCGTTTCAAGGTCGCGTGGGCTGCAGATGCCCTGCTGGCAGATGTCGCTGGCGATGTTGACGATGGTGGCCACGACCCGTTGCGTCACGAAGCCCCCACTGTCGCGGATCACGCTCACGGCCTTGCCATCGCGGGCAAAGAGTGCATGCGCTGCTTGGCGAATGTCGATGCGCGTGGCGGGATTCGTGGCGAGCACACGGCGGCGGGTGGCTGCATCGTCAAACAGCATATCGATGCCGACGGTGCGAGCTGGGTCGAGCCGTTCGACCACGGCCACCGTGGTCACATCAAACCCAAGGGGTGCCACCAGCGTGATGGCCTGCGCCGAAGGAGACTGGCCTGTTTCGATGGTTGCGCCCAGGTGTTTGAGCAGCTGGTACAGCTCGGCCCGCCGCGAAGCACGCGGGGAGACCCACACCGGGGGGATCAGGCCCGCGGTGGGTGTTGGTGGCTCGGCAGGGGTTTGGGCCACGCCATCGACGTAACGGTAAAAGCCTTCGCCCGCCTTTTTGCCGACCAGCCCGCCGGCGAGTCGCTGCGCGGTGATCATGCTGGGGCGAAAACGTGGCTCATCGTAGAACTGTCGGTAGATGGACTCCATCACGGGGTGAGACACATCCAGCCCGGTCAGATCCAGCAGTTCGAAGGGGCCCAGCCTGAAGCCTGCCTGGTCGCGCAGGATGCGGTCCACCGTGGCGAAGTCCGCCACGCCTTCGCTCACAATGCGCAACGCCTCGGTGCCAAAGCCCCGGCCCGCATGGTTGACGATGAAGCCCGGCGTATCCTGTGCCTGAACGGGGGTGTGTCCCAGCTGCTGGGCGTAGCGGGACAGTGCTGTGCAGATGGCCGGATCGGTCTTCAGCCCTGCGATGACCTCGACCACCTTCATCAGCGGCACCGGATTGAAAAAATGAAAGCCCGCCAGTTGCGCCGGTCTGGGCAGCCCAGCGCCGATCGCCGTGACCGACAGTGACGACGTGTTGGTGGCCAGCACCGCATCCTCCCGCAGAACCTGCTGGAGTTGCGTCAGCAAGGCCTGCTTGGCCTCCAGGTGCTCGTCGATGGCTTCCACGACCAGATCGCATTCGGCAAAGTCTGAGATGGCAGCGACGGGATGCAACCGTGCCCCGTACGCGTTCGCCTGGGCTGGCTCAAGCCTGCCTTGGGCCACGAGCCGGCTCCACTGCGCCTCAAGGGCGGCTTTGGCGGCCTGGGGTGCCCCCGGCTTGGTGTCCAGCAGCATGACATCGCTGCCGGCCTGGGCGGCAATTTGAGCGATACCTTGACCCATCACACCCGTGCCGGCGATTCCGATGCGGGGAAACTGAATTTTCATAGCGCGATTATGGCTGTGGCTGTCGCCTCGCGTTGTGTGCCAGAATATACGCTGAGGTAAAAAAATTGTGATCTCTACTAAGTTTTTCTTTGGCGCGAGCCTCTGGATGTTGGCAGCCAGTGCCAGTGCGCTGTCGCTGGGGAGTAGCCGCGGCCAGGTCACGATTGGCGCGCCGCTGGATCTGGCGTTTGAAATCCATCCCGATGCGGGCACGGACGTCGCCGGTTCCTGTGTGACCGCGCAGGTGATTGCTGGCGAGATCGCCTTGAGCAATGCCCGCGTCCGGGTCACCCCCCTCGCTGAGACGCGTGGTGGTGCTCCTGAAGTGCGGGTGCAGACCACGGTGGCGGTGGATGAACCCGTTGTCCGAGTGACCCTTGGGGGCGGTTGCTCCAGCCGGGTCACCCGCACTTACACATTTCTTGCAGAGTTGCCTTCGACGGTGGCGCGTTCGGGCGCGCCGGTGGATGTTGCGCGCTTGGCTCAGGCCGTTGTGCCGGAGACGGTGCCTGTTGCCGAGCCTGGGATGGTTCGCATGCCTGTCGCGCGGGGTCAGGCGCAAGCGGTTGCCTCTGGATCGCAGCTTTCAAGCAGCCGCCCGATCAGCCGGCCCCAACGTGAGGCCAACGCAGCGCCTCCTTCGGTTGTGGCATCGCCGCCCGCACGTTCGATCAAGCCCAAGGCTGTGGCTGAAACCTCGACTGCCAAGGCACCTGCATCGCGCCTGGTGGTCGAGCCATTGGACACTTGGCTGGACAGGCCGGTGATGCTGCGCAGCGCACCCCTGCTGAGCATGACCCCGGACGAGCAGCCGTCGGCGCAGCGCGCTCAGGCGGCCGCACTCTGGAAGGCGCTGAACGCTCAGCCTGGCGATGTTGACGCTGATGCCGAGCGTGCCAAGGCCCGGGAGGGTGATCTCACCGCCGTGAAAGAGCAGGCCGAGCGAGACCGCGCCCTTGCAGTGCAGCTTCAGGAGCAGGTTGCAACGCTCGAAAGCGAACGGTTCAGTCCGACGTTGGTATATGGACTTGCCGGGCTGCTTGCGCTGGCTTTGGCAGCGGTGGGCTGGGCGCTGTTGCGGATGCGTGATGCGTCAGACAGGGCTGTGAAGTCATGGCTTGAATCTGTGGAGCGGGGTTCTCGCGAAGCGGTCCATGGGCGTGAGCCCGCGCTCAGCCCTATTTCTCGCCGGGACGACCTCTGGCCCATTTCGCAAACGCTGCCTTCGCCAGACCTGTTGTCCGGCCCGGACGACCTGGGCCTGGCCAGTGCGCCTGCTCCGCTACAACCTTCGCCAGAAGCGCCAGCGCCAGCCCCTGCAGCGACGAAGCTCATCGTCAACCCAGGAGAGTTGTTCGACATTCAGCAGCAGGCCGAGTTTTTTGTGTCGGTGGGTGAACATCAACAGGCCATTGATGTGCTCAAAAACCACATTGCGGATCATCGCAAGACGTCGCCGCTGGCGTACCTTGATCTGCTGCGGCTGTATCACACACTCAGCCGGGTGGACGAATACTCCCAACTGCGCGCGCAGTTCATGCAGTTTTTCAATGCGCGGGTGCCCGAATTTGCTGCGTTCAACCTTCCTAGCCGATCGCTTGAGCGCTACCTTGATGCGCTCGCTGAGATTGAAGCGCAATGGACTTCTGCGGCTGTTCTTGATCTGTTGATGAGCCACCTTTTCGTAGACCAGGGTCGTGCGGCGGTCGAGCCGTTCGATCTGTCAGCGTTCGACGATTTGCTGCTGTTGTTGGCCATCGCGCAAACGACCCCGCCCAGCGCCCGGGGCGCTCCCGGGCCGCGCGAGCGGACCACACCCTTGCCGCCGCGCGGTGGCACTGCGGTCTTCGACGGCGTTGGGCCGTCCAGCGCCGCAGTCAAGGCCTTCGCCGCAGCAACCGGCGCTACCCAGGATCCGGGGAACGACATCATCGATTTCGAGTTTGAGTCCTTGCCGGGGGGGCTAGGTCTGGACAGCCCCGTTTCCAAGCCTGCCACTCTGGATTCGCTGCCGATGAATCTGGAGCTCCCCGATGCGTCGCTCATCTCGCCTGGTGATCCCCTTGCCACGCCTGAGACTGATCCGGGCTCCGTGCAGGCGCTGGAGTTTGCCATCGACAGCGATCTGGCATTGCTGCGGCTTGAGCTCGAAAAAGGCAGTAAAGACGACTGCAGGTAGCTTGCGTTGAGCATTCCAGATCGCCGCGAGCGCGCTGGGCTGTGCGCGGGCCGTGAGGTGCAGCGCAGGTGATTGAGCAGCGGCCACCGCTTGAGGAAGGCTCTGGCGCGTTGCAATGGCTCAGTGCGGCATCAGGGCTATTAAAGCGGCCGCTTGCGCCTCGGGATCTGCCGCATTCACAAGGGCCCGCACGACCGCAACAGACCCCACGCCGGTGGCCAGCACGTCGCCAAACTGCTCTGCCCCGATGCCGCCAATGGCCACTTGCGGGTAGTGGCGCATCAGGCGCGCATAAAGACCCAGCCGGCCCACGCCTTGCGGCGCAGTGGCCATCTTTTTGAGCGTGGTCGGGAACACCGCCCCCATGGCGATGTAGCTGGGGCCCGCAGCATCGGCACGGACCATTTCAGCGTAGCCATGGGTACTGACGCCCAGCCGGGTTCCGCTGGCGCGCAAGACATCGAGCTGATCGGGGCGCATCGCATCAAGGTCTTCCTGGCCCAGATGCACGCCGTAGGCCCCTGCGTCGATCGCAGCCTGCCAGTGGTCGTTGATGAACAGCAATGCCCCTGTGCCTTGCACCGCGGCCACAGAAGCTGCGATCTCGCGGGCCACTGCGGCGGCGTCGGTGGACTTCAGGCGCAGTTGCACGGTGGGCACACCGGCCCGGGCCATGCGCCCCACCCAGGCGGCATCGGGCAGCACCGCGTACAGGCCGAGTTGCTGCGGGCAGGCGGCAAAGGAGCTACTGCGCGGCACGGGCTGCAGACCAAAGTCGTCGGGCTCTGCGGGCCAGCAGCTGGCGTCAAAGCGGCCGGTTCGCGCCGTCTGCGCCTGCCAGGCGCGTGCCAGGCATTGCGCGTCGCTCGCGATGAAGCCCAGTTGACTGCATCCGTGCAGGGCCGCCATGTAGGCGCTCTCGTGCAGGGTGGGCGTGGGTACCGGCTGGGGTTCGAACCCGGCGAAGGTGGCCGCGTGATGGGCCACGATGGCCTGCGCCATCTCGAACGTGTGGGCCTTATGCATGGCTGTGGTGCCAGAACGGCGTGCCCAGCACGGGCGTGCTGGGTTGTGCCGCGTCCTGGGCGGTCATGGCACCGGCAAGGCGGGCTGCCCGACCGCCATGCACGGCATCGGCAAACGCGCCCGCCATGGCCACCGGGTCCTGCGCCAGCGCAACCGCCGTGTTGAGCAGCACGCCGTCGTAGCCCCACTCCATCACCTGGCAGGCGTGCGATGGCAGGCCCAGTCCGGCATCGATCAGCATGGGTACATCCAGGCGCTCGCGCAGCATCTGCAATGCATAGGGATTGACCGGGCCGCGCCCCGTGCCAATGGGCGCGGCCCAGGGCATGACGGCCTGGCAGCCCACATCCACCAGGCGCTGGCACAGCACCAGGTCTTCGGTGCAGTAGGGCAGCACCTGAAAGCCTTGGCGGATCAGGTGCGCTGCCACATCCACCAGATTCAAGGTGTCGGGCTGCAGGGTGTAGTCGTCACCAATGAGCTCGAGCTTGATCCACGGGGTGTTGAACACCTCGCGCGCCATTTCGGCAGTGGTGATGGCCTCTTGTGCGCTGTGGCAGCCAGCCGTATTGGGCAGCACAGGCACATTGAGTTTGCGCAGCAGCTCCCAGAAGCTGCTGCCGCTTTCAGCCGGGTTGCTGCCCTGGCGGCGCAGCGATGCCGTGACCATGGCAGGCCGGGCGCGCAGCACGGCGGCTTCGAGCACGGCGGGCGACGGATAGCGCGAGGTGCCCAGCAGCAGGCGGCTGGCAAACGTCTGCCCGTAGAGCACCAGCGGGTCTTGAGGCGTTGGAGAGATCATGTATTCACTATTGTTTTGATAGCTGTCAGGGCTTAATGGTCGCGCGTAACCGGTCATTTTTATTCATATTTCTGGCGCAAGCTCAGCCCCCGGTCACGGGCGAGATGATTTCCACATGGTCACCCGGCTGCAGCCTGTCGTCGGCGTAGCGGGTGTTGGGCACAAAGGTGGTGTTGACCGCCACGGCAAAAGGCTGGCGCGCCGCAATGGCGGCAACGGCGTCGGCCACGGTGGCACCGTCGGGCAGTTCGTGCGGGGTCTGGTTGATGAGGATGTTCATGCAATGGCGGCGCTGGCGGCGGGTGCGCTGGCGGGGGCCAGATCCAGCGCCAGGTCAAAGCGTTGCGACAGGGGCGATTGTCCGGTGTTCAGCACTTCCAGGGTCACATCCAGCATCGCCGGGGCAATCATGAAGCCGTGGCGATACAGGCCGTTGATCTCGAGCACGCGCGGGCGGGCTTGGCGGATGGCGGGCAGGTTGTTGGGCAGCGTGGGGCGGCATTGTGTGGACAGCTCCAGCATGCGGCCCTCGGCAAAGCCGGGATGCACGGCATAGGCGGCAGACAGCAGCTCCAGCGTTGAGCGCACGCTGGCTGGCGTGCGGTCGTCCGACTCGATCTCGGTAGCGCCGATCACGAACAGGTGGTCTGGTTTGGGCGCGATGTAGATGGGGTAGCGCGGGTGCACCAGCCGCGTGGGGCGCTGCAGCGTCACATCGGGCGCATGGATGCGGGCCACTTCGCCGCGCACGCCCCGCAGTGCGCTCCACTGGCCCTTGGCACCCAGGCCCCGGCAGTCCAGCACCCAGTCGGGCTGGCCGGGTTGGCCGGGCTCAAAGGCATCGGGCGACGCGGGCGCGTGCCAGTGGGTGAGCACGCCCAGCCGCTGCATCTCGGCGGTCAGCGCCGCCAGTAGCTGGCGGTTGTCGAGCTGGCCCTCGCCCGGCAGAAAAAGCCCTTGCGAAAACCGGTGGGCCAGCGCGGGCTCGGCCTGCGCGAGCGCCGCGCTGTCGAGCCTTTGCAGGGCGGGCAGTTCGGGCACGGTGTGCTGGTTGGCCTCCAGCTGGCGCGTCAGGCGCTGGGCCTCGGCAGCGTCCTGGCGGTGCCACACGATCAGCGTGCCCGCCTGCTGAAAAAACACCGGCTCAGCCAAAGGTGCCAGCAGTTGAGGCCAGCGCGTGAGCGCATGGTGCCCCATGCGCACCACGCCGGGCTCGGTGATGGCCGATTCGGCCAAAGGGGCCAGCATGGCGGCGGCCACCCGCGCGGCAGATTGCCCGGCATCGGGGCCGCCCGCTTCGTGGATGGCGATGCGGTGACCCTGCCGGGCAAGCTCCACCGCAAGGAGCCGCCCCATGAGGCCAGCGCCCAGGATGGCGAAGGAGGAGGGTGGCAGTGGCATAGGTCCGTCGATGGTGTCCGTGCGCGGGCTGGGGCTGCGAGCGTGGACAAAACGGAGTGCACCGCGATGGAAACTCCCCACGCCAGCATGACCTGGATCGGGTAGCGGGGCGCGTAGCCCCAGGGTATTTCTCAGCCGCCGCCAGCGCTTTGCGCGGTCACGGCACCCCTGTTTCGTCCGGAGCGCTGATTACAGCATATCCCCCGTGCTCCGGGTCTGCCCTGGCGCATAGGCCATAATTTTTGCCATGAATTCCCCCACGCCTTTGCCCTCCCCGCTGCGCCGCTATGCGCGCGTGCTTTCGATTGCCGGCTCTGACAGCGGGGGCGGCGCGGGCATCCAGGCCGACCTTAAAACCTTCAGTGCGCTGGGCTGCTATGGCATGACGGCCATCACCGCCGTCACCGCACAAAACACCTGCGGCGTAACCGGCATCCACGGCATCCCGCCCGAGTTGCTCAAGGCACAAATCGACGCGGTGGTGCAGGACATTGGCGTGGATGCCGTCAAGATCGGCATGCTGCATTCGCCTGAGGTGGTGCGCGTGGTGGCAGACGCCATCGGCCGCCACCAGCTACCCCATGTGGTGCTGGACCCCGTGATGGTGGCCACCAGCGGCGACAAGCTGATTGCCGACGAGACCGTGGGCGTGCTCGTGCGCGAGCTGTTTCCGTTGGCGGAGGTCATCACGCCCAATCTGGATGAAGCGGGCTGGTTGCTGGGCCGCAGCATCGACCATGCCGACCGCTTGCCCGAAGCCGCCCAAGCCCTGCTGGGCCTGGGCGCTCGCGCGGCCTTGCTCAAGGGCGGCCACCTGCCGGGGGATTGGGTGGTGGACTTGCTGGCGGTGCAGGGCAGTGGCACGCAGCGCCTGGAGTCGGCGCGCATTGCCACGCACAACGGTCACGGCACGGGCTGCACGCTGTCGTCCGCGATTGCTGCCTTCCTGGCCCTGGGCGAGCCCCTGCCGCTGGCGGTGCAGCAGGCACGCGCCTACATTCTGGGCGCGATTGCGGCTGGGGCCGATGTGACCACCGGTCGCGGTCACGGCCCGCTCAACCACGGCTACGCGCCTATGGCGCAGCGCGTGGTGTTGTGTGCCTGAGTTTGAAGCTTTTTAGCCGACCGACGCGCAGCCACAGGGCATTTGTTGCAATTTAATTGATAGCAAATGACTGCCTTGCCATCGCGTCAGGCAGCGCGGGGGCGGGTTGCGTAGGCCAGCGCAAAGCTCAACGCCAGCGCAGGCAGGGCCGAGCCCGCACCTGGCAGCACCTTGGGGGCCAGGTGGTACACCGCAATGCCCGCCAGCCAGATGGCAACCGGCACCACATTCACCTTGCGCGCAGCCGCCAGCAGGGCCGGGGCATCAGTGCCAAAGGCCAGTCGCCCCAAAATCACGCCAAACAGCGGCACAAACACCGAGCTGAGCAGCAGCAAAAACGGCTCCAGGCTGTGCATGGGCAACACCAGCGCCAGGGCGGTGCACACTGCGGCCACCAGCAGGCCCCAGGCGCGCACGCCAAAGCGAGGCAGCAGGCTGTGGGCCGACACTGCGCCCGAATACGTGTCGCCATAGGCGTTGTCCACCTCGTCGATGAGGATCAGCGACAGCGCAATCAGACCGCCCTGGGCCAGCAGCAGCGCTTGCACCAGATCCTTGCTGGGCAAGGTCAGCGCCACCAGCACGCCCAGGCTGTAGCACCACATATTGGCCAACGCATAACCCAGCCAGGTGCCACGGAATGCAGAGCCACCGTTCTTGCCGTGGCGCGCGTAGTCGGCCACCAGCGGCAGCCACGAAATCGGCATGGCAATCACCAAGTCCAGCGCAGGCAGCACACCCATGCCGCCTGCACCCTGGCGCGTCCACAGTGCTTCCAAACCCTGTGCCTGCGCCAGCGACAAAAACTGCCACGACAGCCACAGCAGCGACAGCACCACCAGCGGCAGGGCCACCCGCGCAATCACCTTGCGCACCAGCTGCACCATCGAACCACTGATCAGCAGCATCACCACGCCGCCCCACAGCAGCGTGGCCAGCACGGGCCAGTGCGCGCCCGCCATCGCGCCAGACTGCTGGCCAATGGCCACCGTGGCGTCGCGCATCACCACCAGCTCGAACGTGCCCCAGCCCACCAGTTGCACGATGTTCAGGATGATGGGCAAGCTGGCAAAGGTGCGGCCGTACACCGCATGCATCAGCCCGGCGCTGGCCAGGCCGCTGTCGCAGCCCAGCTTGGCCACCCAGCCCAGCAGGCCCGCGCCCACGATGGAGCCGGCCACAATGGCAATCAACGCCTCTTTGGTGCCCAGCGCGGGCATCAGGTACGCGCCCACCTGCATCACCAGCAGGCCCACGCCCAGGCTGAACCAGAGCGAGGCGTGGTCATGCCACTGGAAGACACGGCGGTCGGAGGAAATGGGGGCCAGCGCTTCGTTGGTGGCGTGCGTGGCAGGCGATGAGGACATGGAGTGGCTCCGTCAACAGGTACAGAGCAGGGGGCCGTCCGCCGGTGCGACCCGACGTCTTCAGGGTCGTGCCATGGCGGACTTGCTTCCCTGCGCGAGGATGATCTCAAGCCTGCAAAGTAAAACGATGCGGGCAACAGGTTCGAAGGGTTTGATCTCAGCCCTGCAACGGATTGACTGCAGGACACCCCCAGCGATGAGGTCGAATTCTAGTGAATCAGCGCAGACCCAGGCCAACAAGCTGTTTTGCAAGTGGCGCAGATCGGCTGGTGCGGAGGGCGATTGGCGCGTGGCGGGGAGAATGTCTTCAACGGGCTTCCATGCCGATCAGGCAGGGCGGCAGCGCTGCGATGAACTCAGGCAGCTTGGTGCGCGGGACGTTGGGGCGCACCAGCGCGGGTTTGCCTGTGGCACGGGGGGCAGCAAGCGAGGCAGGAGGGGCAGGAAACTGCCCTGTTAGCGCACTACGATTCCAAACAGGTCGAAATTGCGGCAAACTTTGCGCATGGACGCAAAGACTCTGACCATCCTGGTGTGTGGCTCGCGAAGTAGTGCGGGAGCTTGCGCGACACAAGTTTTTTTACAACCTCGTTAGGGTTTTTCAGCGAGTTGCCATGGCACAGCTAACAAACGAGCAGATTACATTCTTGAAATCGCAGGGCATCTCCCCTGCTCAGCTCTTTGACGCCAGCCATACAAAGGGCAAAGCAGATCGCGAAGCTCAGATGGATGTCCTTGAACTGTCACTCTACTTTGGAGGCGCTGCATGCGCTAGGGGCGGCCACACTCTAAGAACGAAGGCCGGTCATTGCATCCAGTGCGACACATCGAAAATTGCCTATCAACTTAGGCATTCAGCCGCAGGCTACGTATATCTTGCTTACTCACAAAGCAAGAAACTCTCAAAAGTTGGCTTCACGAAAAGTCACCCCAAAGATCGAGCGGACTTTCTTCGCAAAGAACAGTACGCAAACGCATCCGATTGGAGCATCAAAAAAATGGCCAAGTTCGCAAAGGATGCTGGCAGAATAGAATTTGCCATCCACTCACACTTAGAGCGCTACTTGAAGCCAGTCACATACGAAAAATATAAAGACCAGATGGTCGAATGCAAGGAGGTATTCTCTTGCGATTTGGATGTTGCAATCAAAGCCTTCGATCTTCTAACCAAACAGTGATTGAAGCCGGCAGTCGTCGCACGTACAAGTCACAAAACGAAAGCTCCATGGGTACCCCTACCTTTTGCGCATCTGCCACCAGCCTAGCTGGGCCTCACGGACCTTGCGCGCAAAGCCGGGCAAGGCCGGTGAACTCCCCGTTATGCATCATTTTACAGCCGAGTCGAAACGAAAGGTATCTATGCGCTCCATTACAGTTTTGCTGCTATCAGCTTTTATCGCGGGATGTGCTACGCCGGTAAGTCATACGAACATTCCTCTTTCCAATTATGACAAAGACACCAAATACGGGCTCGAAGATCGAGTAGATGGATTTGGAATTACCATTTATTACTCCCGTTATCAGTTCATTCCAGAAAGCGATGCCGTTGCAACTGCATGCAAATCGGCCCTAACTTCCATCGCATGGGAAGTTGCTGAGAAGAAGGGGAGGCAAATTGAACCCATCAATGAACAGCGTCTAAGAATATCTATGGGGCGCAATGGATTATCTGGTATTACTTCATGCCAAGCATTCGCAGTTGCAAAGTGGAAGCAATGACCGAACAAGAAATCTCTCTGCTAGCGGCAAAAATTGTTGGGGATACCAAATTCTGGATCGCCCTAGTTGGGGTTGTTGGAGTCGTCGCAGGATCGCTATTAAATCTTGTTGGTTCTTTTGCGCTTGAATGGTTTAAGAGAAAGTTCCAGCGAGATATGGATTGCGCGCGACGGAAAATCTTGCTTCAAATGCTGAATGACGAGGCGTTTCAATGGCGAAATCTATCAACATTAGCTGCCGTAATTGGCTGTGATGAAGAGCAAACTAAAAATCATCTAATTGCCATAGGGGCACGCGGTTCAGAAAAGAATGATGGCAAGTGGGGATTGATCACTAGATATCCACTGTCCGAGATTGAGCGAGCAAATGCATAACCTTCCGCTCCAGTGGGACGCGGGACGTTGGGGCGAACCAGCGCGGGTTTGCCTGTGGAATCCTCACCATGAACCGCAAAGACGTTCTTGGCTAGATCGATGCCGATGGTGATAATGGCGGTCAGCGACTCCCCCTTCCACAACACGATTGAGTTGATGAGAAATCGCACTTTCCATCGTGGCACTTTGATGCAGTTCGTCGCAACTGCGCGGATCGCTCGGGACGGGGAAGTCGCTTTCATTCGTTAGCGAGGCTTCTCTTACATGCTGCTCCGACTACGCAAAATCCGGCGAAGACTTGAAGAGGCCTACCAAGACATTCGCATCAACTACACGTATGCCAATGCCGGTGTACAACTTCGAAGGGCTACCGACAACGAGCGGCGGTTGACCATTGGAGTTCGCGACTTCATAGAAGCGGGCTGTTCTATTGAGTTCGATGCACAGCATGAGTCTTGGATCACGCGGATATTTCCTGATGGAGTTTTCGAGGTGAAATATTCGTATTGCTACGAGGATCCAAGCAGTCTTGCCAGGTTTCTGATGACAACACGGGTCGAGATCGCCAAAGACTCTTCGCTCGCCCTGGAGCTATTTCAAGAAGGCGTCGCTTCATGGGAGGCTGGAGTAGCTACTGTCGGAGCCCGCTTTGTATTCAAGGGCAACTTGCAGAACTGGAGCGATAGCGCCTACTGCGCGCTAACTCTCGCAGAACCAAATGAAACTGTCGTCGGTTGCGTCATGGCCTTTCAAAAGGAACGCCTGGTCTATTCGATCACGCTACGAGGGTTGTTCTTCGAGAACGTGGAGGAGGTCGAATGCATCGTGTATCCGTATTTGGAGCAGGCACTCGCTCTGGCGCGCGAAGAAGCCTCTTGAGAAACACCAGATAACTGCTTGATTTTCATGGTGTTTTCACGCGGAATTTTCGGAGGGCACGAGCTGCAAAACCATGGCTTTGGCCTTCGCTAAGTTGAGTCCATGCCTATTGCATTCCGCCTCTTGCATATTGCTGCCGCCGCTTTGTTTGGAGGGTTGATTTCGTCCGTGATCGCTGGGTTTGGCCGCTTGGTCGATCCTTCCGAGTACGCAGCAATGCGACCCACTCACTGGTTCATGCTCATCATGTTTTTCGGGGCGCCGTTATGGGTTCCAGCCGCCATACCGTCTAGGTTTCCGCGTTTGCTGCATGCCGCAAGGCTTGGTGGCGCTGCGCTGCTGCTGTTCCCCACGTTCATGGCTGCTACCGTCATTCCGCACAATTTTCTCTTCGGTGCTGCCGTTACGTTGTCGTGCGCGGCTTTTCTCTCTACAAGGACTTCCCCACTTTTGTCAAACATCATCCTGCCGTGGTGAATCGCTCAGCGATTGACCACGGAAATTGATTCCGGTTTTCCTCTGATGTCTTCGGTGCGGCGAGTCGCTGCGATCAAGCAAAAGGGTGTGGAT
>NZ_JBKDRI010000048.1:0-7781 GCF_046341535.1 Acidovorax sp. | reverse complement strand
AAAGCGAAAATCGGCCCCAGCGAGGACAGTTTTTGCCGAATTTGCAGCCCCATAGCCGAGCCATGGGGCAAAAAGGCGGTTAAAAATGGACCGCTGCGGTCGATTTGCAGCCGACGATTTCCAAGTCCGACAGGCTCCTAGCAGGAAGACGGCAGCGGCGGCGCGTTTTCAGCAGGAGACCTCACCCATGACCACAGACCGGCATCCCAAGCGCTTCTCGATGATCCGCGAGTTCCATCTGGCCGACTGGTTCACGCTGGGCAACGCCGTGTGCGGCGTGGGCGCGCTGTTTTCGTCCATGACGTATCTGGAAACCGACGCCGTGCGCCACCTGTACTACGCCTGCGCGCTGGTGCTGGCAGCGCTGGTCTTTGATGTGCTCGATGGCCGCATCGCCCGCTGGCGCCAGAAAAGCTCGGCCATGGGCCGCGAGCTCGATTCGCTGGCCGACGTGATCTCGTTTGGCGTGGCACCGGCCATCATCGCCTATGGCTGCGGCATGCAGGGCTTGTACGACCGGGTGGTGCTGGCGTTCTTTGTGGCCTGCGGCGTCTCGCGCCTGGCGCGCTACAACGTCACGGCCGAAACCCTGTCCGAGGGCACGGGCAAGGTCAAGCACTTCGAGGGCACGCCCATTCCCACATCCATCGTGCTGGTGGGCCTGCTGGCGCTGGCCGCCTGGTCGGGCGCGGTGCGCGAGAACCTGTGGTTTGGCAAGGTGCTGATCGGCGGCTTCACGCTGCACCCGCTGGTGCTGCTGTTTGCGGTGTCGGGCTCGCTCATGATCAGCCGGATCCGGATACCCAAGCTGTGAATTCATCCCCTCGCGCGGACAAATGCTATGTTTTATGTAGCGCAAGTTCCTTACGGGACGTGCGTAACCGCGCAAAAATCATGGCAATCTGAACCGTCGCAGGCTTGCGGTTGACCAGCACCAGTGCCGCCGCCAACCCCGCGGTCATCGGCTTGCCCAGGATGCCGGCAAATTCGCCCGCCACCGGCCCTGCCCTGCCCCGCTGGATGGGGCCGCCACGCCAGGCACCACGGCTGCCCACGCCACCCCACGGTACACTTTATGCTTTCTGACACCGGTTCTTAGCGTTCCGCACACCCGTTCATGGCCCTTACCACGGCGGCCCAGGCCCGCATCAGCTTTGACCTCAAGAGCGCCTCGCTGCCCGTGGTGGCCGTGATGCTCAAGACCACCGACGCCGCGCTGTTCATCACCGAACTGGCGCAGCGCATGGTCGATGCCCCTGGGTTCTTCGACAACGACCCGGTGCTCATCGACCTGAGCGCCGTGCGCGAGGCCCCTGAGCCCATCGACTTTGCCGCCATCGTGGCAGCCCTGCGCAGCCACAGCACCTTGCCCGTGGCCGTGCGCGGCGGCAGTGCGGCGCAGATGGAGGCCGCCTGCGGCGCAGGCCTGGCCGCCGCACCCGATGCCCCGCCCCCCCGCGCCGAAACCGCCGCCCCCGCCGAAGTGCGCGAAGTCGTCCGTGAAGTGGTGCGCGAGGTCGAGGTGGTGCGCGCCGTTCCCATGGCAGGCCCCAGCACCTTGGTGATTGACAAGCCATTGCGCTCCGGCCAGCAGGTGTACGCCCGTGGCGCGGATCTGGTGGTGATGGCCGTGGTGAGTTTCGGCGCGGAGGTGATTGCCGACGGCAACATCCATGTGTATGCACCGCTGCGGGGCCGTGCGATTGCGGGCGCGCGGGGCAACACCGAGGCGCGCATCTTCAGCACCTGCCTGGAGCCCCAGCTCGTGTCGATCGCGGGCACCTACCGCACCACCGAAACCGAGCTGCCTGCCGCCGTGCGCGGCAAGCCCGCCCAGGTGCGCCTGGAGGGCGACAAGCTCATCATCGAAGCGCTCCAGTGAACCAGCCTCCTGTGTCGCTTCTTTCCTTGGCCTGGGCGCGGGGGCGTGCCGTGCGCCTTGGCGATGCATGCACCCCGACAACGGATCCTTCATTCAACAGCAACCCCTCAAGAGACCTTCACACATGGCCAAAATCGTCGTCGTGACTTCCGGCAAGGGTGGCGTGGGCAAGACCACCACCAGCGCCAGCTTTGCTACCGGCCTCGCCCTGCGCGGCCACAAGACTGCCGTGATCGACTTTGACGTCGGCCTGCGCAACCTGGACCTCATCATGGGTTGCGAGCGCCGCGTGGTGTACGACCTGATCAACGTGATCCACGGCGAGGCCAACCTCAACCAGGCCCTCATCAAAGACAAGCAGTGCGACAACCTGTTCGTGCTGGCCGCCAGCCAGACGCGCGACAAAGATGCGCTCACGCAGGACGGCGTGGAAAAGGTGCTGACCGACCTGGCCGCCATGGATTTCGAGTTCATCGTGTGCGACTCGCCCGCGGGCATCGAAAGCGGCGCACTGATGGCCATGCACTTCGCCGACGAGGCCCTGCTGGTGACCAACCCCGAAGTCTCCAGCGTGCGCGATTCCGACCGCATTCTGGGCATGCTGGGCAGCAAAACCCGCCGCGCCATCGAAGGCGGCGAGCCCATCAAAGAGCACCTGCTGATTACCCGCTACAACCCCAGCCGCGTGCAGGACGGCCAGATGCTGAGCCTGGAGGACATCCAGGACATCCTGCGCATCAAGCTGATCGGCGTGATCCCGGAGTCGGAGGTGGTGCTGCAGTCGTCCAACCAGGGCACGCCCGCCATCCACGCCAAGGACACCGATGTCTCCGAAGCGTACAAGGATGTGATCGACCGCTTCCTGGGCCAGGACAAGCCCCTGCGTTTCATCGAAGCAGAAAAGCCCGGCTTCTTCAAACGCCTGTTCGGGAGCAAATAAGCCATGGCGTCGTTCCTGTCCTTCCTTCTTGGCGAGAAGAAAAAAACCGCCAGCGTCGCCAAGGAGCGCCTGCAGATCATCCTGGCGCACGAGCGCAACGGCCGCAACGCGTCCGAGCCCGACTACCTGCCCGCCCTGCAGCGCGAGCTGGTGGCGGTGATCTCCAAGTACGTCAAGATCAACGCCGAAGACATCAAGGTGCAACTGGAGCGCCAGGACAATCTGGAAGTGCTGGAAGTCAAGATCGAGCTGCCGGACACGGTGCGGTGAGCGCAACGACGGCATTCACCACCCCAACACATGTCGGTTGAAAAAAGGCTTCGGCGCACATGAATTGGCGCCGCAACGCCGGGCCCTAAAGCGGGTGCTCCGTATAGAACTTGCCACCGTGGTACAGCAGCGGCGGCACACCGCTGCGGTGGCTGCAGCGCTCCACCTCGCCCACAAAGATCACGTGGTCGCCTTCTTCATACCGGCTGCGGCTAAAGCATTCAAACGTGGCCACCGTACCGGCCAGCACAGGCGCGTCGCTGATGCCGCGGCTGTGTTCCACGCCTGCCCAGCGGTCCGCACTGCGCGATGCAAAGCGCTCGGCCAGGGTTTTCTGGTCGGCGGCCAGCACGTTGATGGCGTAGTGCAGGCCGTTGGCAAAGACCGGCATCGATGCCGCCGTGCGCGACAGGCTCCACAGCACCAGCGGCGGATCCAGCGAAACCGAGTTGAACGAGTTGATGGTGATCCCGATGAGCTCACCGTCTGCGTCGCGCGCGGTGACCACCGTGACGCCGGTGGCGAACATGCCCAGCGCATCGCGGAATTCGCGGGGGGAGAAGCTGGGCGGGCGGGCGAGTACGGGGCGCGGCAGAGGGGAGGTCACAAAGGCGGGGCTGCGGGGCAGCGTTGGGCTGAGCCAACATTATGGTGCGTTGCAGTCGGATGCGCTGACACGGGGTTAAGCTCGCTTGTCCGCGTTTCACTCCTTCCACCCCCAGCATGCCCTCCATCCCCCATTTCACCAGCCTCGGCTCCGGGCCTGTGGTGCTGATGCTGCACGACGCCGACGGTGACCACATCACCTTTGCCCCGCAGGTCGAGAGCCTGGCGGGTGCCGGCTACCGCGCCGAGGCCTGGGACATGCCCGGCTACGGATACAGCGCGCCGGTGGAGCCTTACACCTTCAAGGCGCTGGCCGCCAGTTGCGCGGCCCTGATCGACGCGCTGCAGGCCGCGCCGGTGGCGCTGATCGGTCATGGCATGGGCGCGATGGTGGCGCTGGAGACAGCGCTGCGTCAGCCGCAGCGGGTGCATCGCCTGGTGCTGTGTGCGGGCGGGCCGCCGCTGGACGCACAGGCGGTGCACGACTGGGTGGCGCCGCGTCAGGCGGCACTGGCGGCCCTGGGCGCGGGCGGCAGCATGGCGCAGCTGGCGCAGACGCTGGTGCCCAGGTTCATCGGCACGGGAGCCCTTGCGCAGGGGGTGCAGCTGGCGGTGCATGCGCTGGGCCGCGTGTACCCAGGCGCCTATCGGCATGCCCTGGATGCGCTGCCCACGTTTGACCGCCGCGCCCCTGTGCTGCAGCGGCTTGCCGCGCCCGTGCTGCTGCTCGGTGGCGCGGCCGACCGTTGCACGCCGCCCGCGGCGCTGGAGGCACTGGCCCAGGTTCTGCCGGATGCCGTGCATGTGAGCCTGCCGCAGGTGGGCCACTGGCCCCAGCTGGAAAGCCCGGAGGCGTTTGACGCTGTGCTGCTTCACTTTCTGGCCGAGCGGCGGGTGTTGCATTGATGTCCACGCAGGCCCCTTTGACCCCGCTGCCTGCCGCTGCATCGCCCGCCATGCGGGTGGCGCTTGGCTTGCTTGCCGCCATCGCCGTGGCCGGGGCGCTGTGGGTGCCCTTGCTGCTCTGGCCGGCCGCCGGGAGCCCCAACGGCGTCTATGGCCTGCAACCTGATGCGCCGTCTGCGTTGGACAGCGGGGCCGGGAGTCTCGCTGCTCCGGCGGGCGTTTCTGCACACCCCTCCGCGGCCGACCTCCACGCGCCCGCTGCCGTCGCGGCACAGCCCCCGCCCAGCGTGGAGGCGGCCGCGTCAGCTTGCGCGCTGCTGCAGCCGCGCCTGCCGGGTGTCTCGCGCGCCCAGTGCCTGGCCGCGCAGTTGCAGCCCAGCGGAGCCCTCTCACGCGATGGCACACCGTTGTACTGGCGCGATGTGCTGCCGCCCATTGCGGTGGCCGATTCCCGTAACGGCTCCCGGCCCGACGCGGAGCCGCTGCGCGTGCTGGTGGTGGGGGCAATCCACGGCGACGAGCTGACCGCCGGATCGCTGGCGCTGCGCTGGATCGGCATGGCGGAGGGCGAACGCGCCGGGATGCAGCCCGCGCCAACGCCGCCCGGGGCACTGCAGAGTACGGTCGCGTTGGCCGCCACAGAGCCGGCGCCGGTGCACTGGCGCTTCATTCCAGTGCTCAACCCCGACGGGTTGCTGGCGCCCACGCCCACCCGCGTCAATGCCAGCGGGGTGGACCTCAACCGCAACTTTCCAACCCCTGGCTGGGCGCATGAAGCCCCCATCTACTGGGAGCAGCGCACCCGCAAAGACCCTCGTCGCTGGCCGGGTCACCAGCCGCTGTCCGAGCCCGAGTCGCGTTTTCTGCACCGGCAGATCGAGCTGTTTCGGCCGCAGTTGGTGGTCAGCATCCACGCGCCCTATGGTGTGCTTGACTTTGACGGCCCGCACGACCCGCCCCAGCGGCTGGGGCGCCTGCGCATGGACAAACTGGGTGTGTTCCCCGGCTCGCTCGGGCATTACGGCGGGCTGCACCGGGGGGTGCCGGTGGTCACCATCGAGCTGACGCACGCCCTGCGCATGCCGCCCGAGGCCGAGGTGCGGGCCATGTGGCGCGACCTGCGCCAGTGGATCAACACCCGCCTGATCGACAGCGGCGACACCACGGCTGCCGCGCCGGCCACCGGCGTGCAGCGCTGAAGTCGCTGGAGATCAAAACCCGGATTCAAAATACGGGGTTGCGCTGGATGCGTAAGTCTTAGCAGCTACAACTATGATAGCATCAAGCGCGGCGCGGTCCGCGTGATCAGGACAAGGCCACGCCCCTGCTGCGCTGCGCGGGCATGCCCAGAAAGCCGAAATCCATGGCGGGCTCCTGGCCACTGAGCAGCTCGGCCAGCGCCTTGCCCGAGCCTGCGCCATGCGTCCAGCCCAGGGTGCCGTGTCCCGCGTTCACCCACAGCTTGCCCAGGCGGGTTCGTCCAATGAACGGAATATTGGTGGGCGTGGCGGGGCGCAGACCCGTCCAGTACTGCGGATTGCCGCCTTCCTCGGGCGTGCGGGTGTCGCACACGCCGGGCAGGATTTCCTCGATGCGGCGCGACAGCATGTGGCAGCGCGCGCGCGCCACCGGGCTGTCCAGACGGAGGTCAAAACCCCCGAGTTCGATGGTGCCCGCCACGCGCAGGTGGTTACCCAGGCGGCTCATGGCGATCTTCTTGCCATCGTCAATGGTAGAGACCATGGGGGCGCCCTCAGGCCGCAGCAGCGGGAAGGTGGCGCTGTAGCCCTTGCCTGGATAGATGGGCAGATCCACGCCCACCGTGCGCAGCAGCGGTGCCGTGTACGAACCGCAGGCCACCACGAAGGCATCGGCCTTCAAGATGAAGTCTTTTTGACTGCCAGAGGCCGTCGCGCGGGGCATGACAGCGACCGAATCAATCGCATCACCAATTTTGTGGAGCCGCAGCACATCGTGCCCGTACAGGAACTGCGCCCCCCGGGCCGCACAGCGCCGCGCCAGCGCCTGGGTGAAAACGCGCGCATCGCCACTTTCATCGGTGCTGGTGTAGGTGCCGCCGGTGATGCGGTTGCCATAGGCTTTGAATGCGGGCTCGATGGCCAACAGCTCCTCGCGGCTGACCAGGCGGCGCTGCACGCCGTGCCGACGCATCAGCTCCACCGCACGGCCGGCCGCGTCCAGGGACTTCTGGTCGGTGTAAAAATGCGCGATGCCGCGCTCCAGGCGGTTGTATTCAATGCCCGTGGCGTTGACCAGGTCCTTCAAAGCGGCGTGGCTGTACGCGCCCAGCGCCACAATTTGCTGCACATTGCGCTCAAAGGCGGCGTCGTTGCATTGGGCCAGAAACTGCAGACCCCAGCGCCACTGCTGCCAGTCCAGCTGGGGCCGCAGCAGCAAAGGGGCTTCCTTGTCGAACATCCACTTGAACGCCTTCAATGGTGCCTCGCGGTTTGCCCAGGGCTCGCAGTAGCTCACCGAGATCTGCGCCGCGTTGGCAAAGCTGGTTTCCATCGCGGCGTCGGCCTGCCGATCCACGACGGTGACCTGGTGGCCGCGCTCCAGCAGATGCCACGCGGTGCTGATGCCAATGATGCCGGCGCCGAGGATGATTGTTTTCATGCTCAGAAGTGTGCGCGACGTTGCTTTTTACCAAAAGCAAAATTAAACTTCTAGTAAAAACATCAGCGGACCTAATGCGGTTCCTTTACGCCCCTTGCCTTGCCCGCCACCGGGCCCACCAACCATGAGTACCTACGATCCCGCTGCCCTGGAATGCCTTGCCGCCATTGTGGAAGAAGGCGGTTTTGAACGCGCTGCGCAGCGCCTGAATGTGACGCAGTCGGCCGTGTCACAGCGCCTGCGGGCGCTGGAGGCGCAGGTGGGCTCGGTGCTCATCGTGCGCAGCCGGCCTTTGCGGCCCACGTCGGCCGGGCAACTGCTGCTCAAGCACACCAAGCAGATGCGCCTGCTGCGGGCCGACCTGGAGCGCGACCTGCGCGAACTGGCCCCCAGCGCTCCGGGCGGCGCCCGCGAAGATGAGCGCGTTGCCATCGCCATCAACGCCGACAGCATCGCCACCTGGGCCATGGGCGCGCTGCATGACCTGGTGCGCCAGCGGCTGCCGCTGGAAATCATCGTGGATGACCAGGATTTCAC
>NZ_JBKDRI010000047.1:0-9324 GCF_046341535.1 Acidovorax sp. | reverse complement strand
GACAAGCGGTCAACTGCCGTTTTTATTGAGTCGGCATCAACCAACTTGAATGCGTTGATGCGGTTCGAAGCTCTGCGCAAGGCTTCGACAGGCTCAGCCCGAACGGCTGGTTCAAGTTCAAAGGTGCCGACTCAATAGGTTTAATCAATTTTGCAAAGGCCTCGTCAGCCGATCGTCATCAGACTGGCGTTGCCGCCTGCCGCGGCCGTGTTCACGCTCAACGCGCGTTCGATGAGCAGCCGCTCCAGCGGGATCTCGCTGGCACCCGGCGGCAGGCCCGTCACGCCCACGATGGGGCCTGCACGCCGCGCAAGGGCCTGGCAGACCGCGTTGAGCGACTGCGCATCGCCATGGTGCAGCACCGCGTCCAGTGGTGTGTCGCTGTGCTCCAGCGCATCGGCAGCCAGCAGCAGGACCCGCGCCTGAATCGCTGCGGGCAGCCGCCTTTGCAGGGCGCTGCGGGTGCCGGGCCACAGCGCAATGCCTCCGGTGGCCAGGACGGCCGCGGTCTGCACCAGAGCGTCGCTTTCGTCGGGTGCAATGCACAGCACATGCTGGCGGGCGACCAGGGTGTAGACGTTGCGCTCGCCGGTAGGGCCGGGCAGGGTGCGCGCGGTGCCGCTTTGGGTCTGGGTGGCAAACCGCTGGCAGGCTTCGGCCAGCGTGTTGTGGCTTTGGGCCAGAGCCCATTGCTCCAACCCGGCCAGCGGTGCCAGCAGTTCCTGGCGTCGGGTCACGTCGGGCGGTGCCAGGCGGTCAGAGTCGGCAAAGGTGCGCGCCAGCGCGTCGGCGGGGCGCTGCGATAGCAGGCGCAGCAAATACAGCGGGCCACCGGCCTTGGGCCCCGTGCCTGACAGCCTTTCGCCACCAAACGGCTGCACGCCCACCACCGCGCCGACCATGTTGCGGTTGACGTACACGTTGCCCGCGTGGGCACGGCTGACCACCCGGGCAATGGTCTCGTCGATGCGGGTGTGCACGCCCTGGGTCAGGCCGTAGCCGGTGGCGTTGATCTGGTCGAGCAGCGAGTCCAGGTCATTGCGGGCATAGCGCACCAGGTGCAGTACCGGGCCAAAGACTTCGCGCTCCAGCTCGCCCATGTGGTTGAGCTCGATCAGCGTGGGGGGCACAAAAGTGCCTTGCGCTTGCGACGCGCCCAGGTGGTTGGGGTGCTGGAAGACGCGGTAGCCCTTGGCTTTGAATGCATCGATGTGGCGGGTGATGCCTGCCTGTGCCTCGATGTCGATCACGGGGCCCACGTCCACCCGCAGCTGCGCGGGGTTGCCCACACGCAGCTCGCCCATGGCGCCTTGCAGCATGTCCACCACGCGGTCGGCTGCTTCTTCTTGCACACACAGCACCCGCAGGGCGGAGCAGCGCTGACCGGCGCTGTCAAAGGCAGACGACACGGCGTCGGCCACCACCTGTTCGACCAGGGCCGACGAGTCCACGATCATGGCGTTTTGACCACCGGTCTCTGCGATGAGCGGAATTGGGCGACCCGCAGCATCGAGCCGCCCGGCGATGGTGCGCTGCAGGATGCGCGCGACTTCGGTGGAGCCTGTGAACATCACGCCCATCACCCGGGCATCGCCCACCAGGCGTGCGCCCACCGTCTCGCCCTTGCCGGGCAGCAGCTGCACGGCCGCCCGCGGCACACCAGCGCGCCACAGCAGGCGCACCGCCTCGGCAGCGACCAGCGGGGTTTGCTCGGCAGGCTTGGCCAGCACGGGGTTGCCAGCGGCCAGCGCGGCCGCAACCTGGCCGATAAAGATGGCCAGCGGGAAGTTCCAGGGGCTGATGCAGGCCACCGGGCCCAGGGGGATGTGGCTTGCGGTGTCGAAGGTGCTTTGCACCTGGGCGGCGTAGTAGCGCAGAAAGTCCACGGCTTCGCGCACCTCGGCCACGGCATTGCTGGCGCTCTTGCCCGCTTCGCGCATCAGCAGGCCCAGCAGGGGCAGCATGCGCGCTTCCAGCGCATCGGCCGTGCGCTGCAGCGCTGCCGCGCGCTCGGCAGGGGGTGTGGCAGCCCAGCTGGCAGCCGCTGCCTGCGCACAGTCCAGGGCGTGGTCCACATCGGCCTCGGCGGCCTCGCTCACATGACCGACCAGGTCGCGGTGGTCGGCCGGGTTGCGCACTCGAATGGTGGGGCCCGCAGGCTCCTCAGCCGGATCGGTGCCCAGCAGCGGGCTGGCCATAAAGCCATGGTGGGCCAGGCCTTGCAGCGATGCGCCCAGCGCGGTCAGGGTGTTCTCGTTCGACAGATCCAGCCCGCGTGCGTTGGCGCGGTGTGCCCCATACAGGCCGAGCGGCAGGGGGATGCGCGGGTGCGCAAGCCCGGCCATGCCATCGGCAGCGGCCTGAGCATCCACCACAGCCACCGGGCTTTGGACCAGATCGTCCAGGGCAATCGTCTCGTCGGCGATGCGGTTCACAAACGAGGTGTTGGCACCGTTTTCCAGCAGGCGGCGCACCAGGTAGGCCAGCAGCGTCTCGTGCGTGCCGACAGGGGCATAGATGCGGCACGGGCGGCCGAGCTTGCCAGCGCCGATGGCGCCCACCACCTGCTCGTACAGCGGCTCGCCCATTCCGTGCAGGCACTGAAATTCGTACTGGCCCGCGTAGAAGTTGCTGCCCGCCAACTGGTAGATCGTGGCCACCGTTTCGGCATTGTGGGTGGCGAACTGGGGGTAAACGGCCTCGGGCGCGGCCAGCAGCTTTTTCGCGCAGGCTATGTACGAAATGTCGGTGTGCACCTTGCGGGTGTAGACCGGGTAGTCCTCCAGGCCGTCCACCTGGGCGCGCTTGATCTCGCTGTCCCAGTAGGCGCCTTTGACCAGGCGCACCATCAGGCGGCGGTGGGTGCGGCGGGCCAGGTCGATCACGTAGTCGACGACGAAGGGACAGCGTTTTTGGTAGGCCTGTATGACAAAACCGATGCCGTTCCAGCCCTCCAGCGTGGGTTCGTGACACAGGCGCTCGAGCAGGTCGAGCGACAGCTCCAGCCGGTCGGCTTCCTCGGCGTCGATGTTCAGGCCGATGTCGTAGTGTCTGGCCAGTTCGGTCAAACGCAGGACCTGGGGGTAAAGCTCGTCCATGACGCGGCCAAACTGCGCGCGGCTGTAGCGCGGGTGCAGCGCAGAGAGCTTGATCGAGATGCCCGGCCCCTCGTAGATGCCGCGTCCGGCCGACGCCTTGCCAATGGCGTGGATGGCCTGCTCGTAAGACTGGTAGTAGCGCTGCGCGTCTGCACCGGTGAGCGCGGCCTCGCCCAGCATGTCATACGAGTAGCGAAAGCCCTCGGCTTCCATCGTGCGGGCGTTGTGCAGGGCGTCTTCGATGGTCTCGCCCGTCACAAATTGCTCGCCCATCATCCGCATGGCCATGTCCACGCCCTTGCGGATCAGCGGCTCGCCGCCCTTGCCAATCAGGCGGCTGAGCGAGCTGCCCAGGCTGCCTTCGCTGTGCGTGGCCACGAGCTTGCCGGTAATGAGCAGCCCCCAGGTGGCAGCATTCACAAACAGCGATGGACTTTTGCCCAGGTGGGCATCCCACTGACCATGGCTGATCTTGTCGCGGATCAGCGCGTCGCGCGTGGCCTTGTCGGGAATGCGCAGCAGCGCCTCGGCCAGGCACATCAGCGCCACGCCCTCCTGTGACGACAGAGAAAACTCCTGCAGCAGCCCTTGCACGATGCCCGCGCGGCCGGCGCTGGCCTTGCGTTCGCGCAGACCCCCGGCAATGCGCAAGGCCAGTTGCCGGGCCGCGGACGCCTGGTTTTGCGGCAGGCGGGCCTGGGCCAGCAGGGGCGCCAGGGCCTCGGGTTCCGGGCGGCGGGTGGCGGCAGTGATGGCAGCGCGCAGGGGGCTGCCCAGCGGTGTGCGGGGCGCGAAGTCGGCAAATGGAGCGGGTGACTCGATGGTGGGCTGCGTCATGGTGGTGGTCTTT
Organism: Acidovorax sp.; assembly: GCF_046341535.1. Lineage (GTDB taxonomy): Bacteria > Pseudomonadota > Gammaproteobacteria > Burkholderiales > Burkholderiaceae_C > Acidovorax. The sequence goes on along the minus strand of NZ_JBKDRI010000047.1, from coordinate 5,376 downwards.
CGAAGGCAGGGTTGCCACACGGGTGGTGGCCTCATGGCGGAGATGATCCCTGGACTTTGATTGAATAAATATTCGAAAATAGCGGAATTGATCGAATAACTCACTAACTTGTATGTCTATAGAATCTGATCTAGACCGCATTGACCGCAGGATTTTGTCAATCCTGCAAGAGGATGGGCGCATCGCCAACCTCAAGCTGGCCGAGGCGGTGGCCCTGTCGCCCACGGCGGTGCTGGCGCGAGTGCAACGCCTCACGCGCGATGGGTTCATCCTGGGTTATGAGGCTCGGCTGAACCCGCTGAAGCTGGGGGCAGGTATGCTGGTGTTTGTGGAGGTGCTGCTCGATCGCACCACACCCAATGTGTTCGACCAGTTCAAGGCCGCCGTGCAGGTGCACCCAGAGATCATGGAATGCCACATGGTGGCCGGGGGGTTTGACTATCTGCTCAAGACCCGCTCGGCCGACATGAACAGCTACCGCGTGTTTGCCGGCAACGTGCTGTGGCAGTTGCCCGGTGTGCGGGAAACGCGCACGTACGCGGTCATGGAGGAGGTCAAGCACACCAACCAACTGCATCTGCGGTTGTAGCGCAGCGCAGACACGGGCGCACCCGTTACGCGCTCGCGACCATCGTGCGCGGCTACCAAGCCCGCATAATTCGGAGGATCCGACCGACCACCACAAAGGAGAAAGCCTCATGAAATCGCTTCCTAAAGCATCACCGCTTGCCGCTGCTCTGGTCGCAGCGCTGTTCAGCCAGGCATCGTCTGCCGCCTGCTATGTGGTGTACGGCCCCGACAAGGAAGTCGTCTACCGTGCGTTCGAGCCACCGGTGGATATGTCGCGCCCCATCCACGAGACCCTGACAGTCGTGGCACCCGGCTCGACCTTGGTTTTTTCGTCCGACATCACCGGATGCGAAGTCACGATCAACAAGCTGCCTTTGGTGGCACCGAAAACTGGCACATCCTCCACAAAGGCGCCCCGCGCTGACCGCCGCTAAGCTGCGGCCTGCGGCGACGCGCCCGGCTGTGGCCCGCAGCGGCCTGAGACAATCGGGCGATGAGCGAACCGAAAGAACTATCCCCCTCGTTTGAGCCCGCCGTTCAGGGCGTACATGATCTGCCCGACGGCTGGCTGCAGGTGCAGTCGATGGACCTGGAGGCGCAGGGCGTGGCCCGCCGTCCTGACGGCAAAGTGGTTTTCATTGATGGTGCCCTGCCGTTCGAGCAGGTCACAGCCAACACCCACCGCAAAAAGAACAACTGGGAACAGGCCAGCCTCACGGCCATCCATCGCGAATCATCCCAGCGCGTGCGGCCCGGATGCCCGCATTTCGGCCTGCATGCCGGTGCTTGCGGCGGCTGCAAGATGCAGCACCTGCATGTGGGCGGGCAGGTAGCCGTCAAGCAGCGGGTGCTGGAAGACAACCTCTGGCATCTGGGCAAGGTGCGCCCGCAGATGGTGCTGCGACCCATTGAGGGCCCCGCCTGGGGCTACCGCTACCGCGCGCGGCTGGCGGTGCGCCATGTGATCAAAAAGGGGCAGGTGCTGGTGGGCTTTCATGAGCGCAAGAGCCGCTACATCGCGGACATGCAGACCTGCAAGATCCTCCCGCCGCATGTGGATGCCATGCTGATGCCGCTGCGCGGCCTGATCGCCCGCATGGACGCCCGCGATACCTGCCCGCAGATCGAGCTGGCCTGCGGCGACACCGTAACAGCCCTGGTGTTGCGCCACCTGGAGCCCCTGAGCGCAGACGACCTGGCCCGCCTGCGCGCGTTTGCGGCCGAGCATGGCGTGCAGTGGTGGCTGCAGCCCAAGGGCCCGGACACCGTGCACCGGCTCGATGAAGGTGGTGAACAGCTCGCGTACGCCTTGCCCGATTTCGGCATCACCATGCCCTTTCATCCCACCGACTTCACCCAGGTCAACCCGCACATCAACCGGGTGCTGGTCTCGCGCGCGCTGCGTCTGCTGGATGTGCAGCCCCAAGAGCGCGTGATTGACTGGTTCTGCGGGCTGGGCAATTTCACCCTTCCCCTGGCCACGCAGGCGCGCGAGGTGCTGGGCATTGAAGGCAGCGAAGCCCTGGTGACCCGCTCGCGCGAAAACTATGAGTTAAACAAGCCGGTTACGCGCGACCGTAAAGCACTTTGTGCTACACAATTTGTAGCGCGCAACCTCTTTGAAATGACGCCAGCAATGCTGGTGGCCGATAAAGCAGCCGACAAGTGGCTGGTGGACCCACCCCGCGAAGGTGCGTTTGCCCTGGTAAGGGCCCTGGCCGATCTGGAGCAGGCGCGCATCGGCGCCGAGGGGGCCGCGCCGCTGCCCGCTGGTGCTGAAGGCTGGACATCACCCCAGCGCATCGTGTATGTCAGCTGCAACCCCGCCACACTGGCGCGCGACGCGGGTCTGCTGGTGCATCTGGCGGGCTACCGCTGCACGGCGGCAGGCATGGTGAACATGTTTCCGCACACGGCGCATGTGGAGAGCATCGCGGTGTTTGACCGGGTCTGAGCACAGCGCCGTGCGTCTGGGGGGCACTGCGCGCAGGGGCAGGGCCAGTGCCAGGGCCCTCAGCTGCCTTTGCGGCCAGCGCCGGAGGATCGGGACTCGGTTTCGCCAGCTTCCGGACGGGGCGACTTCTCGCGAGCGGATTTTTCGGCCTGCCCCAGCACGGCGGGCGCGCCGTCAAGCTTGTTCTCGCGCATGTAGGCGTCCATCTCCTTCCAGCCCGCAAAGATGGCTGCCTTGCTGGCCTTGGGGTTCAGCGTGTAGCAGTCTTCCAGGCCGCGCAGTGCGTGGCGGCAGGCCCCGCCGATGGCCTTGGACTCCTCTTCCCGCTGGGCCACCCGCGGGTCGGGTCCCAGGCCCGGGATTTTGTCGCAGCCAGACAGCAGCAGCACCGCCGCTGCGGCCAGCAGGCGGACCTCGGAGAGTGCAGGAGTGCAACGCATGATGTATTTTGATTATCGGCAGCTCGACCGCCGTATTGAGTGCTGACCGCTTGCCCGCCAAGAAAAAAGGCCCCCGCAGGAGCCTTTTTTCATGGGGCGGGCCAGGGTAGGCCAGGAGCGCGGTCTTAGTCGCGCTCGCCTCCCATGATGCCTAGCAGGGCCAGCAAGCTCTGAAACACGTTGAAGATGTCCAGGTACAGGGCCAGGGTGGCGCTGATGTAGTTGGTCTCGCCGCCGTCCAGGACTTGCTTGAGGTCGTACAACATGTAGGCGCTGAAAATGCCGATAGCCGCCACCGAAATCGCCATCATGCCGGCGCTGGAGCCCACAAACACGTTGATCACCGCGCCCACCATCAGCACCAGGGCACCCACCATCAGCCATTTGCCCATGCCCGACAGGTCACGCTTGATCACGCTGGCCAGGCTGGCCATCACAAAGAACACGCCCGCCGTGCCGGCAAACGCGGTCATGATGAGCTCGGAACCGTTTTTGAAGCCCAGCACCATCGCAATCATGCGCGAGAGCATCAGGCCCATGAAGAACGTGAAAGCCAGCAGCACCGGCACACCCGCTGCCGATCGCTTGGTCTTCTCGATGGCGAACATGAAGGCGAAGGCGCCGCCCAGGAACACGATCAGACCCAAGCCGCCGCTCAGGGAGCGCGTGATGCCGGTCGCCACGCCAATCCATGCGCCCAGCACGGTTGGCAGCATGCTCAGGGCGAGCAGCCAGTAAGTATTGCGAAGCACCTTGTGGCGCTCGTCCTGCGAGAGGCCATAACCCGCAGAGTGGCCCAGGGTGGTGACTTGGTCGTTCATCATCTTGCGTCTCTCCTAGTTGGCCTGCATGTCGCAGACCGTTCTATTTTACGGCGCGCGACGTTTTCAATCTTCAAATCCATGCCCGGTTACCTACTTTTGGTAAGGATTCTTTCACCCTGCGTAGGGGTGAGCCCCGGAGAACTTCCCGATATGCTCGGGCTTCTTCGTTGCTGCGGGCCCGTGCCCGGTGGCGCGCTCTTCATCCCGCACTTTTTGCACCATGAAAACCAAACCCGAACTCGAACTTGCCGACGTCAAGACCATTGCTGCCGCTGCCGAGGCAGAAGCGCTGAAAAACCAGTGGCCGGTCACCATTGCCATCGTGGACGATGGCGGACACCTGCTGTGGTTGCAACGCCTGGATGGCGCGGCCGCTGTCTCGTCCCACATTGCGCCTTCGAAGGCCCGCACCGCCGCCCTGGGCCGCCGCGAGAGCAAGGTGTATGAAGATGTGATCAACGGTGGCCGTACCTCGTTCCTGAGCGCGCCCACCATCGACGGCCTGCTCGAAGGGGGCGTGCCGATCATGAAGGACGGCCAGTGCCTGGGTGCCGTGGGGGTCAGTGGCGTGAAATCCACCGAAGACGCTCAGATTGCCCGGGCGGGCATTGCCGCCATCGGCCTGTAAGCGGCGTGCCGTGGCAGTCTGTCACCTTCAGGGCTGCGATGCTGCCCCGTGTATTGCCTGTTTGCTATTGAGTTGATAGTAATCAGGCCCGTAAATGAAAGGGCTTGAGGCCATTTTGGCTTCAAACCGCATAAAAAACGTCCAAGTTCCGGTGTTTAAGTTCTGCGCGCAGTGGCATCGCGGGGGAGTCTGAAAAAAAGCCTGGCTACGCGGGCTGCCCCGTTGGCTGGCAAAAACGGCCCTTGGGGACTTGGATCAGCCTCGGAGTCGCCCCACGATCAAACCTGGTGCAGATGAGGAGTGAAGCGGTGTGTGCGCGGGGCCGGTGGCCGGGCCCGCACCATCCGTCACTTGGTCAGGATGAGTTTTCCGAGCTTGGTGGCCTGCAGTCGGTATACCGAACCGTTGTGGCTGATCGATACGGCCTTCTGGCCTTGGAGCAGGGCACTGCTGTCCACGGCGGCCGCGGGTTCGCCGGTATTGAGCGCATGGGTGCGGGCGGCGGCATGCCGGTCATCGGCGGGTGTGCGGAGCATGATCGAGGCGGCGGTCAAGGTGGCTTGCATGAAGTCTTCCTGTAGCGGGTGGTTTGTTTCTGCAATATCGCTAATGATAACGATTCGCAATTACAAGTCAACCGGGATTTGCCTTTCAGTCGGTGAATCGGGAAGGGCAGCGTGTCGCAACGCCCCGGCAGCCGTGAGGTCTCCCCGCTGCTCTCAGTGCATCGGCGCGGGTGAGCGGGGCGGAACGGGCCGCCGGGTGGGCGAATCGATGTGCGCAAAGCCTGCCTCGCTTGCGTCCCGCATGCCATAGGAGCCTGTCGGACTTGGAAATCGTCGGCTGCAAATCGACCGCAGCGGTCCATTTTTAACCGCCTTTTTGCCCCATAGCTCGGCTATGGGGCTGCAAATTCGGCAAAAACTGTCCTCGCTGGGGCCGATTTTCGCTTTCGACGCT
>NZ_JBKDRI010000046.1:0-8449 GCF_046341535.1 Acidovorax sp. | reverse complement strand
ACTTCAATCAGTACACCTACGACGGTCGCCAGCGCGGCGCCAGATTCAAAACCAAACAGACTGATCGCAGCGGCGACTGCCAGCTCAAAAAAATTCGATGCACCGATCAGTGTAGAGGGGCAGGCCACGCTGTGTGATTCGCCCAGCTTGCGATTCAGCCAGTAAGCTAGCGCCGAATTGAAAAACACCTGAATCAGAATCGGTACGGCCAGCAGTGCGATCACCAGCGGCTGGCGCAGGATCGCCTCGCCCTGGAATGCGAACAGCAGCACCAGCGTGGCCAGCAGTGCAGCGATGGACCAGGGGCCCGTGCGCGCCACCGCAGCGTCGAAGGCGCTCTGGCCTTGTTGCAGCAGCCGCTTGCGCAGCCACTGCGCGATCACGACGGGCACAACGATGTACAGCGCCACCGAGGTGAGCAGCGTGTCCCACGGCACCGTGATGGCCGACAGGCCCAGCAAGAAAGCCACCAGCGGCGCAAATGCCACGATCATGATGCTGTCGTTCAGGGCCACCTGCGACAGCGTGAACAGCGGGTCGCCGCCTGTGAGTCGGCTCCACACAAACACCATGGCCGTGCAGGGCGCAGCGGCCAGCAGGATCAGCCCGGCGATGTAGCTGTCGATCTGGTCCGCTGGCAGGTAGGGGGCAAACCAGTGGCGGATGAACAACCAGCCCAGCAGCGCCATCGAAAATGGCTTGACCAGCCAGTTGACGAACAGCGTCACGCCGATGCCGCGCACATGTTGGCGCACTTCGGCCAACGCACCAAAGTCCACCTTGAGCAGCATGGGGATGATCATCACCCAGATGAGCAGGCCCACCGGCAGGTTCACGCGGGCGACCTCGAGCGCGCCCACGGTGCGGGCCACGCCGGGCAGCCACTGGCCCAGGGCGATGCCGACCACGATGCACAGCAGCACCCAGACGGTGAGGTAGCGTTCGAATACCGCCATGCCGGTGGCGGGCGATGGCGGCAGTGCGGCAGGGTTGGGTCTGGAAGCTTGGGGTTGCATGGGGTACGTCTTTACTGCGCGGGCAGGCCGCGGGCGGTGGATTGCAGCGCGGCAGCGGCGAGTTTGTCGTCGGGCAGGTTCACCAGCAGCTCCAGTCGCTGCCGGATGGCGTGCAAGGTTTTGCGGAAGGCTTCGAGCTTGTCGGCGGCAGGGCCATCACCCGCGGACGGATCGGCATAGCCCCAGTGTGCCGTGGCTGGATGGCCGGGCCAGAAGGGGCAGACCTCGCCCGCCGCGTTGTCGCACACGGTGATGATCAGGTCCATGTGCGGCGCGCCAGGGGCGGCGAACTCGTCCCAGCTTTTGCTGCGCAGCCCGTCGGTGGGTATGCCCGCCTGCGCCAGCACCTGCAGGCCGAGCGGGTGGGGCTGCTGGTGGTCGCGCGGGCTGCTGCCTGCTGAAAAGGCCTTGAAGCGGCCCTGGCCCATGCTGTTGAGCAGTGCCTCCGCCAGGATGCTGCGGGCAGAGTTGTGTGTGCACAGGAACAGCACGTTCAAGGGGGGGCGGGTGTCGTTCATGGTGTCTCCGGATCTTCAGCAGCAACGGCTGGCGCTGGTGGTGGTGGGGCCGCAGCAGGCCGACGCGGCAGGGGTGGCCGCTTTGACCTGGGGCCGAGCCGGGGGGCAGCATGCAGCGCCCGCGCTGAGGCTGGCCGTGTTGGCAGTTTCCGTCTGGGGCTGTGCAGCCGCCTCGTTGAACATCGGGATGTTGCCCAGCGTGTGAAAGTGCTCCCATGCGATGCCCTGCGGATCGGTCACCCAATGCTTTTCGCTGCGGGCATAGCAGCAGCTGGTGGCGCCTTCGTCCAGCAACGCCAAATCAGCATCCTGGGCGCGGGCCTTGAGCTCGGCCAGTTCGCTGGCGTCATCCACCTGAAAACCCAGATGGTCCACGCCGGGCGCGCTGCCGCGGGTCGAGATGGCAAAGTTCACGCGCGGATCATCGAGCATCCACTTGGCGTAGTCAGACTCCACGCGGGTGGGCTGAGCGCCAAAGAGTTTCGAGTAAAAGGCCACGCTATGGGCCAGATCAGCGACATGCAGATGCACGTGAAATCGTTTCATGGGGGTTCCTTTCAGCGGACGGACATACGGATAGAGAGTTGCAATGGGTCACTGCCACTACGCACAGGAACAACAGCGGCACTAGCAGCCGCAGGCCGCGGCGGCTTCGTCAGCGGTGCAGGGCGCGCCCTGGCAGCAGTTGTCCGTCAGGTAGGCCATGAGCGATGCCATGGCGGTGAACGAAGCCCGGTAGATCAGGTTGCGCCCCTGGCGCTCCTGGCTGATAAGCCCTGCGTAGGACAGCTCCTTGAGGTGAAACGACAACGTGTTGGGCGCAATGCCCAGTTGCTCGCACAGCGCGCCCGGCGTCAACCCGGCCTGGCCTGCCACCACCAGCGCACGGAACACGCGCAGGCGTACCTCCTGGGCCAGCGCGGCGAGGGATCGGATCACTTCGTTTTCTTGCATATTTCTATAATACAACAAAAGTAGAAATATTGCATGAATGAATCTGTTTGTGCTCGCGTTGGCGCATTCGAGCCAGGCTGACACCGCGTGGTTCGTTCACCGCCATCCCCCCGGGTCGTGCGCGTGGCGGCCTCGCAAGTGCCCGCGTCGCCGTGTTGCGCTGGCTTTGGCGCAGTGCAGGCAGGTCGTGCGATGGGGGCATCTGCGGATCGGCACGCGTGCCCTTGCCCGATGGCACAGGCGTTGGCACCCGGTGATGAAGCTCTGGCCCGATGGCGACTAAAGGTGCAAAATGGGCACGTCGCACATCATTCTGCGTTTTGCAGTTTTGACCATGCCACTGCTGAACTGCCGATCCAGGCTCATTCACCAGCTTCTGGCGAGGCTTGGCGTTGCCGTGGCAGCCGTGGCGCTTGCCGGGGTTGCAGGCGGGATGTGGGCACTGGCGGCCGACGCCGCACCTTCAGCACCTGCCCGGGAGTCCAAAGCAGCCGACCCTGCTTCCAATTGGGTCGTGTCTGCCGACGGCACGCACATCCTGGACATGCGGTCGCAGCTGGCCTGGCCGCGCTGCGTGGAGGGCATGTTGTGGACTGGCAAGACCTGCGTGGGCTCGGTCGCGCTGTTTGACCGGTCTGAGGCTTCTGCGCTGGCCGCGGAGCGTGCACGGGCCAAGGGCGTTGCCTGGCGACTGCCGCGCGCAGCCGAAATGGCGCGACTGGTTGACAAGGCAGCAACGCCACCCGGCCTCAATCCGGCGCTGTTTCCCGCAGCCCCGGGCGGCTGGCACTGGACAGCAACCTCCAACGTGAACGCGATGTCGTCCAATGCCTACAACTACGGCACCGTGATGGAGGGCAGGTCGGGTGAGCTTGGCCGGCAGGCGACGCTGGTCAAAGGGTGGGCCATCAATGTATCGACCGGCGAGGCGCGCGGCGATACGGCCCGCAGCAGCAGGCTGCCGGTGCGGCTGGTGCGTCCCATGGTGGCGTCCGATACAGCAAGGTAGGGCGTCTGCCCGCCGCGCTGGCGGTCCATGGGGGGGCGGGCGTGAGGCCATGATGTTTGGCTACTTCCTGACTGGCGCTCCCCGCACCCGGATAGCATGGCGGCTGTGCCGCGTTGTGCGCCTGCCGCACCGCCTGTGTGTGGCTTCAACCGCTGAAGCTGCCCCGGTGGCGACCAGCGCTGGACTCTGATCGGCGACGCCAGCGTTGATAAGCTGCCGACTTTTCCATCGATGGGCCTGTCTGTCGAACAATGAATGCCATGCCAGACCTGAACGACATGCTGTACTTCGCCGAAGTGGTGGAGCGTGGCGGCTTTGCGGCGGCGGGTCGGGCGCTGGGCATCCCCAAGTCGCGCCTGTCCCGGCGGGTGTCCGAGCTGGAATCGCAGCTGGGGGTTCGCCTTTTGCAGCGCACCACACGCCGCCTCTCGCTCACCGAAGTCGGCGAGGCGTATCTGCGCCATTGCCAGGCTATGCGCGAATCAGCGCAGGCGGCGGCGGATGTTGCGGCCCAGGTGCAGGCGGTTCCGCGCGGCACCATTCGGGTGAGCTGCCCTGTGACGCTGGCGCAGACGGTACTGGCCGAACTGATGCCGCAATTTCTGGCCCGCTTTCCGCAGGTGCGCGTGGAGATGATGGTCAGCAACCGCGCTGTCAATCTGGTGGAAGAGGGCATCGACGTGGCGCTGCGGGTGCGCCCTTCGGTGGATGACAGCGGCAGCATGGTCGTACAGGTGGATGGTGCAGGCATCTGAGAGCCCTCGGCATTGCTCCGGGCGTTCTGTGCAGCCACAGCGTTCAGCGGCACATCGCGCAGTGCTGGCCTCCAACCATGCGCCCCGCGCGATACCGGTTGGCAAGGGCCCATCCTCAAAAGGGTTGGGCACAAATTGCGCCAATCTCGCAGTGCACGATGGCAGCAAAGGGTTGGGGCATCGGTGGTTGCAAAGCACGCAGCCTTCTGATCGGGAGACTGTGGCGCCAGTGCTTGCAAGCTTCCAAGAACGCCCGTTTTGCGGTCACAATGCAAGCAAAAGCAACTTGGCCTGTCAGCAGCCTGGCCTCTGTGTCGCGGTGCTGCGAAGGCGGCCTGTTTTTTGTCCCGTTTGCCCGGAATAATGTGCCCGTGAATTCTCCTCACTCCATCGACCTGGACATCCAGCAGGCACGTTTACATCCTGCTGTGCGCGCCATCGTGATCCCGCCGTGTCCTGAATACTTGCTGCGACTGCAGCAGGCCATGGCGGGCTCCGAAGTCGACCTGGCCGCACTCGACCATCTCGCCTCGGCGGACGTTGCCATGGCGGCAGCGCTGATTCGAATGGCCAACAGCTCGCTGCATGGGCTTGAGCAGCCAGCGCAAACGGTGGGCATGGCGCTGACGGTGCTGGGATTGCGCCCTTCGGTGGAGTTGCTGGCGGCATTCATTACCCGCCATGCCCTCAACGTCCGATCCCCGTTGCTCGAACACTTCTGGGAAAGCTCACAGCGCCGAGCCATCGCCTGCGAACACATCGGACTGCAGCTCTACAACATGGACCCCGGCCTGGGCTACAGCTTCGGGCTGTTTTGTCATGTGGGGATTCCGGTGCTGATCAAGGCGGTGCGCGGTTATGGATCGACGCTGACCGAAGCATTGGCCCGCCAGGACCGAACCTTTACCCAGACGGAAAACGCCAACCACCGGACCGACCATGCGGTGGTGGGTGCCATCGTGGCCCGCACTTGGCATCTACCTGCGGCCGTAGCGCAAGCCATCTGGCTGCACCACGACTTTGCGTGTCTGGCCGATGAACGCTTCGATCCTACGGTGCGCCGCTTGGTCGCCATGGGGGAACTGGCCGACTTCCTGGTGACTCACCACGAGAATCTGCCTCCCTCGCGTGAATGGCAATCCCATGGCGAAACCTGCATGGCCCACCTGAACGTCACGCAAAATGAGCTCGATCACTGGATCGACGCGCTCTACCCGGCCTTCGAGGCCGTGCGATTTTGAGGCTCTGATTCCGGGTCGCGCGCGATCCCCTCCAGGCGTTCGGGCCGGGTTCGTCGCAGCCGCTATCGACGCTTAGTCTCTATCAGTTCGGCAAGGCTGTCATGCCCTTGCTGCCGGGCCAGCTGCGCCGCGCTCAGCCCATCGCGGTCCAGCAATAACGGGTTGGCGCCCAGCGCCAAAAGCTTCTGGACGGTGGCCGTTTGACCCTGCATGGCGGCCAACATCAGCGCTGTTCTGCCTGCGCTGTCGCGGGCGTCAAGGACCGCACCCTGGTGGATGAGGCTTTCCACTTGCGGGATGCTGCCTGCACGGGCCGCGTTGTGCAGATCAAGCGACTGGGGTGGGCCAGGCACCGCGTCGGCGGCGGGTGTGGGCATGCTTTGAGCCGGCGCCACAGCGCGGGTGGACTCGGCAGCCGGATTACCCGCGGTGGGCGCAGCCGCTTCGGCGGCCGTTAGTTTCTGCCTGCTCATGGAGGCTGCAGAGGCATCCTGGGCTGCGGCGCGCTTGTGAGACCCGGCAAGGGGCGCTGGAGCGGGCTCGGTCCGGGGTGGGATGGGCGCGGCGGCCACGGCGGGGGACGATGCAGGGAAGGCGGAGGCGTCACCGGCCTGGCGCGAAGCTGCTGGGGCCTCTGCCTCACGGATAGCGGGGGTTGGTGTGGCTCGGGGCGCGACGGGCTGGGGCGCGGGTGCAGCGAGCGCTGGCGCGGTGGTCGGGGTCGATGGACGCGCGGTTGCGCGGGCAGCGCCGGGCTCTGCCGCCGGGGCCGTTGGCTCCGAACCTTGTTCTGTGGTTCGAGCCCCAGGCGCCACTGCAGCAGGCGTACCCATGTAGGTCCGGCGCTGGCCGTAGGCGATCTCTTTCTCTTCGGGCGTTCCGCGATCAAACTGCAACATCAGCAAACCGGCAAGCCCCATCACGGCTACCGTGGCCAGTGCCGAGATCTTCCAGCGTGGCTGGTTGGCGGCAGTGCGGCTGGGGACATTGGGCATGGGCGCTGCAGGGGTGGGCAGCCGGGCAGCGGCCGTTGCCAGCATTTGCGCATGTGCACGCACGGCATCGCGCACCTGCGCACCGGGGCGGGCGTCTTCCAGCTCGCTGGCCTCGTGGTAGCGCCGGACCAGTTCGTCGTCCCGCCGGGTCATACAAACTCCTTGAGGTGCTGGCGAAGGCTGGCCCGCGCGTAGCGCAGACGGCTCTTGGCGGTTTCAAAATTCACTCCGGTGGCCTCGGCAATTTCTTGCACGCTCAGGTCGCCTTCGGCCTGCAGCAAGAAGGCCTCGCGCTGCTCCAGTGGCAACTGCTCCACTGCCGCAATCAGCGCGGCCGCCTGCTCGCGCGACTGTAGTTGCCGCAGGGGCCCGAAACCCGAGTCAGCCACCAGCGTGTCGGCCAGCGTGCACGCATCGTCATCGCAGGCGTCCAGGCTGGTGTGGTGTTTGGCGGTGCGCAGGTGGTCCACCAGCCGGTGGTGTGCCAGGGTGAACAGCCAGGTGCGGAACTTGGCCTTGACCTCGTAGCGGGTGGCGTTGCGCGCTACGGCAAACCACACGTCCTGCAACAGGTCATCGGCCACGGCCTGCACCTTCACACTGCGAAACACAAACCGCCACACGGCCAGTTCGTGCCGCGCGTAGAGCTGGTCGAAGGCACCCAGGTCGCCGCTGGCGTAGCGCAGCATCAGCGCTTCATCGCGGTCGTTGGCATCGTCAGAGGGTGGGGCGGCTGGCACCCGGACATTATGCGAGGCCCTCATGCGCGCTCGTACGGGCCCCGGGCCTACCTGGGGTCAGGAACGTACGACAGGTTGTCCGACTGTGGAAACGCGCGCGGCATGTGGGGCGGATAGGGGCGGGCCATGGGCTCGCGGATCACTCGGGCTGCGATCAGGTTCTCACGGCTGTCATAGCGAATGCTGATGATTTCGTTGGGCTGCTCCTGCAGGCGCGTGAAGATTGTGTGCGAGACGACCGATGTCTCGCGCTGGCCGTGGGCCGTGCCCAGCTTGGCCGCTGGCATGGGGATGGCTCTGGCCGCGCTGTCGGCGGCCATGGAGCGGGCGGAGGATTCGGCCTCGGCCGGTGCTGCGGCCGCGGGCGATGCGGGCTCCTCGCGCAGGCGCCCCGGGCTCTGGCTGCTGTCGCGGTGCTGGTTATAGCGCTCGGGGGTAGGGACGGACACGGGCACCGGCGGCTGCTCCCGGAACAGCGCCACGCCAATCACGCCCACATGGGCGGGGCGGCCCGTGCGGGCGGCATAGGAGTTGGCGATGTGGGAGAACTCGAACGCGGCCACCTCGCTATCGCTCTTGCGCCAGCCGGTGATCTGGTATCGCTCGTGGGGCGAGAACACATAGCCGCGCTGATCCCAGGCGGCCGTCTCGCCGCTGAGCACATTCACGCCGTCCACCGAGGGCACGGCCAACACCCGCTCGCCCTGCCGGTTGCGCACGCTGATGGCATAACGCGCCCCTGGCCGCCCGGCCACCCAGTATTCGCCCCGGGCGTAGTGCACGGGCAACGTGGCGCCGGTATCGCGGTCCACGATGGTCACATCGGCCAGGTGGCCAATGGCCTGGGCGGGCAGGTGGGCCAGGCCCAGCAACGCGGCCAGTGTCGCGAGAGCGGGCAAAGTGAAAAAGCGTGGTTTCATGGCAGCTCCATCAAAAAAGTGGTGGTGCTGGGTGAAACGAACGGGGCGGCTGGATGGGGTTGAAACGATGCAAGAAATATGAAAAAAATGTTGGGCCGGTCTTGTCCGGGCCACTTGGGCGTTGTTCGGGAAGGGCGGGGCTCATCGCACAAACCCCTTGGGAAGCTCTGCATAACCCTCGCGAGGATGCGCTGGTGCGGATTGGGATAGGCCACAAGGCGCTTTTTGCAGCCAATAGCCTGGCTATTGGCAAGAAAAGCAACACCGTGGACTGCCCGAGCCCGCGCCAGCGCAGACCGCA
>NZ_JBKDRI010000045.1:0-7021 GCF_046341535.1 Acidovorax sp. | reverse complement strand
GCAGGGCATGATGAGCGTATATCTGGGGTGCCGGTCGGGTTTGTTGCGTTGAAATGGCCGGACTGGGGGTGAATATCGGGGTTTCTCTGCCCGGTTTCTGTGCGATTACGGAACCCGGGGGATTGGGGTCACGGATTCAGGGACATGTTTCGGCAACGCGATCTCCGCTGGGTGCCGCAGCACCAAAGGCCGTGCGATAAATATTCGCCAGCCGCTCTTTTCGAGAAATTTCCTGCTCTACAATTCGAAGCGTAATCTGAAGCCCAGGTGGCGGAATTGGTAGACGCACTAGTTTCAGGTACTAGCGAGTAACATCGTGGAGGTTCGAGTCCTCTCCTGGGCACCAAGCAAAAAGCCGTTGCATCCGCAACGGCTTTTTTACTTTGGCGCAACGGTGTTGCATGTGCGCAGGCCAACGCCCATACGGGGTGCAGCCCCAAAATTTGGCACCAACGGATTCAGCGCGGCACGTGGGCCTTCACCCCTTTTGACGCAGCAATACCTTCAACACATTCTGAAGGCGACGGGCATGGGCTGCGTCGCTTGCGCTGGCCAGCACGCGGGCGGTGTCCTGACCCCAGGTCTGCACTGGCGACGGGTCGTTGCGGCGCGTGAGCAGTTGGAGCTGCAACATCCGACGGGCCGCCATGTGCTCCGCCGGCGTGGGCGCATCGGCCGCCATCTCCAGCCGCAGCAATGCCTCCGACGCATCGGCCTGGGGCGCTGCCGACAAGGCCTGAATCCAGGCGGTACGCACCGAGGGCGTCACGCCAGCACCCAACTCCTGCGCGCCAGGCACCTGGGACGGGTCACGCTTTTCCCAGGCCGTCAGCAGCTGGGTGAGCGCCTCGCCGTGCGCCTGTGCTGCAAGCTTCTTCAGGGCCAGCTGCGCACGCTCCATGGCGTCGCGCTGGGCCCGGAAAGCTGTGTCGCCCAGACGGGGACCGCGGTCCTCGAACGCGGGCCGGTCGGCGTAACGGCCACCCCGCTCCGGACGGTCGCCAGGCTTTCCATCGCGACGCTCGCCCGGTCGGACTCCACGACCGGCGGGCGCAGCCGCTTCCTTCTTCATCCCAGGGCGATCGTCGCCGCGCACCGCCACCACCGGCCGACTGGGCTTGGATGCAGGCACGGGGGCGCTGGCAACAGCTCCACTCTCGGCCGCCTGCTCCACAGCGGGGTCAGTGGCCAAAGCAACCCCTGCCCCGCCGACATCCGGGCCCGCGCCAGACTGCTGCTCCTCGCGCTGCGCCGTGGCCACGGCTTCGGCCGCCTGGGCCTGTCCACGCAGCGCGGCTTCCAGCCCCTGCATGGCCGCGCGAATCCGCTGGGCATCGCCCGATGCATTGGCCGCTTCCAGCGCCTTGGAGGCCTCCAGCACCACCTTGTCGCGCGCACTCAACTCGTTCACGGCACGGTCCCGGTCTGCCGACTTGCGGTTGAACGCGTCGTCGATGGGCTTGCGGAAAGCATCCCATAGTTTTTGCTCGTGCTTGCGGTCCAGCGGAACCGCCTGCGCCTCGGCCTGCCAGCGCTGCTGCAGCGCCTTGACAGCATCGATACGCAGCGTGGGGGCCGCTCCGAGCGCCACAGCCTCGTCGATCATGGCGTGGCGGCGCGCCAGGCTGTCCTTCTGGGCAGCCTCAAACGGCGCTGCCGCAGCGCCGATGGCCTGCCTCCACAAGGGCTGCAACTCGGCAAAAATTTTCTCGCCGACATGGCCGCCCTCGCGCCAGCGGTCGCCAAACTGATGCAGCGCGCGGTGAATACCCTTCCAATCGCCCGATGCTGCGTGCTCCTGGGTCCAGGCCTTGACCTCCTCGATCAGCGCCAGGCGCTGCGATTTATGCTCGGCGGCTTCAGCGCGAATCTTCTCGAGCCAGGCTTCGACGACCTTGTGCGCGGCATTGCAGGCCTCGTCAAACTTCTTCCACAAAGCGTGATTGGGGGCAGCACCTTGGTCCGCTTTCTTCCACTGGTCCCGCAGGCTGCGCAGGGTCTCTTGCATCTTGCGGCCCCCCAGGGCCTGCCCGTCGGGACGTTGGAGCAGCGCCTCGGCCTTGGCCACCAGTTCCTCGCGCACCTGGTCGGCACCCCAGCGCTGCCAGCCCTCCAGTTCACCGGCAGCCACCAGCGCAGCATGCACTTGGTGCTCCAGCGCCTGATCGATGTTCCGTCCGTGCTGTTTGAGCACGGCGCGCAAAGCCGCCGCCGCACCAACGCTGGCCTTGCCATGGCCCTGGGCTGTTTCACGCTCCAAAGTCGTGAGCGCTTCACGCACGGCCTGCATGGATTTTTCGACGGCTTGCGTGGAAAGCCGGGGTTTTGGCGCACGCGCAGACTTGCCAGAACCAGCCCCAGCCACATCGCCACTGCCAGCCTCTGGCGGCAATCCTCGTGCGGCGCGCAATTCGTCGGCCCAGACGGGCACCGGGGGTAGGGGTGCGTTGATATCTTCCGCCGCAAGCACGGCCTGGGCGACAGCGGGCTGAAATGCGTCCCAGACCACCAGAAGCTGCAGGCGCGATGCGTCCAGCAAGGGCGGAAAGCGCGCATCCACGCTCGGCCAGCTTCCATCGCTGGCCAGTTCGTCGGCCTGCTGCTGCCAACGCGCCACATCGGCACTGAGCATGTCCAGGGCGGCATGGGCATCGCGCCAGGGCTTGGTCGACAGGACCTCGATGCGCTGTGCCAGCAGCACAGCTGCCTCGCGCTGCACCTGAACACGGTGCTGGAGGTCTTCGATCACCTTGACGCGATCCGCCAGTTGGACCTTCAACAGCGAGAGCGGCTCGCGCGACAACGGCGCGCCCGCCTTGGCGGCGTCACGCTGCCACGCCATGGCATCTGCAATATTGAGCTTCGAAGCGGCCAGCAAAGTCTGGGCCTTGCCGACCCACTCGGCAGCGATGGCCTCCTGACCCTTTTGGCGGCGGATCTCATCAAGGCGCTCCCGCACGGCACGGGCAGCGCCCTTGTCGCGGCCGCTCAGCTCTTTGAACACCTCCTGCAACTGCTCTGGCCCGGGTTGGGTGGCAAGCCAGTCCCGAATGCGCGATGCGCGCTCGCCCGATGTCGCGGCAGAAAAAACGCCGCCGGTCAAAGCATCCAGCGGATGCGGCTCATGGGATTTGGCCGGGGCCGGATTCACTTCGGGTGCGTCAGACATTTTGTTGCGGGAGAGAAAGGGAAACATGGGTTCAAGGGAATCACAAATGCGCCAGGACGAGAGCGGTCGGGCGCCGCCTGACCAACGTCAACCACCGGTCTTCAGAACGGGCCGTTGCGCACGCCTGAAAGTCTGGGCCGACACAGGCCAACGGAGAACGTCGCCATGGAGGCGCTGACGCCGCAGCGCGCACGCCAAGGTCGGAAGGTTCCAGCAATCATATGCGCGGCCCTCCATTATCTCTACAGATGCGCAGTCGCCCGCATTGCGGCGCTGCCAGGGGTGTGAGGTCAGGACGGCAACACCGTGCCGATGGCGGCGCTGCAATGGCAGACCTGCTCACGCAAACACAACGGCGCGGCAGTCGCCCAGGCCATTTTTCAATCGACCCGCTCGCTGAGACCGATCCAGGACTCGCAAGACCACGCGCCTCGGAGCGGTGAAGCCAGAAAACACATGGTCGCTCTAATATTCTTTTAAAGAATAACAATTTATTTTGTTAGTATTGACTGTGCATTAAGACAACTCCTAGAATCCGCCTGCTTCGCGACACACCCGTAGAAACCCCAATCGCTGCCGACCCCCTCGGCAATTTCAAACGGGGTAGCACGCCCACAACCGGCGTGCCACCTGCCGTTTTGAAGGCGTACCAATCCAGGCATCCTGCCCAAGCCCGAGGCTCCACAAGCCGCAACGGGTAGTGGGCAAAGCCGCAGAAAGGAGAGCTATGACAGCGTTAGGAACCATGCTTCGCGGTTTCCGTACCTTTGCCACCGATGTGGTGGAGGGATTTCTTGAGATCACCCACAACAGCTTTGCGCTGATTGGCCTTGCGCTCGCGTTCGTTGTCATCACACTGGCCGCCCGCGACGACCTGCGCCAGGCCGGTGAGGAGCAACTGATGACCTGGCTGCGGGAGCGTCAGGTGGAGATGGTCGGTATGCCGATC
This sequence comes from Acidovorax sp., assembly GCF_046341535.1. Lineage (GTDB taxonomy): Bacteria > Pseudomonadota > Gammaproteobacteria > Burkholderiales > Burkholderiaceae_C > Acidovorax. The sequence continues at coordinate 2,903 of NZ_JBKDRI010000045.1, read as the reverse complement.
GAACCCGAGGCCAGTGGCCGTGCAACCGCGGCCAATCCGAAGGACCTTCCCAAGCCACAGGCAGCCATCGCGTTCTGGCTGAGCAAAAAATACCGCGTGGCCGCTGAGCCGCTGAGCGTTCTTGTGGCCGAGGCCTTCGAAATCGGCACGCGCGCCAAGATTGACCCCACCCTGATCCTGGCGATCATGGCGGTGGAGTCAAGCTTCAATCCGTTCGCGCAAAGCCCGGTGGGCGCTCAGGGACTCATGCAGGTCATGACCACGGTGCACACCGAAAAGTACGAGAACTTTGGTGGCCATCTCGCCGCGTTCGACCCCGTGGCGAACCTGCGCGTGGGCGTGAAGGTGCTGCAGGAATGCATTGCCCGTGCCGGCTCGCTGGAGGGCGGACTTCGGCACTACGTGGGGGCGGCCAACAACCCGGATGACGGCGGTTACGTGTCAAAAGTCATGGCCGAACATCTCCGCTTGCTCCAGGTGGCCAGCGGCCAAAACGTGCCGCTGACGCCGCCCGCGCTGGCGACTCAGGCAACGCCTCAAGCTCTGCCCGTGCCCCTGCCACCGGAGGCGCCCGGGCCATCCCCCGCAGCGCACGACAAGGTCGCGCTGTTTGACGGACTGTGATGTAGCGGCCGTCCCCGCGCTCGGTTCTACCCAGCCCAGGGCGGCTTTTGAAGGCCTCCTCAGTTACAATCGGCCAGCACGCAACTGGCGATAGGCGCGATGCCCAGAGGGCATGGCCGCTGACGTGGAACCCGGCAGGAACCCGCTTCTTGCAAACCACTGGGGAGCGTGCCGCAAAGGCGCGAGGCCCTTGCGTTCAGCCGTTCGCCTGGGCAGCCCCTTGTTTCAAGGGACGCAAGTTCTTAGGACTGCCACATCATGTACGACCGCTCTATTCTTGTCGAACAAACCGATCCCGAGCTTTTCGCTGCCATCCAGGCCGAAAACGCGCGGCAGGAACACCATATCGAGCTGATTGCCAGCGAAAACTATGCATCTCCCGCAGTGATGTGGGCGCAGGGCACCCAGCTGACCAACAAGTACGCCGAAGGCTACCCGGGCAAGCGCTATTACGGTGGTTGCGAGCATGTTGACGTGGCCGAGCAGTTGGCCATTGATCGCGTCAAGAAGCTCTTTGGCGCAGATGCCGCCAACGTGCAGCCGCACTGCGGCGCGTCCGCAAACGAAGCCGTATTCCTGGCCTTCATCAAGCCCGGCGACACCATCATGGGTATGAGCCTGGCCGAAGGCGGTCACCTGACCCACGGCATGCCACTGAATATGTCGGGCAAGTGGTTCAACGTGGTTTCTTACGGCCTGGATGCCAATGAAGCCATCGACTATGACGCGATGGAAAAGAAGGCGCATGAGACCCGGCCCAAGCTGATCATCGCCGGTGCATCGGCCTACAGCCTGCACATCGACTTCGCCCGCTTCGCCAAGGTGGCCAAGGATGTGGGCGCGATTTTCATGGTGGACATGGCCCACTATGCAGGCCTGATCGCTGCCGGCGTGTACCCCAACCCGGTGCCTCATGCGGATGTGGTCACCTCCACAACGCACAAGAGCCTGCGCGGCCCCCGTGGCGGCATCATCCTGATGAAGGCTGAACACGAAAAGGCCATCAACAGCGCCATCTTCCCTGGCCTGCAGGGCGGCCCGCTGATGCACGTGATCGCAGCCAAGGCGGTTGCTTTCAAGGAAGCCCTGCAACCGGAGTTCAAGGCCTACCAGGAGCAGGTGATCAAGAACGCCAAGGCGGTTGCAGAGACGCTGACCGAGCGCGGCCTGCGCATCGTCAGTGGCGGCACCCAGAGCCATGTGATGCTGGTCGACCTGCGCGCCAAGGGCATCACCGGCAAGGAAGCCGAGGCCGTGCTGGGCGCAGCGCACATGACCATCAACAAAAATGCGATCCCGAACGATCCGGAAAAGCCCATGGTCACCAGTGGCGTTCGCATTGGCACCCCGGCCATGACCACGCGGGGTTTCAAGGAAGAACAGGCGCGCATCACGGCCAACCTGATCGCTGATGTGCTCGACAACCCACGCGATGAAGCCAACATTGCCGCTGTGCGCGACAAGGTCAACGCGCTGACAAGCCGCTTCCCGGTCTATCGCTGATCCCAGGGCAAGCGCACCATGAAATGCCCCTTCTGCGGACACCTGGACACGCAAGTCGTCGAAACACGGGTCTCCGAAGACGGGGAGTTCATCCGTCGGCGACGGCAGTGCGGCGCCTGTGACAAGCGCTTTACCACCTACGAGCGGCCGGAAGTGAGCTTTCCGTCCATCGTCAAAAAAGATGGTCGGCGCATCGATTACGAGCGAGCCAAGCTGCTGGGCTCTTTCAACCTGGCGCTGCGCAAGCGCCCGGTGAGCACCGACCAGGTCGATGGCGCCATCGAGCGCATTGAGGAAAAACTCCTGAACCTGGGCTCGCGCGAGGTTCTGTCCAGCCGCATTGGGGAGCTGGTAATGCGTGAACTCAAGAAACTGGACAAGGTGGCCTACATCCGTTTTGCCAGCGTATACCGCAGCTTTGAAGACATCGACGATTTCCGTGCGATGGTTGACGAAGTACGCAAATAGGGGTGCTCCGTCTGGCCTGACTGGCGTGCTGACGGGAGGGCCTGTCGGACCTGAACGTCATCGGCTGCCGATCGTTTTGGCCAGGGCAGACCGACAAAGACGCCGCTTCTTGGGGGCGTCCCACGCGCGCACCAGTGCCAGCACCCAAGGGCGAGCAGCGCCACCAGTTTTAGCCCGGATATTTCACCGTCCTCCGTAAAAACGATGACGGCATGGCCCTTTGAGTGCGCGTTTATCGAGGTGTAGAAACTTGATGAACGAGCGAGCCATGCCGAATCCAAACTGTACCGAACAAACTGAACTCGATC
>NZ_JBKDRI010000044.1:0-3433 GCF_046341535.1 Acidovorax sp. | reverse complement strand
GGCCAGGCGGCTGATGGGCACGCAGGTGTCGGTGCTGATCGCGCGGCAGCCCGGGCGGCTTTGCACCGCCGCAAAGTAGGCGTTGTGCCGCGCGGTCCACAGGCGGGTGCGCTCCTCGGGCGTGCTGGCCCATTCAAAGGCGTTGCCGCCGAATTCATGGGCGATGTCCTGCACCGTCTCGGCCTGCTCCTTCACGCTCAGCGGCGAGCCGTGGAACTCCATCAGCAGCATGGGTTCTTCGCGCAGGCCGAGCTTGCTGTGCGCGTTGACCATGCGCACGGTGTGGTGGTCAATCAGCTCCACGCGGGCAATTGGCACACCCAGCTGGATGATCTGGATGGTGGTGCGCACCGCGGCCTCGATGCTTGGGAACGAGCAGATGGCCGCGCTCACGGCCTCGGGCAGGGGGTACAGGCGCAGGGTGATCTCCGTCATGATGCCCAGCGTGCCTTCGCTGCCCACCATCAGGCGGGTGAGGTCGTAGCCCGCGCTGCTCTTTTTGGCGCGGGTGCCGGTGTGGATGACTTCGCCGCTGGCCGTCACCACCTCCAGCGCCAGCACGTTCTCGCGCATGGTGCCGTAGCGCACGGCGTTGGTGCCGCTGGCGCGTGTCGCGCTCATGCCGCCAATGCTGGCGTCGGCACCGGGGTCGATGGGGAAGAACAGGCCCGTGTCCTTGATGGCCTCGTTGAGCTGTTTGCGCGTGATGCCGGGCTGCACGGTCACGGTGAGGTCTTCGGCATGGATGCTCAGCACCTGGTTCATGCGGCTCACGTCGATGCTGATGCCGCCCTGCACGGCCAGCAGGTGGCCTTCCAGCGACGAGCCCGCGCCGTAGGGAATCACGGGCACGTCGTACTGGCTGGCCAGCTTGACGGCGTCGGCCACGTCCTGCGTGCTTTCGGCAAACACCACGGCGCTGGGGGGCGGGGCCTGCAGCGAGCCTTCGTCCCGCCCATGTTGCTCGCGCACGGCCTGGGCCAGCGAGCATCGCGCACCAAACCGGCTCTGCAAGGCCTCAATGAGTGCCTGGGGCACATCACGCAGGTGGATTTGTGGCAACAGGTGGGAGGGGACGGTGGGTGCGTTCATGAGGGGGTCCTCGCTAGGGGGATGGACGCGCTGAAGGCATCGTGTGCCCTGGGCGCGGACGACTGCGGCGCTGCAACAACAGCGCCGACGCGGCGCGGGTAACGCTCGCTACACTGAATCCACGTTTTACTCTACACAGGGATGGTCATGGCTGCAAGTGTGGGTGCCTGTCTGTCAGGCGCATGGAAGTTGTTCAAGAAAAACGCGGTCACGCACGTGGTGTGCACGCTGCTGGTGTCGGTGGTCGGTGCGGTCAGCGCGGGGCTGCTGGCCGGGCCGATGCTGGTGGGCTACATGCGCATGATCGAGCGCGAAGACCTGGGCGAGGCGGTATCGATCGGCGATGTGTTCCGGGGGTTCGACGATCTGGTGCCCGCGCTGGTGGCGGGGCTCATCAGCATGCTGGTGCTGACCCTCGGGTTCGCGCTGTGCTTCATCCCGGGCCTGCTGATCATGGCGCTGCCGTCGGTGGCGCTGTTTTTGGTCGCGCGCGGCGAGCGCGATGGGGTCGCGGCCTTCAGCCGGGCCTGGCAGCTGGTGATCAAGAACCTTGGCTCGGCGTTTTTCTGCGCCCTGGTGCTGAGCGTGGTGGGCAGCGTGGGCTTTTTGCTGTGCTGGGTGGGGGCGCTGGTCACGATGCCGATTTCGATGATCGGCACGTTCTACCTGGCGCGCCAACTGGTAGGCGATGAACCCGTTCGCATCGCCGCGCTCTGACGCCCGCGCGCCAGGGGGCGACTGGCTGCCCCTGTCGGCCGCCCAGCGGTGGCAGCGCCTTGCGCTGGGCCTGGCCGCGCCGCTGGCCATGGCGGCCACGCCCCTGTGGCTGCGCCAGGGGCAAAGCCTGGGCTGCGGCTTTCGGGCGCTGACCGGCCTGCCCTGCCCCCTGTGCGGCGGCACGCATGCCTGCGCCGCGCTGGTGCAGGGCGAGTGGGCCGCCGCCTGGGCCGCCAACCCCGCCGCCGTCGCCTTGCTGGTGTGGGTGCTGATATGCGCCGCCGCGGCGGTTGCCGAGGCTGCGGCGGGCCGCCGCCCGGCCCGCCCGTGGCCGTGGTGGCGACCGGGCACCCTGCTGGGCATCGCCGCCACCCTGCTACTGACCTGGGCGGTGCGGCTTTCGGGGTGGGGCTGAGGCTGCGGCTGCGGCTGGCGGGGCACCGCATCCACCCGCTGCATGGCGCACAATGCGCTGCGTTTGAACCCCGCGCTGCGCCTGCCTGTCTGGTACGGCCAGCGCCAGCACAGCAGGACGACCATGGGTAACCGACTCACACAGATTGCCACGCGCACCGGCGATGCTGGCACCACCGGCCTGGGCAACAACCAGCGCGTCTCGAAAAACAGCCTGCGTGTGCACGCCATGGGCGATGTGGACGAGCTGAACTCGCACATCGGCCTGCTGCTGTGCGAGCCCCTGCCCGACGGCGTGCGCGCGCTGCTGGTGGAGATCCAGCACCAGCTCTTCAACCTGGGCGGCGAGCTGTCCATCCCTGGCTTTGAACTGCTCAAGGCCGACGCCGTGCTGGCGCTGGACGAGGCCCTGGCAGAGCACAACGCCAACCTGCCCAGGCTGCAGGAATTCATCCTGCCTGCGGGCACCCGCGCCGCAGCGCAGGCCCACATCTGCCGCACCGTGGCCCGCCGCGCCGAGCGCGTGGTGGTGGCGCTGGGCAACGAGGAGGCCATCAACGATGCGCCGCGCCAGTACCTCAACCGCCTGTCCGACCTGTTGTTCGTGCTCGCCCGGGTGCTCAACCGCATGGACGGCGGCGACGATGTGTACTGGAAGAGCGAGCGGCTGGCACGGCAATCTGCTACTGAATAGATAGCTGCTTGGGCAAGCGCAGCAAGCGCGGGGTGGTGGTTTGAATAGAATTTTTGCCGAGCATCGGCGAGCGCCGGGCGGCAGGCAGTGCCCTGGCTTCGACGGGCTCAGCCTGAACGGTTGGGGGTGGGGCCCTGGCTTCGACAGGCTCAGCCCGAACGGGTGGGGGTGGGGCGCTGGCTTCGACGGGCTCAGCCTGAACGGGCGGGGTGGGGGTCTGGCTTCGGCGGGCTCAGCCCGAACGGGGGGATGTTCGCTAGTGTCATGTCCCGTTAATTTCTGGCATTAATCGTGCATGCCAATGCGGTATCTTGGGAACGGAGATACCGCCATGAGGACAGGAAGACCGAAAGTCGAGTTGCTGCTGACGGACGCTGAGCGCTCGCAGCTTCAGTCGTTTGCGCGCAGTCGATCGCTGCCTGCGGCATTGAGTGCGCGAGCGCGCATTGTCCTGAGCAGTGCCGATGGCGAACTCAACAATGCCATCGCCGAGCGCCTGGGATTGACCAAGGCCAC
>NZ_JBKDRI010000043.1:0-4815 GCF_046341535.1 Acidovorax sp. | reverse complement strand
GACCTTGCTCGAACATATGGGCGGCGCAGTCAAGCCGTTGCGGAATTCCGTTGAGAACGGTGTCCACACTCTGTGGCTTGAACTTTCCCCGTCAGAGAGCAGCCTTGACGATGCAGTCACTCGCTATGCCACACTCTTTGATGAGTTGTCCCCGGAGCTGCGAGCAGTGTGGAACAGTTGCACCGATCGTTGCGCCAATGTTGGACTTCAGGCTGGGTTTCACCCCCATGCGTTCCCATTACTAGCTTCAGGCAACGCGATAACCGAGCTCGCACGCCTGCGGCTGCGGCTTCAGATCACTCTGTATGCTCCCGATCCCCCAGCAATGGCACATACAACTCCGGGCACCGCAGCCTGAACCCTGCAAGGACTTTCCCCTAGGTCAAGAGGCTGTTGGTATTGATTGTGGAATTGGTCGATCTGGCGTGGTGGGCTTCGACAGTGGGGTCGACAGAGACTCACCTAACTCGGTCAAGTTGACCCGCCAGAGGCCGGCAGCTTACTTTGTTCGTTGTTCCGCCGCCCCATGGCGCGTTGGGGATCGATGAATTTTGTACCTCTTGCGCGGCGCACACGGTAGGATGACGTTTGTCTTTTGGCGTGCGTGTGTCGTGTTGCCTGTGCTGTTTGTACAGGGCTTGCCGCGCTGGGCGGAGCGGCAATGGCGTCTGGGCCCGCTGCACTGCGAGGCTTGTCTCCGTCGGCTGGCGGGTGCATGCACCTGTCTCCACACGCCGCCGCTGGCTGTTTTTCCTGCTCGCCTTGCCCACTAACGCACTTTCTTCGCCGGATCTGGTCCCCCGCCTCGTGGTCGAAGCGGGCGGGGTGCCGGGTGGGCGCTTGGTGCAGGTGCGGGGGCGCTGGGCCGCGGCAGAAATGGGCGACCGCAAGGTGGTGCAGGCCCTGTACAGCCAACTGCAGGCCATCCCGCCTGCAGCCGATGTGGCGTGGGACCTGCGCGGTCTGGCCTGGTTGGACCATGTGGGTGCGCAGCTGCTGTGGCGGCACTGGGGTCAGGCCTGGCCCGCGCAGATTCTGGTTGATCGGCGCGAGCGCGACATTCTGGAACGCGTGGCGCAGTTCACGGTGGCGCCGCCCCCCGAGGAGCCCTGGCGGCTGGCCGATCAGATGGACCGCCTGGGTGTGCTGGTGCTGCATGCCGTGGACCATGCCCGCCACCTGCTGCAGCTGGTGGGCCAGCTGGCGCTGGATCTGGTGCGTCTGGCGCGCGCGCCACAGCGCGGGCCCTGGCGCGATGTGTCGGGCCACCTCTACCGCATGGGGGCCACGGCGCTGCCCATCACGGCGCTGGTGGGGTTTCTCATCGGTGTGGTGCTGGCCTACCTGATGAGTCTGCAACTGCGCCAGTTTGGGGCCGAGGCGTTCATCGTCAATATCCTGGGTATCTCGCTCATCCGCGAGCTGGGCCCCATGTTGGCTGCCATTCTGGTGGCGGGGCGGTCTGGCTCGGCCATCACGGCGCAGATCGGCGTGATGCGCGTGACGGAGGAGCTCGATGCCATGCGGGTCATGGGCATTGCGCATGGCTTTCGGCTGGTGCTGCCGCGCACTTTGGCACTGGCCCTTGCCATGCCGCTCATCAGCGTGTGGACCACGCTTGCCGCGCTGTGCGGTGGCATGCTGGCGGCCGATGTGGTCATGGGCATTTCGCCGGCGTACTTTGTGCAGGCGCTGCCCGCGGCTGTGAAGATCGGCAACCTGGGGCTTGCGGTGGCCAAGTCGGTGGTGTTTGGCGCTTTCATTGCGCTGATCGGCTGCCACTGGGGTTTGCGCGTCAAGCCCAACACCCAGAGCCTGGGTGAGGGCACAACGGCATCGGTGGTCTCCTCGATCACCATGGTCATCATCGTGGACGCGCTGTTTGCCGTGGCCTTCAAGGATGTAGGAATATGAGGCCAGCCCCTGTGGCGCTTGGCGTCTTCCCCCTGCCATCGCACTGCGGCGCAGTGCGGGTTGGGGCACGCCGCCCGGATGGCGGGGCAGCCCTGGCTTTGGGCCTTGCCCATATCGTGCGCCGCAGGCCCATGGGTGGATGGAAGGGGCGGCCATGACGGAACGCATCGCCAAGCCACAGCATGTTGCCGTGCCGCCCGGCGAGCCGCCCATTGTGGATGTGCAGGGCCTGTGGACCACCTTTGGCAAGGGCGACGAAACCTTTCATGTGCACCAGGACTTGCAGTTCACCGTGCAGCGCGGCGAGATGCTGTCGCTGGTGGGGGGCTCGGGCACCGGCAAGACGGTGCTGCTGCGGCAGATCCTGGGGCTGGCCCGGCCCTCGCGCGGCACGGTCACGGTGCTGGGGCGCCCCGCCAGCGAGATGGGGCGCGAGGGCGCGGCCAGCCGGGTGGGCATGCTGTTCCAGCATGGGGCGTTGTTCTCGGCCTTCAATGCGCTGGACAACGTGGCCTTTGCGCTGCGCGAGCAGGGCACGCTGCCAGCCGAGCTGGTGCGCGATGCGGCGCTGGTCAAGCTGCAGATGGTGGGCCTGAAGCCCGAACATGCCACCCGCATGCCGGCCGACCTGTCGGGCGGCATGGTCAAGCGCGTGGCGTTGGCCCGCGCGCTGATGATGGACCCGCCGCTGCTGCTGCTCGATGAACCCACCGCCGGGCTGGACCCCAGCAGCTCGGACGACTTTTGCACCCTGCTGCGTGAGCTGCGCGCCACGCTGGGCCTCACGGTGGTGATGGTCACGCACGACCTGGACACCCTGTTTGCGCTGAGCACGCGCGTGGCGGTGCTGGCTGACAAGCAGGTCATCGTCACCGGGCCGCCGCACGAGGTGGCACGGTTCCAGCATCCCTTTATCGAGCACTTTTTCATGGGCGAGCGAGGCCGCCGCGCCATGGCCCCGATGCAGGCGCCGCCTGAACCGGCAAGCCCGGGCAGCGTTGCCGCGACAGACAAGGAACACCCCTGATGGAAAACAAATCTCACGCACTGGCTGCCGGCGTCTTTGTCCTGGTGGTGGCCGCCATGCTGATCGGGCTGGCCGTCTGGCTTACCCGCGATAACGCCAATTACGACCTGTATGAGCTGACCACCAAGGACGGCGTCGGGGGCCTGCAGCCCCAGGCCGCCGTGCGCTACAAGGGCGTGGCCGTGGGCAAGGTCACGCGCATCGGCTTTGACCCTGAGGTGCCCGGTAATGTGCTGATCCGCATCGCGGTGAACGAGCAGGCCCCTGTGAGCCGCACCACGTTTGCCGTGCTGGGCTACCAGGGCGTCACCGGGCTGGCGCACATTCTGCTGGACGACACCGAGCAGCCCAACCCCGAGCTGCCGCCCGGCCCCAGCGGCCTGCCGCGTTTGCTGCTCAAGCCCTCGCCCTTTGGCAGGCTGGCCGAGCAGGCACCGGCCATTCTGAGCCAGGTGGAAGAGGCCACCCGCCGCGTCAACCGGCTGCTGGGCGACGGCAACCAGCAGCAGTTGTCGCAAGCGCTGGCCAACATCAACCAGGCTGCGGCCGGCTTCAACACGCTCACACAGCGGCTGGACGCCACGTTGACCCAGCGGCTCGACCCAGCCCTGGCCGCTTTGCCTCCGCTGGCGGGCGATGCGCGCCAGACACTGCAGTCGCTGCGCCAGGCGGGCGACAGTGTGACCACGCTGGCAACCGACATTGGCCAAACCGCCCGGCGTCTGTCGGCCGAGGGTGGCGCCATCGACCAGATCACTTTGGGCACGCAGACGCTGGCCCGCGCCGCAGACCAGTTCAGCACCGCCACACTGCCGCGCCTGAACCGCGCGGCCGACGACGCCGGCCGCGCCGCACGCCTGATTGGTCGAACCGCCAACAGCGTGCAGGACAACCCCCAGTTGTTCATCTACGGCTCGGGCCGCATTCCGCCCGGCCCCGGCGAGCCCGGCTTCACCGCCCCCTGAGGAGAAAGCATGTTTGCTATAAAAAAAGTAGCTGTTATGGCATACGCAGCAGGCGCAACAGCCTTTTTTCCTTTGATTTTTCTGGCCGGATGCTCGGTCCTGCCCCAGCCACCGTCTCGCCCGGCGCTGTATGACTTCGGGCCGGGGCCGATCGAGCAGACGCGGGCTGAGCGCCGCATGCAACCGCTGCCGCCGCTCACGCTCGACGACATCGAAGCTCCGGGCGTGGTGGAGGAGAGCAACACCGTGCTGTACCGGCTGGCCTATGTGGATGCGCAGCGACTGCATCCCTACAGCCAGGCGCGCTGGAACCAGCCGCCTGCGATGCTTTTCCACCAGCGCCTGCGTGAGCGGCTGGGCCAGCACCGCGCCGTGCTGCGCCCGGACAACGGCGCGGCCCTGGCGCGCAGTGCCGAACTGGATGGCCGACTGCCGCCCGTCCTGCGGGTAGAGCTGGAGGAGTTCAGCCAGCTCTTCACCACGCCCACCACCAGCGCTGGCGTGATCCGCGTGCGTGCCACGGTCGTGGATCTGCTGCCCGACGGGGAGACTTTGCGCGGCCAGCAGGTGTTTACCGCCAGCGTGCCGGCCCGCACCGCCGATGCGCCGGGTGGCGTGGCGGCACTGGCGCAGGCGTCCACCCAGGTGGCGGAAGAGGTGGTGGCGTGGCTGGAGCAGACCCTGCCGCCGCGGCGCAAGTAACCCTAAAAACGGCAGTTGACCGCTTGTCATCTTGCGGCACACCGCGTGGACTCGGGGCTTGCGTTCTTTTCGCAGCCTCACCTTTGGGGTGACAGCGCTATGCACTTGCCAGCACCGCTTTTGGAGCGCCATGCGGTGTTGCTTCTCCTTGCAGGCACGAGCCTGCCGCGTCGTCGCGCCTTGCCTGGCACCCCAACAGCAGCGCTG
>NZ_JBKDRI010000042.1:0-53179 GCF_046341535.1 Acidovorax sp. | reverse complement strand
GGGGCCGGTGTGCCTGGTTACCACGCCATAGCCTTTTGCAGCACATCAAAGCCCTGGCCAGAGCACTTGGCAGCCCAAAATCAACAGAAAAACTCGCTTCGCTCCGCCTTCGACCAATTGCCGTGAAATATTCGGGTTAGCCCAATGACGCTGCACAGCAGCTCAATCGTCGGAAAGACGTTGTGCGTCTTCCAGTAGGATCGCAGGCCTGCCAAATACTTCTCGTCGTTCACCACGTTCTCCCTCGAACACTTGTTCGCGTAGAGATACTGTATGCATAAAAGGGGTATCTATTTAGCTCCAGCAGCCCCATTGATGCTGTGATTTCATCCAGCCATCGTATCCGATTGCCCATCCCCGCTGCTCTTGCTCACAACATCCCCATAGGTCACTGGCGGCGTCACTACCGCCTGCTGCAGCAAGCGGTAAAAAAGCATCCCGCGTGAGCTGGATGTGCGTCGGTTGAACCGGAACACGAATTCATCGAGATAGGCGTCCAGGTGGTCTGGCTGCACGGAGCCATGATGCGTTCCCAGCACCCAGCGCTGCACCAATGAGGCGACCCGGTGCACTCCCGCCATGGAGACATGGGCAGGTACGCCTGAGCCGAGCATGACGGTGCGCTGGTGGGTGTAACCCAGCTCTCCCAGAGCGCGGTAGGCCGCCGAACCATCCGTGCGGACCTGGGCTCCGGGCTCGACCACTTCCTGCACGAAGGGGATGACGTGGTTGGTGGAGTCCCGGTCAATGCGGCGCAACCGGATGCGCCCGAACCCCTTGGGCTCCACGATCTCCACCGCCATGACCATCAACACTTTGGTGGTGCTGCTCTTGCGCCCTGCTGGAGTAGCGGGATTTTTGCGATCCGTGATGGACAGGTACGTTTCGTCCACCTCGACAAGCCCCTTGAGCTTGTCCCGGCCCGGGCGGACCATGGCGCGTCGGAACCGGTGCAGCATGGTCCAGGCAGTCTGGTAGCTCCCCAAACCCAATACGCGCTGCAGCCCCAGGGCGCTCACGCCTTGTTTCTGATTGGTCAGGTACCAAGCCGCAGCCAGCCAGACACGCAGCGGTGTGCGAGTCTTGTCAAAGATGGTGCCTGAGGTCACTGTGCCCTGGTACTGGCATGAGCGGCACATCAGGCGGGTGCGGCTGGCGCGGTACACATCACCAGCGTTGCCGCAACGCGGGCAGACGAAGCCTTGGGGCCAGCGAAGCTTCTCCAGGAACGCCTGGCAGGCTTCTTCGGTGGCAAACCAGTCAAGAAATTCATTCCAGGTGCGAGGGTGGTCCTGCCCGGGAGTTGGCGTTAGCATCTGGGTTTCCATCCAGCTATTGTGGCGCTGCTGGAGCTAAATAGACACCCCTTTTATTTATACAGTCATCATATCCGATGGATGCGTTTTGGCGCTACTGCTTTCGTCAGCAACTGGCCCCGAGCGATGCCGCCTGCACCCGGCGTCGCGCTAAAATCACTATAAAAAAAGTAGCATCAGGGGCAATCGCAAAAGGCGCCCGTGGTCAAAAATACCTTCAAAGCCAGCCTGAAGGCAGCCCTCAGTGCTGCGTCGGCTGTACCCACCACTGGAGGCATATGCACGATATCGCCATCTACATCGGTCGCTTTCAGCCGGTGCACAGCGGCCACCTGGCCCTGCTGCAGCGAGCTCTGGCCAGCGCGGCGCAGGTCATCGTGGTGGTGGGTTCTGCCTGGCAGGCACGCTCGCCGAAGAACCCGTTCACCTGGCAGGAGCGCGAGGCCATGCTGCGCGCGGCCTTGCCCGCTGCCGACCGTGCCCGGATGCGGGTGCTTCCGATGCGCGACTGCTACAACGAGGCCGTGTGGGCGAACGCCGTGCGCGCCGCCGTTGCGGGCCTGGCTCCCGAGGGCGCGCGTATCGGTTTGGTCGGGCACTTCAAAGATGCCACCAGCAGCTACCTGCGCGCCTTCCCAGACTGGGACCTGATCAACGTGGGGCGCCAGGGGAATATTGATGCCACTGCGGTGCGCGATGCCTACTTTGGCGCGGCGGCAGGGAAGGCCCTACAGGCGCTGGCACCGCTGGCGGCCCAGATTCCCCCAGGTACCCGGGTCGCGCTGGAGGTTTTTGCCGACACGCCCGCGTATGCTGCCTTGCAGGAAGAATGGCGCATGCTCCGGGGGTACCGCGCGGCGTGGGCTGCCGCGCCCTACCCGCCTGTGTTTGTCACGGTCGATGCCGTGCTGCGCTGCCAGGATCAAATCCTGCTCATCCGCCGCGCCCATGCACCGGGCAAGGGCCAGCTGGCTGTGCCGGGCGGGTTCATCGAGCAGCGCGAAACCCTGTGGCAGTCGTGCCTGCGCGAACTGGCCGAAGAAACGCATTGCACGCTACCCGAGGCCACCATGCGCGCGGCGCTGCAGGCCGTAGCCGTGTTTGACCATCCGGATCGCAGCCAGCGTGGCCGCACCATCACCCACGCGCACTACTTTGACCTGGGCAACACCGCCTTGCCCCATCTGACGGCCGATGATGACGCGCAGGAAGCGCTGTGGGTGCCGATCGACGCGCTGGGCGGCCGCGAGGAGGAGTTCTTCGAGGATCACTTTCACATGCTCGACCATTTCCTCGGCCTGAGGCTGCGGCCCTGAAGCGTAAGGCGAACACGCACGCCGGCGGCTGGGGCTTGCGTGCAGCGCAGAGTGCATCCACAGGAGGCTGACCACCACCCCAGTGCCCAGCAAAAAGGACCTTGCGCCGCATGGCACAAGGTCCCCGTGGATTCGCGGCGGCTGCCGACGATGGAGCCGTGGCGCGATCAGACCGTGGCGTCCTTGAGCTTTTTGAGCGCGCGCGTCTTGATTTTTACGGAGGCGGGCTTGGCCGGGAACCAGCGTTCTTCGCCCGTGAACGGGTCCTTGCCAAAACGCTTTTTCTTGGCCGGGACCTGCTGCAGACCGATCTTCAGGAGGCCTGGCAGCGTGAATTCTCCGGAACCCTTCTTGTGCACCGAGCCCAAAATGGCGGTTTCCAGCGCGGCCAGCACGGCCTTGGCGGCCTTGGGCTCCACACCCGATTGCTCGGCAAGATGGGCCACCAGCGTGGTCTTGTTGAAAGCCGTCTTGATCGGCTTGAGCGCAGCGGGCGCGGGCTTTGCAACAGGCGCTGCCTTCTTGGCGGGTGCAGCCGCCTTGGCGACTTTGGTGGCGGGGGTGGTGGGTTTCTTTGTCGTTGCCATGATGTTGTCTGATTGGGTCTGTGTTGTTGGCTCTTGAGCTCCAAGAGCCCTCTGATTTTAGGTGCGCCTTGCGGGGGGGCGATGCGGGCGCACGCTGACACCCGTCTGGCAGTCCTACTGCTTGAAGACCACCGCCTCCAGTTGCATGGCCTTGATCGTGTCCGCCGCCTTGTTTGCCAGCGCGCGTGTCGGGTACGGGCCCACGCGCACCCGAATGCGGCGCCCCGCAGGCGTTGACAGCTCCTGGCGGAAGGCGGGCAGCCCTTCGTTGAGCAGCCGTGCCTGCGCTTTGCGTGCGTTGGCTTCTTGGGCGAACAGCCCCACATTGATGTAGTAGCCCGGCAGACTGCCGGCCGGTGGGGGCACCGCGTCATCCGAGGTAGCTGGGGTGCTGTTGCTTGCCGATGCAGAGGCCGCCGATGCGTTCTTGGGGGGCTTGCTGGCAGCGCGTGATGCCGCAGTTGCCGCAGAGGGTGTGGCTTGCGCGGTTGCTTTGCGCTGGCTGGCCGTGTCGCGTGGCAGCGGGCTGGCAGGCTTGCGGGGCGGGGATGCGGCAGAGGCGGGCGCTGCCGCTGCGGCGGGGGGATCAGGAGGGGTTAGTGGAGCGGGGCCTTCGGTGTCGGGCGCGCGAGTCTCGGAAACCGCCGCCGCGGGCGGGGCAGACGGCGCAACGGCAGACGCTGGTGTGGCGGTGGCTGCAGGCGCAACGGAAGCAGTGTCCTGGGCAGCGTTGGGCGCGGCAGTTGAGGCGGCTGCGAGCGGTGTCGCGGGCGCTTTCGTCTCAGCCCCCACGGCCTCTGCAGCCACAGGTGCGGAGGCCGCTGCGCTGGCGGAGGCGGCCTGTGCCACGGTCAGCTCGGGCTCCATCGCAAACGGTCGGTTGCTGGTGTCTTGCGGGATCAGCAGGTATGCCACTGCGGCGGCCGCCACGATGGCCACGTGCCCCAGCACCAGCAGTTGCAGGCGTCGTCGCGTACTGGCCTGGCCCGCCAGCAGTTCGCAGGCCTCGGGTACCGTGCGCGATGCGGCGAGCGCGCGGGTGATGCGCTTGCGGATGTCGTTGTGCAGCAGGGCGTTGCCATACAGGCCCGGCACGGCAAACGCCAGCAGTGCCACAGTGGCCAGAACGCCCCATTCGATACCCTGCGGCCACTGCAGCAGCACGAGGCACAGCGCAAACACCAGCAGAGCCAGCCCCTCGGCGGCCGCCACGTACACCAGTGCCGGCCCCCACAACTGGCGAAACACCATCCAGCCCAGCGTGAACAGGCTGGCGGCCCAGTTCCAGGTGGTCGTGGTGCGCCCCGTCGCGTCAAAGCGCTCGAACACGGGCAGGTAGTACGCGCTGTTGAGCGGCCCGAGCGCCGCGCGGTACAGCGCGTTCATGGCGTTGTCCGACGTCGAATCCAGCGACGTGGCGGGAATCTTGGAGTCGGCGGGGTCCGGGTTGGCGCGCATGCCCAATTCTGTCATGCACAGCCGTCATGCCGGGCCCCCCGGCGCTGTGCAGCGCCTGTGGCGTTGCGCGCGGGCATCGCCGGGCACGCCGCTCACGGTGGCGCGGGCGTGCTGCAGTCGCAGTCCGGCCAAAAATGTTAATAAAAAATGTCTATCGCGCTTGTTTGTATTAGATTTATAGCTACAAAAAACGTAGCAATAAGACAGGCGGGCGGTCGCGTCAAGCGCCGCGCACCATCGCCATGATCTTGCCGGCATCCAGCGTGGCGGCCTTGTCGCGGATCTGTGGCAAGTAGTCCGCCTGCATCTTCTTGGCGGGCGCCAGCAGGCCTTCAAAGGTTTCGCGCAGCACAGCCGTGCTCATCACGCGGCCACCCGCGTAGTAGCGCCGCGCCAGTTGCCCCAGGGCATAGGTGGTGGCAAACGAAAACGCCATGCCGGTGGCGGCACTGCCCAGACCGCCGATGGTGCGGCCGGCTGCCTTGCCCAGCAGACCCCCGAGCAGCTTGCGGCCAAACTGCTCCAGGTACTGCGACGTGAGGCCCACCCCCGCTGCAGCGATGAACTCTTTGATGTGGCCCTGGTCCAGCTCCACGCCGTAGGTCTTGCCAATGCCGTAGACCATCTTGACCTGCATGGGAATGATGGCCATCGAGGCCCAGGACTGGGGCAGCATTTCCAGCGCTCCGTTGATCAGGGCGTAGTTCAGGATGGACTTGTCCATCGCCGCCTCTTGTGCCGCTGGCAGCACCGTGGTGGCCGGGCCCGCGCTGGAGGTTTTGGGCGCGGCGGGGGTGGGGGCGTAGCCCACGCTGCTGCGGATGGGCGCGGCCTCTTGTGCCACATCGACCATCGCATCGGCTTGCAAGTCAAAGGCGGCGGTTTGCTGCGCATCCAGTTGCAGGGCGGACTTGAGGGTGGCCAGAAACGCCCGCTCGGCGTCGGTCTGGCGGCCGTCCACATCGCACACGCACACGGCCATCTCATATGCCAGCTGGCGGTGCGCGCTATCGCTCAAGCCCGCAGCCGCAGTCTGCACCGTGGTGCGCTTGAGCAGCACATCCTGGTAGATGCGGGGCAGGCTGGCAATGCCCGCGTCGCTGCCCAAGGCGTGGGCGATGCGGCGGATTTCCTCGCGCTCCGCGTCGTCTTTGTTGCCGTCGGCGAACGCCGCCAACAGCGCGATGGCGAGGATGGATGTTTGCTGGTCGATGTTCATGGGCAAGGGTGGCAAGGCGAAAGGGCTCGTCAGATGCAGTCTAGGCAGTGCGAATTCAACGCCACAGTCCGTGGGGATTTGCGTCGGCGCAGCGGGCGCCGCTCTTATCGCCCCTGCAGCGCCTGGCACCGAACGCGCACACAACGCCCAGGTCCACGGCCTGGCTCGCTCACTTGCGTACCGGGATGGGGGTGGCCCGGTCGACCGGCACGGCCGTCACGCTGTTTTGCGGCGATCCGTCAATGAGCTTTTCCGAGTACGTCAGGTACACCAGCGTGTTGCGGGTCGAATCGACCATGCGCACGATGCGCAGGCGCTTGAACAGGATGGACATGCGCTCGCTGAAGACTTCCTCCTGCCGCTTCAGCGGCCCAGGAAAGCTCACGGGCCCCACCTGCCGGCAGGCAATCGAGGCTTCGGCACGGTCTTCGGCCAGCCCCAGCGACCCCTTGATGCCACCCGTGCGGGCGCGCGAGACATAGCAGGTCACGCCGGGAACGGACGGGTCATCGTAGGCTTCCACAATGATGTCGTGGTCGCGGCCGATCCATTGAAAGGCGGTGTCGACCGTGCCCACTTTGTCGCCAGCTGCAGCGCGGGCCACGCCCGCTGCTCCCAGCAGGTGGAACATGGCAAAGAGTGCGGCGGCGGCAGCCGCGGTGGCAGCGCGCTTCACGCTGTGGCGCCTGCTTCGGCGCAGCGCTTGGTCAGGTGGGCGAGGGCTTCTTCCACCTGATCGACCAGGACCAGGCACAGGTCGCCGGGTTGCAGGCGCTCCAGCGCAGCATCGATGGCGATGAATTCGCCCCGGATCTCTTCCACGTGCCTGGTGCGGCTCGCGCCTGCCAGACCTTCGCGCAGCAGCGCCATCACTTCGCCGTCGCCCCGGCCGCGCTGGGCGGCGTCCTGGTACAGGATCACATCGTCAAATGCCGCACCCAGGATGACGGTCTGCTCGCGGATGTCCTCGTCGCGGCGGTCGCCCGCACCGCTGATGACCACGCTGCGGCGCTTGCCGGGCAGGGCATCCACGGCACCCACCAGGGCGCGCATCGCATCGGGGTTGTGGCCGTAGTCAGCGATCACGGTGGCGCCACGGTAATCCATGATGTTGAAGCGGCCGGGGGCGTTGTCGCTGTCGTTCACAAAGCCCGACAGGCCCCGGCGGATGGTCTGCCAGGGCATGCCCACGCCCCAGGCAGCGGCCACGGCGGCCATCACGTTTTCGACCTGAAAACCGATCTTGCCATTGCGCGTGATGGGCACATCGCGCAGGTGGATGGTTTCGCGCCATGAGCCTTCAGAGGCCACGATGGAGTCCCCATCCACATACACGGAGCGGTGGCCCTGCGCGCGGTGCGTGGCCATCACGGGGTGGTGGCGGTCGCTGGCAAAGAAGATGATCTTGCCGGGGCAGGACGGTGCCATGGCTGCCACGACAGGGTCAGCGGCATTGAGCACGCCGTAGCCGTTGCTCGCCACGTTTTGCACGATCACGCGCTTGACGACGGCCAGGTCTTCCACCGTGGTGATGTAGTTCATGCCCAGGTGGTCACCCGCGCCGATGTTGGTGACAACGGCCACCGAGCAGCGGTCAAAGCCCAGCCCTTCGCGCAGGATGCCGCCGCGCGCGGTCTCAAACACGGCGGCGTCCACCTCGGGGTGCAGCAGCACGTTGCGAGCGCTCTTGGGGCCGCTGCAGTCGCCGCTGTCGATCTGGCGTCCATTGACGTACACGCCGTCGGTATTGGTCATGCCCACGCGCAGGCCCTGCGCCGTGAACAGGTGCGTAATCAGGCGCGCCGTGGTGGTCTTGCCGTTGGTGCCGGTCACCGCCACGGTAGGGATGCGGCCATCCTCGCCCGGGGCGTAGAGCTTGTCGACCATGGACTGACCCACATTGCGCGGCTTGCCGTAGCTGGGGGCCAGGTGCATGCGCAGGCCGGGCGCGGCGTTGACTTCCACAAAGCCGCCGCCCTGTTCTTCCAGCGGGCGCAGCACGGTCTCGGCCACCATGTCCACCCCGCAGATGTGCAGGCCCACCATTTGCGCAGCGGCCACCGCGCGGGCCGCCACGTCGGGATGCACGTCGTCGGTCACGTCGGTGGCGGTGCCGCCGGTGGACAGATTGGCGTTGTTGCGCAGAATCACGCGCTGGCCCTTGGCGGGCACCGATTCGGGCGTCAGATCCTGCATGGCCAGGCGTGCGACGGCGATGTCATCCAGCCTGATCTTGGTGAGGGATGTGGCATGGCCTTCGCCTCGGCGCGGGTCCAGGTTGACCTGCTCTATCAGTTGACGCACGGTGTGCTGGCCGTCGCCCAGCACCTGGGGCGGCTCGCGCCGGGCGGCCGCCACCAGCTGGTCGCCCACCACCAGCAGACGAAAGTCGTGGCCGGGGAGAAAGCGCTCGACCATCACCGTGCCGTACTCGGCGGCGTTTTGATAGGCTGCTTCGAGCTGGGCGCGGTCGGTGATGTTGACCGTGACCCCCTTGCCCTGGTTGCCATCCTGGGGCTTGACCACCACGGGCAGGCCGACCTTGAGGGCGACTTCCCACGCTTCATCCACCGTATTGACCGGTTTGCCCAGCGGCACCGGCACACCGGCGGCGTGCAGCAGACGCTTGGTGAGGTCTTTGTCCTGACCAATGGATTCGGCCACTGCGCTGGTGGTGTCGATCTCGGCGGCCTGGATGCGGCGTTGCTTGGAACCCCAGCCAAACTGCACCAGACTGCCGCGCGTCAGGCGCCGGTAGGGGATGCCCCGCGCCACCGCGGCATCGACGATCGAGCCCGTGCTGGGGCCCAAGCGCTCGTCCTCGTCCAGCTCGCGCAGCTCGGCAATCACCGTCTCCGCGTCGAAGCTGCCGTTGCCCAGTGCGGCGTCGATGAGCTGCCGTGCGCATTCGAAGGCGCGGCGTCCTACGGCCTCTTCGCTGTACTCCACCACCACTTGGTACACGCCGGGGTCTATGGTGGCGGAGGTGCGCGCAAAGGTTACCGGACAGCCCGCCTGGGCCTGGAGCGCCAGTGCGGCAGCTTGCAGCACGTGGGCCAGCGAGACATCGGAGTCACCGCCCTCGGGGTGCAGCGCGCCGATGGCCGGAAACAGGGCCCGCAGCCGCGTCTCGAAGCCCTCGATCCGCGCCATGGCGCGTTCCGATTCGGTGCAGGCCACCACGGCCTCGATGGCCATGTGGCGGCTCCAGAGATTGGGGCCACGCAGGGCCCGGGTGCGGGATACATCCATGGGATCTCTTTCAGTAATCGATGCGATCAGGGCTTGCGGGCAACGCGCAGAGGCTGCAGCCGTTCGTACGGAGGCCGCGGGATGTGGCGCTGTTCATCAGCTTGTCAGGCCGGCGCGCACGGGCAGCTCCGGCTCGAAGGTTTTGATGCCAGCGCCGATCAGGTCGGGCGCAATGTCCAGCGCCCAGGCTGCGCCGATGGCGGCAAGCAGCGCATCGGTATCCGGCACCACGGCGTTGCGGCCGAAGGTGAGTTCGGTGAGCGTCCCCAGCACATGTTCGGCGTTGCCAGTGGCCAGCACCACGCGGCCGTTCTTGACCAACACCGCCCGGCCGCTGCCATTGGCACGGTGCGCCACCACCACGGGCAGACTGGCGTCCTGGGCGTAGAGCACCACGGCTCCATCGGACAAAGGTGCCAGCTCGGCCACTTGCGGTATGGCGGCATTGAGCACCGCCGCGCCTTCAGGGAGCACCACATCCACCTGGGTGCGCATGACCTTGGTCATCTGGTCCTGTTCGTGCACATCAAATTCGGCCAATGTCTCCACGCCGTCCATGTCGGTCACCACGCCCACCTGGCAGCGGTCGTAGGCCAGGCCGTCGCGCAGGATGGTGCGTGCGTTGCTCTCGATCACAGCGGCCTGCACCATCTTGTTCATGAGCAGGCGGTGTGCGGCCTCCCAGTGGGTGCAGTCGGTGGTTTCCATGCAGCGCCGGTCCAGGAACATGCCTTCGGTGCACGCCAGGCCGGTGTGATGGCCGCCCAGGTGCAGCAGCCAGCCCACCAGCCGTGCAATGGTGGATGTGCCGCGCGTTCCAGCCACGCCCACCACCGGGATGCGGCCCGGCAGCGCATCGCCGTCTTCGCTGGGAAACAGGTGCTCCACGATGGCCTGGCCGACCGGGCGTGGCGCGCCTTCTGCGGGCTTGAGGTGCATCAGCAGGCCAGGGCCGGCGTTCACTTCAACAATCGCACCGCCCTGCGCCTGCAGGGGTTTGGAGATGTCCGTGACCACCAGATCGATGCCCGCAATATCGAGGCCCACCACCTTGGCCGCGAGGGCAGCGGTGTAGGCCACCTCGGGATGCACTTCGTCGGTGCATTCCACGGCCACGTTGCCGTTGCGCTCGATCACCACCTGCCGACCGGCGGCAGGCACCGCATCGGCGTGCAGATCCTGGCGCTTGAGTTCGAGCTGCACCTTGGGGTTGGTGGCGATGTCGATGATCTCAAGCGGGTACTCCTCCTCGTAGCCGCGGCGCGGGTCGGAGTTGAGCTGGCTGTCGATGAGCTCGCGCACGGTGGAGCGGCCGTTGCCGGTGATGCTGACCACCTCGCCGCGGGCGGCCGCCACCAGCTTGCCGTTGACCACCAGCAGGCGGTGTTCGTTACCGGGGATGAAGCGCTCGACCATCACGTCGCTGCCCTCGGGGTAGGCCACGTGGTAGGCCGCCTCGATGTCTTCCTTCTTGCGCAGGTCCAGCGTCACGCCGCGGCCATGGTTGCCGTCCGAGGGCTTGACCACCACGGGCAGGCCGATGTCCTGCGCGGCTTCCCAGGCTTCTTGGGGGCTGTTGACCACCTGGCCTTCGGGAATGGGTACGCCGCACGACTTGAGCAGGCCCTTGGTCAGATCCTTGTCGCTGGCGATGCCTTCGGCGATGGCGCTGGTGTATTCGGTCTCGGCCGTCCAGATGCGGCGCTGGCTGGCGCCATAGCCCAGCTGCACCAGGTTGCCGTCGTTCAGGCGGATGTGCGGAATGCCGCGGTCGGTGGCCGCGGTGACGATGCAGGCGGTGCTGGGGCCGAGGTACTGGTCATCCACCTCGGTGCGCACGCGCGCCACGGCGGCCTTCACGTCAAAAGGCTGGTCGTTGATGGCCGCCATGATGAGTGCGTGGCCCTGTGCCAGTGCCACGCGGGCGACCTGCTCGTCACGGGCGCGAAACACCATGCGGTACACACCGCGCTGCGAGGTGCTGCGGGTTTGCCCGAAGCCGGTGGGCATGCCGGCCAGGTTGAGCAGCTCGATCACAATGTGTTCAAGCACATGGCCACACCAGGTGCCTTCTTCCAGGCGCTGCAGGAACCCGCCGCGCTCGCCCACGCCGCAGTGGTGCTCGATCAGTGCGGGCAGCCACTGTGTCAGCCGGGCGTTGAAGCCTGGGATGGTGTGCGATGGGTAGTCTTCCAGCTCACCCAGATCCAGCCAGACTTCCAGCACGGGGCGGTAGGTCCAGATATTGGGGCCGCGCAGGTAGTTGATGCGAAGCAGTTGGATATCGTTGAGTTTCGCCATGAATTGCAGCGGTTGTGTTGGCTTGCCCGGGCGGCTAAGACCGGACTTGAAAGGAAATCGCCCGAGATTGTGCGACAGTCTGGCGCCGCAGGGCAGTGTCAGCGAACTGCGGGGGTTGGGCGTTAGTCTGAAGATGCGTCCTGCCAAAGTGCCGCTGTGCGGAGACATCGCGCAGAATGCGCTGTGCCGTGTGGCCAATGGCCCCACGCCGCCACAGTCGGAATAACCAGATAAAAATGCAACATCACCATTCTGTGGACGCCTCGGGTGTCTTCGCTGGCCCTGTGGGGGCGGATCTACGGGCCCTGCTTTCTTCCTCTGAGAACGTGCTGGCTGCGCTGCAGGTTGACCTGAGCGCAGATCTTCGGTTTGCCCAGGGCTGGGTGGTGGTCACCTCCGAGCGGCTTCTGGCTTGCCCGGCCGGCAGCACCCAATGGCAGTCGTGGTCGCTCGGTGGTGGGCTGGTCCTTCACCTGCAGGACCACGGCGGCGTGGGCGCGCTGTCGCTGCACGACGCAGGTGCGCGGCTGGCGTTGTGGCGCTTTACCCTGACCCACCATGCCCAGGCGCTGCGCCTGGTGCAGCGCTTTGAGGACCAGAGCGCCCGCGTGGTGGGCGGCGCCCAGCACGGCCACCTGTATCCCGATGCCGAGGAGCCCGCCTGCACGGTCTGCCACACGCCGTTGCCGCCCGATACCGATGAGTGCCCCGCCTGCGCGCGCGCCCAGCCGCCGCAGACGTCCACCTGGGTGCTGCTGCGGCTGTGGCGTTTTGCGCGACCCTACCGTAACCAGTTGGCGGCTGGGTTTGCCCTTACCCTGGCGTCCACCGCTGCCACCCTGGTGCCGCCCTACCTGACCATTCCGCTGATGGATGACATCCTGATTCCGTTCCAGAACGGCAAGCAGATCGAACCCGGGCTGGTGCTGCTGTACCTGAGCGGACTGCTGCTGTCCGCCTTGGCGGCCTGGGGTCTGAGCTGGGCGCGCACTTATATCCTGGCGTTGGTCTCAGAGCGCATTGGTGCCGACCTGCGCACCACCACCTACGAGCACCTGCTGCGCCTGTCGCTCGATTACTTCGGCGGCAAACGCACGGGTGATCTGATGGCGCGCATCGGTTCGGAAACCGACCGGATCAATGTCTTTTTGTCCCTGCACGCACTGGACTTCATCACGGATGTGCTGATGATCCTGATGACGGCTGTGATTCTTTTTTCGATCAATCCCTGGCTGGCACTCGTCACGCTGGTGCCCCTGCCGTTCATTGGCTGGATGATCCATACGGTGCGTGACCGGTTGCGCACCGGCTTCGAGAAGATCGACCGCGTATGGTCCGAGGTGACCAACGTGCTGGCGGACACCATTCCTGGTATCCGCGTCGTCAAGGCGTTTGCCCAGGAAAAGCGCGAGGCGCAGCGCTTTCGCGATGCCAACCAGCACAACCTGGAGGTCAACGACAAACTGAACAAGACCTGGAGTCTGTTCACCCCCACCGTCTCGTTGCTCACCGAAATCGGTTTGCTGGTGGTGTGGGCGTTTGGCATCTGGCTGGTGTCGCGCAACCAGATCACCGTGGGCGTGCTGACGGCTTTCATTGCCTACATCGGCCGCTTTTACGGCCGGCTGGATTCGATGAGCCGCATCGTGTCGGTCACGCAAAAGGCCGCGGCGGGCGCCAAGCGCATCTTTGACATCCTGGACCATGTGAGCAACGTCCCTGACCCGGCCCAGCCGGTCAGGGTGGACAAAGTCCAGGGAGCCATCACCATGCAGGGTGTGGGTTTCCGCTACGGCAGCCGGTCGGTGATCAAGGACCTGAACCTGGAGATCCGGCCGGGTGAAATGATTGGCCTGGTGGGGCACAGCGGCTCGGGCAAGAGCACGCTGGTGAACCTGATCAGCCGCTTTTATGACGTGAGCGATGGCTCCATCCAGGTCGATGGCATCGATATCCGCCGCTTTGCAGTGGCCGACTACCGGCGCCATATCGGTCTGGTGCTGCAGGAACCCTTCCTCTTTTTTGGCACGATTGCCGACAACATCGCCTATGGCAAGCCCGAGGCAACGCGGGAGGAAATCGTGGCGGCTGCCCGCGCTGCACATGCCCACGAATTCATCCTGCGCCTGCCGCATGGCTACGACTCGCTGGTGGGCGAACGCGGTCAGGGCCTGTCGGGTGGCGAGCGCCAGCGCATCAGCATTGCCCGCGCCCTGCTGATCGACCCGCGCATCCTGATCCTGGACGAAGCCACGTCGGCGGTGGACACCGAGACCGAAAAGGAAATCCAGAAAGCGCTGGACAACCTGGTACAGGGCCGCACCACCATTGCAATTGCCCACCGGCTGTCCACCCTGCGCAAGGCCGATCGGCTGGTGGTCATGGACCGCGGCGAGGTGGTCGAGGTCGGCCCGCATGACGAACTCATGGAAAAGCAGGGCGCTTACTGGCGCCTGTACGAGGCCCAGGCGCGCCGCGCGGAGGAAGACGCGCAGGCCGCCGGGGTGATCATTGACAGCAGCCTGCTGCATCCGGCCCACCCTGCGGGCCAATCCTGAACCCTCGGACGCCCTCTGCGCCATGCATACCGCCACCATGACCCCATCGCCCCGCCAACCC
This sequence comes from Acidovorax sp., assembly GCF_046341535.1. Classification (GTDB taxonomy): domain Bacteria; phylum Pseudomonadota; class Gammaproteobacteria; order Burkholderiales; family Burkholderiaceae_C; genus Acidovorax. The sequence continues at coordinate 39,111 of NZ_JBKDRI010000042.1, read as the reverse complement.
GCTGCCGTCCATTTGTCGCGCAATGCCCACGGACGGCTGGTACTGGTGCTGGCCGACGGCGCCCGCCACGAAGGGGTGACACCCGTGCGCGCGTTCCCGATCGCTGCGCCCGCAGAGGGGCTTTCGCTCGTCGGCCAGGATGGCCATGAGTTGCTCTGGCTGGACCACCTGGATCAATTGCCCGCAGACGCGCGCCAGCTGGTGGAAGACGAGCTGCAGGTGCGCGAGTTTGTGCCCGCTATCGAAAAGATCGTGGCGGTATCGAGTTTTTCGACCCCAAGCACCTGGGATGTTGTGACCGACAGGGGTCCCGCCCGTCTGGTGCTCAAGGCCGAGGAAGACATTCGTCGGCTCGGTGGGCGCACACGCCTGCTGATTGCGGGGGGCGATGGCGTGCAATTTCGCATCGCGGACACCACGGCTCTGGATCGCCCGTCCCGCCGGATCCTGGAGCGATTCCTCTGACCGGCTGACCGCCGGGCACAGCGCCATCGACTCCAACTGCCCTGGCACAGCGCCAGCGCAGTGTGCCAACGTAGTCCGCCATTGCCCGCGGTCGTCCCGCTCTGTTGTCCTCAGACGGGCTTGACGGGCTTTTCCCGACGGTCAATGTGAGGTTGCCCGCCAGATGCCTGCGCCATTGGCCCATGGGCCGCCAGCCAGCCGCGCTTTAACCTAAAAACGGCAGTTGGATGCATTTGCCAGCGCTGCTGTTGGGGTGCCCGGCTCGGCGCGACGACGCGGCAGGCTCTGGCCTGCACGGAGGAGCAACACCGCATGGCGCTCCAAAAGCGGTGCTGGCAAGTGCATAGCGCTGTCACCCCAAAGGTGAGGCTGCAAAAAACAACCCAAGGCCCGAGTCCATGCGGTGTGCGGCAAGATGACAAGCGGTCAACTGCCGTTTTTAGGTTTAAGCCGTTTTCCCCGCGTGGCGCGCTAGATTGCATCGATAAGCTAAGTAAAAACCCTAATTTTTGATTGATCCCGCAAAAAAGCCTAAATTTGCCCTTCTTTTTGCCGTAATGCAGGTACGAGGACGTCGTAAAGCGTCCGACCACCTTTCAACTTTTGGGCCATTGTCATGCAACTGCCACCTGTCGACCGATCGCCAAGTTGGCGTCCTCAGGGCGCTGATTTGTATTCCACTGGCGCCTCTGGTGCTCCCCCCGTGCGCCCGATCAACGCGCCCAACCCCGTGGAGTCCATGGACCGCATGGGGGAGGGCGCCATCGTGAAATCACCCGACAAACCGTCTGCGCCAGACTCGCCGAACCGGGACTGGACCGAGGTCAAGAAAAAAGAAACGGTGCAGGAGCCGCCCGAGCCGCCCAAGGAACCCATCTACAAGCAACTGCTGGAACTGATCCAGTCGATGTGGCGCGCCAGCGGTACGGCGGTTGAGGTGGCCCAGGACATCAACAAGATGACGATGCAGGAACGCCTGTCCCAGCAGGTCAAGAACGAACCGCTGACCTATTCCGATCCGAAGATCAAACGCACGGGCGGTTTGTAAGCGTTAGCTGTTCTTGGGCTCAACCAGCCCGGGGGGCTGATCTGCCGCCCGTTGTGCTGGCCTTTCGTTGCCCGCGCCCGCCAGATTGGTGATTCCACTGCTCACATGCCCTGCCGGCACGTGGCGTGCTGCGGACTGGACGTGGCCCGTCTGGTCATCGAAAAAGAAGTCCGGCTCAAACTCCCTCAAAAAAGGCCCTTTCTCCAGACCGCCGAGAAACATGGCCTCGTCCACGTTGATGCCCCAGTCCAGTAGCGTGCGAATAGCCCGTTCATGCGCGGGCGCACTGCGGGCAGTGACCAGCGCCGTGCGGATGCGCATGGTGTGCGAAGCGTGCGCGCCCTGTTGCAGGCGGTGCAGCGCCGCAAGCAGTGGCTTGAACGGCCCGCTCGCCAGTGGCAGGCTTGCTTTGTCGGCTTCGTTTTCCTGGAAAGCGGGCAATCCAGCAGTCTGAAAAACCCGCTCCGCCTCGTCCGAGAACAAAACCGCGTCTCCGTCAAAGGCAATGCGCACCTCATTCGGAAAACGGTCCCCCGCCGGCGTTGAATCCGTCATCACGCGTGCCGCCGGGAAACCGATCGACAGGGCCTGACGCACATCGGCCTCATTGGCAGACAGAAAAAGGTGGGCCCCCAGGGGGCGCAGGTAGGCAAAAGGATCGCGCCCCCGCGTGAATACTCCGCGCTCGACCCGCATGCCCGCCGCTTTCGCCGACGCAAAGACGCGCATTCCGCTGGCGGGGTCGTTGCGCGACAGCATCACCACCTCCACGTGCTGAGCATCGGGCGTATTGAAGGCCAGCAGCTTACGAACCAGCGAAAACGCCACGCCCGCGCGCGCCGGCTGGTGCACCAGCGCGAGCTGGTGGCGCATGTAAGCCTCTTCGTCGCCCGATTCGAAGAGCAGGTTTTCCTCTTCAAAGTTGAACAGCGCGCGCGACGAGATGGCAACCACCAACTTGTCGTCCAGGGTGACGGCCATGGAAGATTTCCTTGAAAGGGAGGTCACTTGACAAACTGGTTGAGCTGGATGATGGGCAGCAGCACCGCCAGCACGATGAGCATCACGATCAGGCCCATGCCCACGATGAGCAGGGGCTCAAGAATGGTCGCCAGCTGCATGGCGCGGCGCTGGACCTCGGTGGAGAGCTGGCGCGCCGCGCGTTGCAGCATCAGTGGCAACTGCCCGGTCTGCTCGCCCAGGCGCGCAAACATCGACACCAGCCCCGGAAACCGTTTTTTCTGTGCCAGGGCGGATGCCAGCGGAGCGCCCTCGCGTACCAGCACCAGCGCATCCAGGGCGTCGGCGCGAAGTGCGCGGTTGTTCAGCGTTTCGGCGGCCGCCTGCAGCGCCTTGAGGATGGGTACGCCCGCACCGGTCAGCATGGCCAGCGTGCCTGCAAAGCGTGCGGCGTTGTAGCCGCGAGCCAGCTTGCCAACCAGCGGCAGGTTGAGCCAGGCGGCGTCAAAACGCTCGCGCAAGGCAGGCACGGTCAGTGCCCACCGCATGCCCATCGCACCCAGCCCCACAACGATGAACATGGCCCACCCGTAGCCACGCACCAGTGCGCTCAGGCCCAGCATGGCCGTGGTCAGAAAGGGCAGCGCCCGCTTGCTACCGGCAAACACGCTGGCCACCTGGGGCACCACATACCCCACCAGAAACAGCACGATGACGATGGCCACGACGGTGACGATGGCCGGGTACAGCGCTGCGCCCACCAGCTTGGCCTTGAGGGCCTGGCGCTCTTCCAGGTCATCGGCCAGGCGCTCCAGTACCAGGCCGAGGTTGCCGCTTTGCTCGCCCGCGCCGATCACCGCGCAGTAAATGTCCGAGAACTCGCGTGGATGCTGTGACAGCGCGCGCGCAAAGCTTGATCCGGCGTTGACCTCGGAGCGCAGTGCTGCCACCAGGTTGCGCTGGCGTTCGTCGTCGGCTTCGTCAGACAGCGCAGTGAGTGCACGCTCCAGCGGCAGGCCTGACGAGACCAGGCCCGCGATCTGCCGCGTCCAGATGGCAAGCCCCGTGGCGTTGAACACCGGCCGGGTCAGCAGCCGCTGGCCCAGGCTGGCGCTGGTGCCGTCCATGGAGCGCCCCGTCTGGACCTGTTCCACCGACAGCGGCACCAGAGCCTGGGCGCGCAGCATGCTGCGGGCAGCCTTTGCAGTGTCGGCCTCCATCAGCCCCTTGCGGGTCTGACCTTGGGCGTCGAGGGCTTCAAAAGAAAAGGCGGGCATGCAACAGACGGTGTTCGCGGTGAAACAACAAAACCGCCATCCTATCTTGTGGCGTTGGGTGGGGGTTTTACGGACGCGGCGGCCCGCCGCCCAGCCTTGGCTCTGGCATACGCTGCTAAAACCCGCCCTCCCGTGCGAAGGTTTGTGGCGCCTTGCACACGATTTATGGGCATGGTGAAACTGATCATGCGGTACTTTGGATGGGTGCGATTAAGATATCTTTCGGATTGAGGGGGAGTCGTGTTAAAGCGGCCGTCTCTTGCTTGCGCTCACGAAGGAGAAAGTTTCAATGATCAACAGGTCTGTTTGGGGTGGGTTACTGGCAGCATTCGCCCTGGCGGGGTGCGGGGGGGGAAGCAGTGGGGATGAGGCGGCAGCGCCGCCGCCGGTGAAACCACCGTCCACCGTTGTGACCGGCGCCGAAGGTCTTTGGACAGGTCGAACGCCTGATGCGCTGAACGTTCAGGCCGTCCATCTCGAAAATGGCGAAACCTGGAGCGTGCTGAGCGCTTTGGACGGCACGATCGTGGCGTTCTCCCAAGGGAATATCCAGGCGTCGGCTCCAGACCAGATTACCGGCACGGGTCGATATTTCAATGTGGTGGATCAGGCATCCGTGGCCCTGCGCAGAATCGATCCGGTCAGTTACTTTGGCCGGTTCTCGGTCAGGGATTCGGTCCAAATCACCGCTCCCAACGAGTTGAAGTACGCCGGCACTTACGACGTGCTGTACGAACAACCGGCAGCGATCACCGAAGTGGTGGGCACGTATGTCGGCTCGGCCATTGGCAATCAGGTCAGGATCCCGCAGATTACCCTGTCGATAACGACGGGTGGCTTGGTATCGACCAACTCCTACGCTGGCTGCTCCGTTCGCGGAACCCTGGTTTCCCGCGCCAGCGGCCGGAACGTGTTCGACCTGCCCCTGACGTTCAACGGTTCAGCCTGTCCGGTGGGTAATGGCGTGGTGATCAATCAAGTCGTGATTTACAACCCAGCCACCCGTCTGATCTCGCTCATGGGTCAGAGCGCCAAAAAGGACGAGACCTATATCTATGTCGGGCAGAGGAGCTGACCTGGCTCTTTGAGGCAAGCGCTGTATTAGTCCGGCGAGTCTGCTCCAGCGCAGCCCGCCTGGATCATGCAAAGGTTCCCGGGCGGCCTCCTCGCACTCGACTAGCCCGGCGAGGGCTTGGATCACAGCATCCAGCGACAGCGACCGCAGGCGCAGCGACGGGTTGTCGATATCACCCACCAGCTTCAGCCCGTCGGCGTCTGTGGCCTCAATGCGGTGCGTTTGCGCCGTCCCCCCTGTCCGGCCCGTCCATCACGGGCGCGGCCAAAACGTTGCGGATCGCCGCAGGTTCGCGCAGTGGCAGGCAGGCTTGGAAGCGGCCGGCCGAGCTCAGTAGCTGCGCCCCCCCTTGTACATCGCATGTTGCCGCCGGTTCAGCGCAGCGGTCTCGCCCAGCCTGCCCATGGCGGCCCCTGCGTGCGCGTGGGTGATCGCCAGCCCAAGCCCGTCGGCCGCATCGGTGCCGGGCAGGCCGGGCAATTGCAGCAGCCGCCGCACCATATCCTGCACCTGGCTTTTGGCCGCGCGGCCGTGGCCGACCACGGCTTTTTTCATTTGCAGCGCGGTGTATTCGGCCACGGGTAGATTTCTGGCCACCAGCGCGGTAATGGCCGCGCCGCGTGCCTGACCCAGCAGCAGCGTGGACTGCGGGTTGACGTTGACAAACACGATTTCAACCGAGGCCACATCGGGCTCATAGCGCGCCGCAACTTCGGTGATGCCGTCAAACAAGATTTTCAGGCGCCCGGGCAGATCACCCAGCGCCAGCGTGGTGGTGCGTATGGTGCCGCTGGCCACGTAGCGGAGCTTGTGGCCGTCCACGTCCACCACGCCGAAGCCGGTGGTCTGCAGGCCAGGGTCGATGCCTAGGATTCGCATTGCTATAAGTTTAGTAGCTATCAGGGCAATACAGTCGCGCGGAAGTGGCTTTTTTGACTATAAACCGAAGTACCAGCGCACGGAATGGAAGAACACGGGCGCAGCAAAGCACAGCGCGTCCACCCGGTCGAGCAGACCACCCGCGCCCGTGACCGACATGCCCTGCATGCCCCAGCTGGTGATGCCCCGGTCGCGCTTTAATGCCTTCATCACCAGATGCCCCAGGCTGCCGGCCAGGCAGGCCAGCAGCGCCATGCCCAGCGCCTGCCCGGGCTTGAAGGGTGTGATGAATGTGAGCAGCGCGCCCGCCAGCCCACCGGCTGCCACGCCAGCCAGCCAGCTTGCCCACTGAAAGCTCTGGCTCACGTTGGGTGCCACCGGGGTGTGCGGAAAGCGCCGCCCCAGCAGGTGCTGCACCACCATGCAGGTCTGCACCACAAACACCAGAAAGAACACCAAAAACGCGCCTTCCTCGCGGTAGCCCGGAAAGTCGAGCAGCAGCAGCGCGGGCACATGGCTCATGCCGTACACGCAGACCATGATGCCCCACTGCAGCTTGGCGTTGCGCTCCAGAAAACGCTCCGGGTCATTGGCCAGCGCGCTTGACACCGGCAGCGCCAGAAACACGTACACGGGGATGAACACCGTGAACAGGTTGAACATTTTGCTGCCCACAATCCAAAACTGCAGCGGCAGCACCACGAAGAACGCCAGCACCAGGCTGCGGTGATCGCCGCGCCGGGTGGGCGAGAGCGTAATGAACTCGCGCAACGCAAAAAACGAGACGACCGCAAACAGCACCGTGGCCATCGTCTCGCCCAGCACCCAGCCCACCCAGAACACCGTGGTCATGCCCCACGATGTCTTGAGCAGCCCCCAATAGCGCCGCGCCTGCATCGCCCGCGCCTCGGAGTCGAGCGTATCGCCATGGTGCATACGCAAACTGTGCACAAAGGCCCATGCGGTCACGATGGCCAAAATGCCGAACACCACCACAAACAGTGCGCCCACCTGCTGGGTGGCCGACAGGCCGCGCAAAAACTGGTTCATGGCGCAGCCCCATCGACAGGCGAGCGCATGTGCCCTGAGCACTGCACTGCACACAGCCTGGTCGTATCGTGTGACACCGTCGATGGATGGCGCATGTCAGATGTCCCTCAGCGCCAGCACGGCGGCCCGCGCACGGTTCAGGAAGGGGCGGCGATCCTCGCCGCGCTCGAGCGCGATCGGCGCGCCAAACGTCACCGAGCACAGGATGGGCACGGGCACGACTTCGCCCTTGGGCATGACCCGTTGCACGTTGTTGATCCAGGCAGGCACAAGCACCACGTGCGGAAACATCTGCGCCAGCTTGAAAAGGCCCGACTTGAACGGCTGCGGCTCATCGCCATGGCCGCGCGTGCCTTCCGGAAAGATCACGATGGAATCACCGCTCTCGAGTGCCCGCACCAGCGGCGCGAGCGGATCGCCCGGGGGCAGGGCGGCGCGAAGTTCTTCGGGCGTGGGTGCGCGGGGCGGGGCCTCGGGCGACGGATCGGGCCCGCCCGCCATCGCAGTGTCTGCATCGGCCGCGGCGCGGGCCATGTCGCCGAGCACACCCGCGCCATCGGCCGGTGCCGCCAGGGCCGCACGGGGCGGCGTGGCCTGCCGGTCCACATACACCGCGTTGAAGACCGCCGTGGTGATCCACTGGCGAAACGGGGTCTTGGTCCAGTAATCTTTGGCCGCAATCGGGCGGGTGATACTGCGCAGCTCTTCGGGCAGCGCCGCCCAGATCAGCACCATGTCGGCATGGCTCTGGTGGTTGGCAAAGTAGATGCGCTGCTCGGCCTTGGGCGGGCAGCCATACCAGCGTGCCTGGGAGCCCGTGAGGAAGCGCACCACCCCCAGCAGAAGAAAACTCATCAACTTGGCAAGCATGGCGGGGATGATACGGGGCGTGGTGGCTCGCACATCGTCCAGCGTGCTCGGCGGCTGTGCTGCCCAATCACCTAGGTCCAGATCCGGTACACCCAGAAAGGTTCTTCTGTGCAGATGCCGTCAAAAAGCGCCTGTGGAGCAAAGCCGGTGATGCGGCGTGTGACGCGGCACAGGTGGGGCTGGTCGGAAAAGCCGGCGCTCGCCGCCACATCCGCCCAAGGGACCGCACCATGAAGCGACTCGGCCGCCAGGGCGTCAAAAAAGGCCTGCTCTGCCTTGCCAAAGCCGCGCAGCTCGCGCAGCGGCAGGCCCGCCCAGCGCTTGATGCGCCGCTCGAGCTGGCGCAGGCTGCGGCCGGGGCCGGAGATGGCCGCGCGCTGCGCCAGGTGAACGGCCCAGTCGCCATAGCGCTGCGTGGACAGTCGCTGCGTGGGGCGGCATGCTTGCCAGCAGGGCTCCAGAAAGGATTCCAGGCAGTCCATGCGCGCGGCGTTGTCTAGCTGGCGCTGCACGTCTTCGCACATGGCGATCCAGTCGCGGGGGAGGACGGTTTGGGCATCCACCATCCGGTCGGTCAGCGCTTCCGGCTCGATGCCGGTGAGTTGATGCAACGCATCGGGCATGAACATCACCATCATCGCGTGCGTCGGTTCGGCGCAGTAACTCGCGCTGGGTCTGGTTTGTGGGCCAGCCAGCACCCAGCGGCCCGGGTAGGCCTCGCGCGGGCTGTGCAGGTCTGGCACAGCGTCGGGGCGGTCCGCCACCAGGGCCTCGCTGCGGCCTTCGAACCACCAGCTCAGGCTGCACAGCGGTGTTGCCGGAAAGCGATTGATGCGTTGCGCGTCGCTCAGGCTGTAACCCACCGTGGTACGGACGATAGTGCCGCGCAGGCAGGCCGACAGGCTGGCACGCGGCAGCCACAGTTCCCCCGAGGGGATCAGGCCCTGCGGATGGCGTGGGGAGGGTGGGACCAGGGTTGCCATGCGCCGCGAGTGTAGGGCAGAGGTGATGTCGCATTCGTTCAATACCCGGCCGCTGTTGCATTGCACCATGCACGCCATGAATCACTCCACGCCGACTGCAATGCCTTCGATACCCGCATCGCCAGCTGAAACAACGCACACCGCACAAAACCCCAGCGTCCACGCCGGGGGGCCACCCAGCCGCTGGTGGGGCCTGCCCCTGCTGCGGGCGATGCGTTCCGACTACCTCGGTTTTGTGACGCGCCTGCAGCGCGACCATGGTGACCTGACGCGCATGTGCTTGGGCAATGAGGATGCGTGGGACCTGATGCACCCCGACCTTGTGCGTGAGGCGCTCGTCACGCATGCCGATAAGCTCATCCGCTGGGAGCGCGGCATCGCCGTGTTCGAACAGGTGTTCGGCCAGAGCGTGCTGGTGACGGAGGGCGATACCTGGCAACGCCACCGCCGCATGCTGATGCCGGCCTTTAGCCCCAAGCGGGTGGCGGGCTACGCACAACTGATGACCGACGCTGCCCGCAGGGCACTCGATGCCGCTGTGCCGGTCGGCCAGTGTGAATCCCTGGTGTCCATGGACACGCTCTGGACCGATGTGGCCATGGACGTCATCTTGCGTACGCTGTTCAGCGAATCCGCCCAGGCCGATGCGCGGGAAGCCGCCTGGGCGACCCAGACGCTCTCGGAAACCGCGTACCGCGAAATGTTCATGCCGTTCACCTTGCCCGATTGGCTGCCCCTGCCTGGCAAGGCGGCCAAGCGGCGCGCGCTCAAGGCACTCAAGGGTCTGGTGCAGCGCCATATCGACGCGCGCAGCCGGCAGGAGAGCGATGCGGTGGCTGCCCCACCGCGCACCGACCTGTTGCACATGCTGTTGTCGCTGCGTGACGACGCCACTGGCGAGCCGCTGTCGCCGCAGGAGGTGTTCGACCAGTGCATCGTCACCTTCCAGGCTGGGCATGAGACCAGCGCCACCGCCCTGCTGTGGTGGAGCCGCCTGATGACCGAGCACCCCGACGCTGCGCAGCGCGCGCAGGCCGAGGTGGATGCCGTGCTGCCACCTGGCATCACCCCCAGCCCCGAACACCTGGCCCAGCTGCCGTTTCTGGCTGCCACGCTCAAGGAGGCGTTGCGTCTGTACCCCCCGATTGCCGCGCTGATGACGCGGCGCACGATCGCCCCCATCATGCTCGGCGGCACGGCCGTGCCCCAGGGTGCCCTGCTGCGCGTCACGCCCTGGGTACTGCACCGCGACGAACGCTGGTTTGCCCAGGCCGACCAGTTTGTGCCCGAGCGCTTCATGGAGGGCGCCCCGGACATTCCCAAGGGTGCGTGGATTCCCTTCGGCATCGGCCCGCGGGTGTGCATTGGGCAGCACTTTGCGATGCTGGAAATGACCTTGCTGGCGGCGATGCTGCTACAGCGGTATCGGCTGCGGTTGCCGGAGGGGGCCGCATCGTGTGTGCCCAGGCTGCACGTCACTATGCGGCCCGAGGGAGTCGTGCGTTTGTGGTTGGAGAGACGGTAGTGGGGCTACCAGCCTTGGAGCCAGCCGGGCAGTCCGCGAGCGTAGAAAGGCGTCACTGAGTGAATGCTGGCGAAGAAGAACACAGACGATGTCAGATTAAAGGCCAGGGTAGCCACGATCCATGGGATGGCCATCCAGCTTCTTCTTGCCCTTACCCGAAGCGTCATGGCTGACGCGACGCCTTGGAGGGCGAAGAAGACAGTTTGATATCCCTGCACGCGCCCTATGGCCGCATAGAAGATCAGCTCGTGAAGCAGCGCTGACATTCCAAACACCATGAGCGTGGTCCGCACGGGAGCGCGATGGCCGCCCAGGGGTTTGAAGACGTCCTCCCAAAAAAACTGCTGCACGTTGCGGTTATAGCGCCGCCAGAAATCCGCGGGCGTCCGTGCCGCAAAAGGCTGACTCATGTAGTCCCGTGCTGCGCCGCCTGAAAGCCTCCAAAGGGCGGTTGCCGCGCAAAGCCCGCAGACTATGGCGCCCATCAGGCTTGTTACCTTGCTGATGTGTTCCAAGACGAACGTTCCGTCTCGCCAATCCATGCTGAAAAGCCAATCAAGGATCGTGATACCGACGGTGCAGCCAAGCGCCCCACCTACGACGCGAAGGATGTTGTCGCGCCGTTCAAGAGAACGCTCCAGCGGCAGACATCGCCGAACCAGAATGAATGGATTAACGAGGAAGGCGAAGAACTCACCACGCGTCTGTGGAGCGCCTCGTCGTTGATCCACCCAGGCATCGATGACCTTGATGGCAGTGAGGGCTGCGGACATGGCTGCGAGGAACCGAACTAGCGGCTCATCGGCCGGGATCAACCACGGCGAGAGCTGCATCAGCACACAACTGCCCAGTAGCAGCCCCGCCTGCATGGAGCTGGTCGCGCCCCGGTGCGTGACCCATGGAAAACAGGCCATCGCCAACAGAAACGGGGCAAGAAATCCGATGAGTTCAGACATGGGCAATGTGTTGTCTTGGCGTTCTCGCGCTACCTTCTCCTGCAGTGCCGCTCTGCGCATGCCTCATGGCAGCTCCGCACTCCCCATCCGCCCCAGAATCGTCCGCGCCCGCCCCGCGAGATACGCCGACCCCGGCATCTTCTCAAAGCGCTTGGGCGCAGGCAGCATCACCGCCAGGCGGGCGGCCTCGGCGGCGCTGAGCTGGCGGGCGCTTTTGCGAAAGTAGTGTTGCGCGGCGGCCTCCGCGCCAAAGACGCCCCGGCCCCACTCCACGTTGTTCAGGTAGATCTCCAGGATGCGCTGCTTGCTCAGCAGCTTTTCCAGCGCCATTGTCAGCACGAATTCCTGGCCCTTGCGCAGCATCGTGCGTTCGCCGGAGAGCAGCAGGTTTTTGGCCAACTGCTGGGTAATGGTCGAGCCGCCGCGGATTTTGGGTTCACGCACGGGGCGGTCGGGGGAGCGGGCCTGCGATTGGCTGGCCTGGGCTTCGGCCTTGGCGTTGCGCTCCCAGGCTTTTTCGATGGCGTTCCAGTCCACGCCCTCGTGGTTCACAAATCCGTCGTCTTCCGATGCGACCACGGCGCGCTTGAGGTGCTCGGAGATCTGCGCGTAGGGCACCCACTGCTGGCGCCACGGTATGTGGCCGGTGGTGGCGATGAGTGACCAGGCTTCCGAGCGCTGGAATGTGGTGGACTCAGGGTCGATGGCGGCCATCGCGGCAATCCGCAGCACAAAAAAAAGCTGCAGTGCCACCAGTGCGCAAAGCACCAGGCCCAGCCAGCGCAGGACGGCTTTCATCGCAGTGGCGTTCCTGGCATGTGGCGTGGGTGACGACTTGGCATGACCTTGCAGAACCTTGCTGGCTGAGCGTGCCCAAGCCTTGCGCGGCGCTTGGGCACGCTCAGCGTGAACGGTTCAGGGGGTGCATGCCGATCCATGATGGCTCATGCGGCCTGCCGCATCTCGTGCAGCACTTGCGCGGATGGCGGGCGCACGCCGCGCCACAGGGCGAATGCCTCTGCCGCCTGCTCGACCAGCATGCCCAGGCCGTCGCTGGGCACGGCACCATGGCTTTGCGCCCAGTTCAGAAAGCCCTCGGCCGCGGGGCCGTACATCATGTCGTAGGCCAGGCAGCCCGGGCGCAGCACGGTGGCGGGCACGGGCACCTCCGCGCCAGTCAGACTGCTGGCGGTGGCGTTGATGATGACATCAAAATTAACATCGAGCGCTTGCTGCGAAAGGGCCAAAAGCTCTGCTTTTTGTAGCGCAGCAAGCGTGCTGTGCGACGCAACCAAGGCCTGCGCCCTGGCCACCGTGCGGTTGGCAATGGTGATGTGGCGTGCCCCGGCCACCAGCAGCGGGCCCAGCACCCCCGCAGCCGCGCCCCCTGCGCCCACCAGCAGCACGCGCGCGCCTTGCAGGCTCACCCCGGCGTTGCGGGTGATGTCGGCCACCAGGCCCAGGCCGTCGGTGTTGTCGGCGTAGATGCCGCCGTCGGGCGCAAAGACCAGGGTATTGGCCGCGCCCGCCAGGCGCACGCGCTCGCTGGAATGTGTGGCCAGCGCAGGCGCCTCGAATTTGAACGGCACGGTGACATTGCAGCCGCGCCCGCCCTCGGCCACAAACGCGCGCACGCCCTCGGCAAACCCGTCCAGAGGGATCAGGCGGCTTTCATAGCGGATGGGCTGGCCGGTCAGCTCCGCAAAGCGGGCATGGATGGCGGGCGAGCGGCTGTGGGCTACCGGGTTGCCCATGACGCAGTAAAGATCGGCAGCGGTCGTCGTCATACAGGTGGGTGCGTGGTGCGGCAGGGGCGCAGAGCGGCAGCGGTTGGCATCCAGAGGCAGGGCAGGGCGCGGGGCTGCGGCGGCGCGTGGCAGGCCTGGCCCTATCGGACACTCGTCTCCAGCGTCTGGTCGCGCGTGAACTTGAAGCGCGCCACCATCGCAATCTGGTCGGCCTTCTTGCGCATTTCGGCGTCAAACGCGCCAAAAGGGCCTGCGGCACGGGCAATGGCTTCGGCGCGGCGGTCCAGGGTTCGGTTACCCGAGCTTTGGACCACGTCGGTCGCCAGCACGCGGCCATCGTGGTTGACGGTGACGATCATGGTCAGCTCACCGTACATTTTTTTGCCACCCTTTTCCGGAAAGTTCTCGGTGCCCTTGTCCTCCACCTTGCGGCGCAGTGCGTCGTAGTACACGGCGTAGGACTCTTCGCGCGTGGCGGGGCTGATGTAGCGCTTTTTGGGGCGGGAGTTTTCTTCGTTGATGCGCTTTTCAATCTCGGCCAGCAGTTTGACGAGCTGGCGGCGCCTTTCCTGCTCGGACATCTGCGCTGTGTTCTGGCTCGCCTTGCGCGGGTCGGGCTCGGGCAGGGTGGCCAGCTGCTGGCGCAACTGGGCGAGCAACTGGGTCTGTTGCTCTTTTACGGCGTCGAGCTTGCGCTGCTGCTCTTCGAAGTCGTCGCCGATGTTGGTGAGCGCCGAGTACGGCAGCGGGCTGGTGGCGCGGCCCTGGGCTGCATCGCCGCCGCCCGCCAGGTTGGACTGCGCAATGGCCTGGGCCTTTTCTGGGCGTTCGTTGGACTTTGCGTTGACCAGGATGACCTCAAGCGGCGTGTCCTGGAACACGCGGTTGAAGCCTTCGGGGTCAATGAAGCGCACCGAGATCAATGCGGCATGCAGCGCGGCCGACACCATTAGCGCCACTTGCAGGGTGCTGAGCGTGTGGAAAAAGGCGGGCAGTTTCATCGAAGGTGGCGTGCGGGGATGGGCGGTGGCTTCAGGCTGCCGGATTATCCTCGCGGTGCGGCATCAGCCGCCAGCGGCGGGGGCTGCAGCGGATTCGGCGTCGGCCATGTCCACCGCAATGGCGATCGGTCCGGCCACGGCATCGTCGTCCTCGGCGTCGTCCATCACGGGGCCGTCGTCGCTGGGGTCGGCCGGGTCGTCCAGCCGCTCGATCACGGTGCCGTGGATGTCCAGGGTGATCTCGTCCACCGCGCCCAGCCGCACCTTCAGGCGTGCGCCGCGCGGCAGGTTGGACGCACCCAGCACCGGAAAGACCAGCGGAATGTCATCCGCCCGCACCAGAAAGCTGCCGCCCGGGCCTTCCTTGAAGACGGTGGCGTTCAGCTCGGTGATGCCGTTTTGTTCCACGTATTTCAGCGTCCAGAAGCGCTCCATGCCTGCCTGGTAGCCGTTGTAGGCGCTGTAGGCCGCATCGAAGCTGCTGATGATGGAAAAAAGGTCGGCATCCTTGGGCTTGAAGGGCGCGGCCAGCGCGGCGGTGGCACCATGGCGCGCGCAGGCAATGATTTGCCACTGGTTGACCAGGTCGGTGTAGCGGCGCAGGGGCGATGTGGCCCACGAATACGCTTTGACACCGATGCCCGCATGCGGCAGCGCCTTGGTGCCCATGCGTACTTTCACGCCGGGTGCCATGCTGGCCTGGCTGCGGTAGATGCCGGGCACGCCCAGCTCGGCCATCCAGCTGCCCCAGGTGCTGTTGGCCACGATCATGGCCTCGGCCACGATCAAATCCAGCGGCGCGCCGCGCTGGCGCACGCTGATCTGCACCTGCTCGTGGCCTGTGGGCTCGGCACCGTCGTTGCCCACCAGGCGGAAGTTGTAGTCCGGCCGGTTGAAGTTCTCGGGCTTGCCGCGCACCAGTTCGCGCCGGGCCTTGAGTGCCTGGGCCAGACGGTACAAAAATGATAGCTGCGGGCGCAGCTCCGACAAGCGCGGGTGGGTGTTTTGGTGCTCAAACGCGGGGTTGGTGAGCCAAGCTTCGGTCACCAGGCTGTCGAGCTGGTCGTGGCGCAGGTTGGCGGCCACATGCACGCGCTCGATTTTTGTCTCTGAACTTTTGAATTCCAGCGTGGCCTCGTCCATGGTCACGTACAGCGACACGGCAGGGTTGGCACGGCCCTCATCCAGCGTGTAGGTCTGCACCACGTCGTCGGGCAGCATGGTGATCTTGTAGCCCGGCATGTACACGGTGGACAGGCGGGCGCGGCCGATCTGGTCGATGGCGCTGCCGGGCTCAATCGCCAGGCCCGGCGCGGCAATGTGGATGCCCAGCACCACGGTGCCGGTGCCCAGGCCTTGGACCGACAGTGCATCGTCGATTTCGGTGGTCTGCGAATCGTCGATGGAGTAGGCCTGGGCGGGCGACAGCGGCAGCTCGAGCGCAATGGCGGGGGCCGTGAGCGCCGGAAAGCCGGTGCCCTTGGGGAAGTTCTCGAACAAAAACCGCTTCCAGTGGAACTGGTAGGCCGAGTCGATGGCTCCGGCTTTCTGGAGCAGCTCGAGCGGCGCGGTGTGCGTGGCCCGGCTGGCTTCGACCACGGCCTTGTACTCGGGCGCGTTCTTGTCCGGCTTGAACAAAATTTTGTAGAGCTGCTCACGGATGGGCTGCGGGCATTCGCCCCGGCCCAGGGCGGCAGCCCAGTCGTCGATCTGCGCGAGGATGGCTTTTTTCTTTTCGATGGCGGCCAGCGCCTGCTGCAGGATCTCGGCGGATGCCTTTTTGAACCGGCCCTTGCCGGCGCGGCGGAAATAGTGGGGCGCGTCGTGCAGGCGCAAAAGCGCTCCGGCCTGCTGCGCCAGCGTGGCGTTGTCAGAAAAGTAGTCGCGCGCCAGGTCGGCAAAGCCGAACTCGTCTTCAGGGGCGAACTCCCAGGCCAGGTCCAGCTCGATGGATTCGGCCACGCTCTGTGCCTGGGCGATGAATTCGGCCGGGGCTGGTTTTTCAAACCGAAGGAGGATGTTGGCCGCCTTGGCCTTGACCCGTTTGCCCGAATCGAGCTCGATCTGGGCCGATGTATCGGCTTCGGACAGGATGCGACCGGCCATGAACTTGCCGGCTTCTTCAAACAATGCGTGCATACCGGGGATTGTCCCATGGGGCGCGCCGACGCCCGTCCTGATGGAAGCAGCACCATGGGCTCGCGCTGCCGAGCGCGCCCCGAGCCGTGCGCGTGACGCAGCACCTATGATCGATCCATCGGCGGCGGCGTTGCCTGACCGCTGCGCCCCGTATCGATCCACACGCCCCATGCTCCTTGACGCTGTTGCTGCGCCGCTGTTTGTGATGGCGGTGTCGCTGCCCTTCGTGTTTGGCTACACCGCGCCTCCCATCGCCAATTTTTGGCCTTTGACCTTTGCGTGGGCCTGTGGTGTGGTCGCCATGCTCTGTTTCGTGCGGTGCACCCGCGCGCTCGGCGGGGTGCAGGGCCGCTGGGTGATGGCCCGCCAGGTGGCAGCGGCCATGCTGCTGGCGGCGCTGGTGGGGGGGCTGATCGGGTTGGCGCAGTACGTGGCGGGTGATCTCGGGTGGTCGCCGTGGGTACAGGCCTCTGTGCCTGGCCAGGCGATGGGGAATCTGCGCCAGCGCAACCAGCAGGCGTCCCTGCTGAGTCTCGGAGTCTGGGCCTTGTTGTGGATGGTGATGCAGACCCGGGCGCGCAGCGATGCGGGCGCGAGCGCCGCGTCGGCTCCGCCATCGCCCGCCGCAGGGCTGCGTGTGTGGCGCTCGTGGCTGGTGGGCGGTCTGATCATCGGGGGGCTGGCGTTTTTGGCCGTGGCCAGCGCTGCAACCACGTCGCGCACAGGGGCGGTGCAATGGTTGTTGATCGTGGGGCTGGTGATGCTGTGGCGCGCCCGGGGCGGGGCTGCGGACCTGGGGCTGTCGGTGGCGGGGGTGGGGCTGTATGTTCTGGCAGCGTGGTGGTTGCCTGGCCTGTTGCAGGAATGGACCGGGGCGACCGCCGAGAGCCTGGTCACGCGCCTGCACGGCGAGGCGTCTGGCTGCACCAGCCGCCGGGTGCTCTGGGCCAATGTGATTCACCTCATCGCTCAAAAACCATGGTTGGGCTGGGGTTGGGGTGAGCTGGACTACGCGCACTACATCACCCAGTTTCCTGGTGCGCGGTTCTGCGTGCTCCTCGATAACGCCCACAACCTGCCGTTGCATCTGGCTGTGGAGCTGGGCCTGCCAGCGGCGGGCCTGCTGTGCCTGGTCGCGCTGGTGTGGGTCATGCGCGCCAAACCGTGGCGCGAAACCGACCCGGCGCGTCAGCTGGCCTGGGGTGTGTTGGCGATCGTGGGCTTTCACAGCCTGCTGGAGTTTCCGCTGTGGTACGGCCCCTTCCAGGTCATCACGCTGCTGGCCGTGGCGCTGCTCTGGCAATGGCCTCTGCCCGCCTGGGCGGCCACACGCGCCGCGCAGGCAGCCGGTGTCGCTGGATTGGTATGCGCAGCGGCGGTGGCCCTGGCTGCGGTCTGGGACTACTACCGCGTCAGCCTGCTGTACCGGCCCGCGCATCTTCGGCCCGCCGCCTACCAGCAGGACACGGCGGCCAAGGTCTCCGATGCGGTGTTTTTCTCGGATCAGGCCGACTTTGCCTGGCTTTCGACCACCACGCTGACGCAGGAAACCGCGCCACGCAGGTATGCCGTGGCCTTGTCACTGCTGCATTTTTCGCCGGAGCCCCGGGTGATTGAAGCGTTGATCGGCAGCGCGGAGCTTCTGGGTCAGGACGGCGAGGCAGCGTTTCACCGCGAGCGCTACCGAATCGCCTATCCAGCGGACTTCCAGCGGTGGGCGGGGGCAAGGGCCTTGGCGGCATCGGTGCCAGACTATTGAGTCGGCATCAACCAACTTGAATGCGTTGATGCGGTTCGAAGCTCTGCGCAAGGCTTCGACAGGCTCAGCCCGAACGGCTGGTTCAAGTTCAAAGGTGCCGACTCAATGATCAGGCAAAGGAATCGCGCAGCGCATCCCCTGGGCGACCCCGGACGCCTGTGGCGGGTCAGCCCGCGTGGTGGGCTGCGCCTGGCGCTGACAGCACCCAGCCCTGGGGCAACCCTGCCGCGGGCGTCATGCCATACAGCGGCTCGCCGGGCAGCCCGGCCTGGAGCGGCAGCCGCGCGGCCATGAGCAGGTTCAGGTCCACCCCGGTGGGGATGCCCATGGCCTCGAACATGAAGACCAGGTCTTCGGTGACCACGTTGCCCGATGCACCCGGTGCGTAGGGACAGCCGCCCAGCCCGCCCAGGGACGCATCGAATGTGCGCACCCCGGCCTCGTATGCCGCCAGACAGTTGGCCAGGCCCAGGCCGCGCGTGTTGTGCATGTGGGCCGCGCCCGCCTGGGCTGCCAGCTCGGCCCGCAGCCGGGTGAACAGACGGCGCACCTGCGCCGGGTTGGCCATGCCCGTGGTGTCCGACAGGCCCACCTCGTTCACCCCGGCCTGCGCGCAGGCCACGGCCATGCGGATCACGTCGTCCTCCGGCACGGGGCCTTGCAGCGTGCAGCCAAATGCGGTGGACAGGCCCACCTCCACCTGTACTGCCGGGGCCCGCGCATCGCGCAGGGCCACCACGGCACGCACTTCGTCAAGCATGGCCTCGGGCGTCTTGCGCACGTTGGCCAGCGAATGCGCGGGGCTGACCGATACCGGCAGGGTGACTTTGTGCGCCCCGGCGGCGATGGCGGCCTCGGCCCCGCGCAGGTTGGGGGCCAGCGCCATCACGGTGATGCCTGGATGCGTCAGCGCATGGCGCACCACGTCGGCCGCATCGGCCATCTGTGGCAGCAGCCGGGCGGGCACAAACGAGCCCACTTCGATCTCGCGCAGGCCGGCGGCCGCCAGCGCGTCAATCCAGCGCAGCTTGTCGGCGGTGGGCATGGTGGCTTGGACGGACTGCAGCCCGTCGCGCGGACCCACCTCGCTGATGAGGACATGGTGGGTGGTCGGGGTGGGGGTGCCGGCAAGCTCGCGCATGGGGCGGATCAGCGGTAGGTGGACAGATGGATGTTGGTCTCGGTGCTGCGGATGCCGGACACCAGCCGGATGCGTTCGAGCACCTGCGACAGCTCGGCCATGGACCGCGCCTCCAGCTCGGCCAGCAGGTCCCACCGGCCGTTGGTGTCGTGCAGCGACGCCACGCCCGGCTCGCCCAGCAGGCTGGCCACCACCGTGCGGCCGTGGTTGCCCTCGACCATGATCCCCATCCACGCACGGATGCGGTCCGGCTCGGCCTCGGGCCGCAGCTTCACGGTGTAGCCCACGATCACCTGGCTGTCTTCCAGCTTGCGGATGCGGTTGGTCACGGTGCCGCGCGATACGCCCAGCTTGTGCGCGAGATCGGCAATGTTCATGCGCGCATCCTGCCGCAGCAGGCGGATGAGGGATTGGTCGATTTCGTCCATGGGGCTGTGGCCGCCATGCACGGGCTGACGGCATGGCTTGGCAATTTTGAAATGAAGGTCTGTCATTTTGGCAAAACTTGCCCCGAAACGGCACATTTCTGCCGCTTCCAGTTGGCGCGCACCGGGCAGACACTGCCCCCAACAGACCAGCCATCGCGTCCAGGAGACCACGCCATGACCGCCCGCCGCGCCCCCACCCACCGCAAGCCCGTCACCCTGTACCTGAGCGCGCCCGAGGCCGCCCGGCTCATTGGCGCCAAGGGGCTGCCAGCCTGCCTGCAAGGCATTGCCGACTGCATTGCGGCCGACTTTCTGCGCTGGGGCGACTTCGACAAGTCCGCCCGGGTGGCCAGCTACTCGCCCGGCGGGGCCATCGAACTGATGCCGATTGCCGACGATGCAACCTACACCTTCAAGTACGTGAACGGCCACCCGGGCAACACGCGCCTGGGCCTGTCCACCGTGATGGCGTTTGGGGTGCTGGCCGATGTGGCCACCGGCACCCCCCGCTTCCTGAGCGAGCTCACGCTGACCACGGCCTTGCGCACGGCGGCCATGTCCGCCCTGGCGGCCCGTGCGCTGGCGCGGCCGGACAGTAGGGTGATGGCGCTGATCGGCAACGGGGCGCAAAGCGAGTTTCAGGCCCTGGCGTTCCAGCACCTGGTCGGCATCCGCGAGCTGCGCCTGTTCGACACCGACGCGCGCGCCACGGCCAAGCTCACGGCCAACCTGGAGGGCTCGGGCCTGGCCATCGTGGCGTGCATCAGCGCAGCCGAGGCCGCCAGGGGCGCGGACATCATCACCACCATCACGGCCGACAAGCGCCGGGCGACCGTGCTGGGGGCCGACATGGTCGCGCCGGGCACGCACATCAATGCCGTGGGCGGCGACTGCCCGGGCAAGACCGAGCTGGAGGCCGCCGTGCTCACGCTGGGGCCTGTGTTTGTCGAGTACACCCCGCAGACCCGCGTAGAGGGCGAAATCCAGCAAATGCCTGCCGATTTCCCCGTGACCGAGCTGTGGGAGGTGCTGGCTGGCCGCGCGGCGGGACGCCGCACGCGTGACGAGATCACCCTGTTCGATTCGGTGGGCTTTGCGCTGGAGGACTTCTCAGCCCTGCGCTTCATGTACGGCGCGGCCCGTCAGCTGGGCATGGGCACGCACATCGAACTGGTGCCGGACCTCGACGATCCGCGGGACTTGTTTGCCCTGCTGCGCCCCACGCTGCAGCGCGCCCCGGCAACCGCGTGCGACGACGCCGCGCAGGCGCAGCCGGCATGACTGGCCAAGCGTTCCATGGCGGCGCGGGGCAGGAGCGCTGACCCAACAGCGCGGCTGCTATACAAGCAGCGCCTCAGTGCAGGGGCGCTCAGGGCTTTTTGGCTTTGGCGGCGGGCTTGGCCGTGGCGGCCTTCGCGGCGTGCTTGGCAGCGGGCTTGGCAGCGGGCTTGGCAGCGGCCTCCGGCGACTTCTTCTTGTCTGCCGCGTGCGCCTTCGCACCCGGGTGGGGCGCGTTGAGCAAGGCATCGAGCTGCTCGCCAATCTCGGCCTCGATGCGGTCCTTGAAAGCGCCGAACAAAAAGCCCAGTTGCGCTCGCATCTCGAACTGGTGGCCATCGACCAGCAGCGTCCCCTTGACGCCCGTGCGGCTGAAGGTGAGCAGGTCTTCGGTTTTGCCTTCTTCGTAGGTGCATTCCATATCGAACTTCGCTTCTGCCTGTTCAGCCCAGGCAAAAGCGACCTTGCGGGCTTCCTTGAAGCCCAGGTGGTGTTCGCGATGGATGTGAATGTCTGGCACCGGGTGTCTCCTTGGGGCGTGGGTTGTTTTTTGGGGGCGCTCTAGGAGCCTGTCGGACTTGGAAATCGTCGGCTGCAAATCGACCGCAGCGGTCCATTTTTACCCGCCTTTTTGCCCCAGAGCTCGGCTATGGGGCTGCAAATTCGGCAAAAACTGTCCTCGCTCTCGCCGATTTTCGCTTTCGACGCTCCAAGTCCGACAGGCTCCTGGTGCAACAGGAGACCCGCACACGGGTCGTGCGGGAGACGACGCGGTCGCTCAGCGTGTGGGTAGCTGGGGAGGGTCCGGCAGCAGGCAGGCTTGTGCCACCTGCAGGTTGTTGTCGCGCGCAAAGTTGATGACGAAATCCCAGGCCATGGGCTCGTGGTCGCGCAGATCACTGTGCACCACCACGCACTTCACGCCACTGATCACGGTCGGAATGCACCAGGGCGAATAACTCAGGTGGCTGCCTGGCCGGGCCCCGCCCGGGCGAAAGCTGCTCATCACCCCGGCCAGCCGTTCAGCCCAATCGCTGGGACGAAAGGTTTTCCCATCCTGGGTGATGCCCTGGATGAAGACTTCTTTGGCGGAGGGGGAAACCATCGGGGATTGGAGTGGTGGGGGTGGCGCAGGCACAGGATCGCTGCATGCTGCACTGCAACCGGGATTCTAACTCTTATATAAGAGCTGGCGCCCCCCCTCCACCGCGCGCCGCGACCGGGCTGCGAGGCCCGCATTGCAGTGATGCGGAAACATCAACAGATGCCCCGCACGCTCCACCTAGAATCGTGCTTCGCTTTCTGGGGCAGACGGCCACAAGCCGCCCCACCACCGTACCGTCTGGAGATTTGTGCAATGACCGCTTCCACACCGGCAGCTTCGCCCCACGTGATGAACACCTATGGCCGCGTGCCCATCGCGCTGGCCCGTGGGCAGGGCAGCCGCGTGTGGGACGTGAACGGCAAGGAATACCTCGACGGCCTGGGCGGCATTGCCGTGAACACGCTGGGCCACAACCACGCCAAGCTGGTGCCCGCGCTGCAGGATCAGCTCACCAAGCTCATCCACACGTCCAACTATTACCACGTGCCGCTGCAGGAAACGCTCGCCTCCAAGCTGGTGGAACTGTCGGGCATGACCAACGTGTTCTTCTGCAATTCGGGCCTGGAGGCCAACGAGGCGGCCCTGAAAATCGCGCGCAAGTACGGCGTGGACAAAGGCATTGCCCGGCCGGAGATCGTGGTGTACGAAAAGGCCTTTCACGGCCGCTCCATCGCCACCATGTCGGCCACCGGCAACCCCAAGATCCACAGCGGCTTCGGCCCGCTGGTCGAGGGCTTTGTGCGCGTGCCGGTGAACGACATCGAGGCCATCAAGAAGGCCACCGAAGGCAACCCCAACGTGGTGGCCGTGTTCTTCGAGACCATCCAGGGTGAAGGCGGCATCAACCCCATGCGGGCCGAGTACCTGCAGCAGCTTCGCAAGCTGTGCGACGAGCGCGACTGGTTGATGATGATCGACGAGGTGCAGTGCGGCATGGGCCGCACCGGCAAATGGTTTGCCCACCAGTGGGCCGGCATCGTGCCCGACGTGATGCCCCTGGCCAAGGGCCTGGGATCGGGCGTGCCGATTGGCGCGGTGGTGGCAGGCCCCAAGGCCGCCAATGTGCTGCAACCCGGCAACCACGGCACCACCTTTGGCGGCAACCCGCTGGCCATGCGCGCGGGGGTTGAAACCATCCGCATCATGGAAGAAGACGGCCTGCTGGCCCACGCCGCCACGGTGGGCGCGCACCTCAAGGCCGCCTTGCAGCGCGAACTGGGCAGCCTGCCCGGCCTGAAGGAAGTGCGCGGCCAGGGCCTGATGCTAGGCATCGAGCTGAACAAGCCCTGCGGCGCACTGATTGGACGCGCTGCCGAAGCGGGCCTGCTGCTGTCGGTCACGGCCGAGAGTGTGATCCGCCTGGTGCCACCGCTGATCCTGACCACTGCCGAGGCCGATGAAATCGTCGCCAAGCTGGTGCCGCTGGTCCAAGCCATCCTGGCCGAATGAACAAGAGCAACACCGCCATGACGACGACGCTGAAACACTACCTGCAGTTCACCGACCTCACCGCCGACGAATACGCCTACCTGTTCGAGCGCGCCGCGCTCATCAAAAAGAAGTTCAAGGCCTACGAAAAGCACCACCCTCTGGTGGACCGCACGCTGGCCATGATCTTCGAGAAGGCCAGCACCCGCACGCGCGTGAGCTTTGAGGCCGGCATGTACCAGTTGGGCGGCAGCGTGGTGCACCTGACCACCGGCGACAGCCAGTTGGGGCGCGCCGAGCCGATTGAAGACAGCGCCAAGGTCATCAGCCGCATGGTGGATCTGGTGATGATCCGCACGTTTGAGCAAAGCAAGATCGAACGCTTTGCCGCCAACTCGCGCGTGCCCGTCATCAACGGCCTGACCAACGAATACCACCCCTGCCAGATCCTGGCCGACATCTTCACCTACATCGAACACCGCGGCTCCATCCACGGCAAGACGGTAGCCTGGGTGGGCGACGGCAACAACATGGCCAACACCTGGCTGCAGGCGGCTGCGCTGCTGGGCTTCAAGGTGCATGTGAGCACGCCCCGTGGCTACGAAATTGATGAAAAACTGGCCGCCGGCGCGGGTGGCATAAGCCCTGATTGCTATCAATTTTTTAGCAACCCGCTGGATGCCTGCCAGGGCGCCGACCTGGTCACCACCGACGTGTGGACCAGCATGGGCTACGAGGCCGAAAACGAAGCCCGCCGCATCGCCTTTGCCGACTGGTGTGTGGACACCGAGATGATGGCTGCTGCCAAGCCCGACGCCCTCTTCATGCACTGCCTGCCCGCGCACCGAGGTGAAGAAGTGGACGCTGACGTGATCGACGGGCCACAGTCCGTGGTCTGGGATGAAGCAGAAAACAGGATGCACGTGCAGAAGGCACTCATGGAGTACCTTCTGCGCGGCCGCGTTGCATGACATGCAGCGCGGTGGCGCGCCAGCGCCAGCAGCCTGTTTCGGCGCAGGCTCATGTCCGCGCAGCGGACGTGAAGCAGATGTGAAGCGGACGTGAAGCGGCCGCAGGCCGCGGGCCGCAGCCAAAACGCCATGCACGTGCAAAAGGCACTCATGGAGTAACTTTTGCTCGGCCGCGTCGCCTAATATCCATATGCATCTGGCAATACCGATCCGTTCACGCTGAGCTTGTCGAAGCGCCGCGCGAGGCTTCGACAAGCTCAGCCCGAACGGCTTGCCAGATCGAACGGACATCCCTCTGACCTTTCCTATGCCCTGGCGCCGCCCGCCCGCCCTCAGCGCCGAATTGCTGGCGCACTGGCAAGCCCTGGGCCAAGCGCTGGGGTGCGACACGCCCGCCTGGCGTGCTGAAGGCCAGCGCCTGCTGCGCAGCTGGGCGCGCTGGCCACGCGCCTATCACGACACCACCCACCTGTGGGCCTGCCTGCGGCATGGGCAAGCCGTTCAGGATCAGCAGCCCGGCGCCCTGGACAACCCGCATGCGGTTGCTCTGGCCCTGTGGTACCACGACGCCATCTACTGGCCATGGAGCCAGCACAACGAAGAGCGCAGCGCCGCCTGGGCCAGCCGCTTCATCCTGAGCCAGGGCCTGCCGGACACCCTGGCCCAGACCGTGCACCAGCACATCCTGGACACCCGCCACACCCCAGGCCCGCTGACGGGCGATGCACAGTGGGTGGTGGATATCGACCTGGCCATCCTGGGCCAGAGCGACGCGGTGTACCGCGACTTCGAGCGCAACGTACGGCGCGAATATCTTTTTGTGCGCTGGCCACGTTATGTAGCGGGGCGCAGCGCGGTGCTGCAGGGGTTTCTTGACCGGCCACGCATTTACGGTACGGACCTGTTTTACCAACGGTATGAAGCGCAGGCGCGGATCAACCTGGGCATGGCGCTACAGGCCCTGGACCAAGGGCTGCTGTATTGCTGATTCAGCCCACCTGGCAGGGCTGCGCATCCTGTCACAGACTCGTCTGCGCGCCGTCGCAACACACGCTGAAGCGCCGCAAAGCGCTCGGTTTTTTCGTTAGCATCCAGCGCGAAGCGCGGTGCCCGGGGGCATCGCATCCTGCCTCCGTTCTTTTTTGTTTGCGCCCGATGTCCGACACCACCCACCCCTGCCTCACCTGCGGCGCCTGCTGCGTGAACTTTCGTGTGGACTTTGCGGTGTACGAGTTGCAGGCGATGGGCGGCACGGTGCCCGACGATCTGGCGGTGGAGGTCAACGGCAGCAAGTGCCGCATGCGTGGCACCGACCGGGTGCCCATTCGCTGTGTGGCGCTGACGGGCACGGTGGGCGAACAGGTGGCTTGCGGCATCTATGCCTCGCGCCCGTCACCCTGCCGCGAGTTCGAGGCGGGTGACTATGCGTGCAACAAGGCGCGCCTGCGCCATGGTCTGACTCCACTGCAAGAGGGCTTTGTTCTCTGAATCGGGGCCTCGCCGCAGCGGTCTGGTTGCGGCCTTCACAATTTTCGGGGGCTGTTGGAAATAACCGACACCACGGTTTTTGCCGGGCTGCAAACTTTGCGGCATGCCAGCCAGCCCAGCCCCTACCGCCCGCCAGCTCTGGGACATTTCACCGCCCGTGCACGCGGGCAGCCCCGTGTTTCCGGGCGATACGGCGTACCGCCAGCAGTGGTGCGCCACCATCGGCCCGGGCTGCCCGGTCAATGTGAGCGCCATCACGCTGTCGCCCCATGTGGGCGCGCACGCCGATGCGCCGCTGCACTACGACCCGCAGGGCACCAGCATTGGCGACGTGTCGCTAGACGCGTTTCTGGGGCCCTGCCGCGTGATCCACGCCATCGGCTGCGGCCCACTGATTACCTGGGAGCACATCGCTCACGCGGTGGACCGCCTACTGCCCCCGCGGGTGCTGGTGCGTACCTATGCCCAGGCCCCGGCCGACTGGGATGGCCAGCTCAGCGCCTACGCGCCCGACACCGTCGAGCGCCTGGCCGACCTGGGCGTGCTGCTGGTGGGCATTGATACCGCCAGCATCGACCCCGCGGACAGCAAGCTGCTTTCCAGCCACCAGGTGATCCGCCGCCGTGGCCTGCGTGTGCTGGAAAACCTGGTGCTCGACGCCGTGCCCGAGGGCGACTACGAGCTGATCGCCCTGCCGCTCAAGCTGACCACGGCCGATGCCTCCCCCGTGCGCGCCGTGCTCCGAGCCCTTTGATGCATTGAGTTCAGTGATTTTTTGCCCGCTTACGCACGTCAATAAACAACTTTTAGCTATTACTTTTGTAGCAATCTACCTAAATCACCATGACCGCCTCCCGGCAAGACTGCCGCGCGCTCGACGCGCAAGACCCCCTCGCACCACTGCGCGCTCACTTCAGCCTGCCCGCAGGCGTGATCTACCTGGACGGCAACTCGCTGGGTGTGCTGCCCCAAGCCGCGGCCGCGCGTGTGGCCGATGTGGTCACCCGCGAATGGGGCACGGATCTGATCCGATCGTGGAATACGGCAGGCTGGTTTGACCTGCCCCAGCGCCTGGGCAACCAGTTGGCCCCGCTGATCGGCGCGGGCCAGGATGAGGTGGTGTTCACCGACAGCACCTCCATCAACCTCTACAAGGTGCTGAGCGCGGCGCTGAACATCGCCCGTGACGACAGCCCCGCCCGCAAGCGCATCGTGAGCGAGCGCAGCAACTTCCCCACCGACCTCTACATGGCCGAAGGCCTGTGCAAGGAGCGCGGCCTGGAACTGCTGCTGGTGGAGCCTGAAGACCTTGCAGCAGCACTCACCCACGATGTGGCCGTGCTGATGCTCACGCACGTGAACTACCGCACGGGCGCCATGCACGACATGGCCGCCATCACCGCCGCCGCGCACGCCCAGGGCATTTTGTGCGTGTGGGACCTGGCGCACAGCGCGGGGGCGGTGCCGGTTGAGTTGAAGGGCGCGGGCGCAGATGACGAAGCCTGGACCGCATCGCCATCGGCCGATTTCGCCGTGGGCTGCGGCTACAAATACCTCAACGGCGGCCCCGGCGCACCGGCCTTTGTGTGGGTGCACCCGCGCCACGCCAGCCGTTTCTGGCAGCCCCTGTCGGGCTGGTGGGGCCATGCCGCACCCTTTGCCTTCACGCCCGACTACCAGCCCGCACCCGGCATTACGCGTTACCTGTGCGGCACGCAGCCCATCATCAGCCTGTCGGCCCTGCAGTGCGGGCTGGATGTGTTCACCGCCGCGCAGTCGCTGGGCGGCATGGCCGCGCTGCGCGCCAAGTCGCTGGCGCTGACCGACCTGTTCATCCAACTGGTGCAAGAGCGCTGCGCGGGCCACGGCCTGGGCCTGGCCACGCCGCGTGACCATGCCCGGCGCGGCTCGCAGGTGTGCCTGACGCGCGACGAAGGCGCGGGCGTGAACGGCCAGGGCAGCGGCGCCTATGCCATCGTGCAGGCGCTCATCGCCCGCGGCGTGATTGGCGACTTCCGCAAAGGCGACGGCGGCCGGCACAAAGACATCCTGCGCTTTGGCTTCACGCCGCTGTACATCGGCTTTGAAGATGTGTGGAACGCGGTGGAGCACCTGCGCCAGGTGCTCGAAAGCGGCGAGTGGCAGAAGCCCGAGTTCAACCAGACGCTCACAGTGACCTGAGGCCTGTCGGCATCAAAAAACACCTCAACCCGTTCACACTGAGCTTGTCGAAGTGCCGCGCAAGGCTTCGACAGGCTCAGCCCGAACGTTTCTGATGGATCGAGCGCTCCGTGTGAAACGGCGCGAACGCAGGAGACAAACCCATGTGCCCCTTTTCCCAAACAACCGATTCCTCCCACGCGACTCCGGGCACGGCTTTGCCCGAATCCATCGTGCACGATGAGCGCGCCCAGCTCGACTTGAGCGGCTGCATGAGCTACGGCGACTACCTGCAGCTTGACGCCATCCTCAGCGCGCAAAAGACGCTGTCACCCGCGCACGATGAGATGCTGTTCATCGTGCAGCACCAGACCAGCGAGCTATGGATGAAGCTGATGCTGCACGAGCTGCGCGCCGCCATCGGTCACATGGCGCGCGACGAGTTGCCGCCCGCGTTCAAGATGCTGGCGCGTGTGAGCAAGATCATGGAGCAGCTGGTGCACGCCTGGGACGTGCTGGCCACCATGACGCCGCCCGAGTACAGCGCCATGCGCCCGTACCTGGGGCAATCCAGCGGCTTTCAGAGCTACCAGTACCGCTGCATCGAGTTTGCGATGGGCAACAAAAACCGCGCCATGCTCAAGCCCCACGAGCACCGGGCTGACCTGCTGGCGCTGGTGCAGGCGGCCTACGCAGCCCCATCGCTGTATGACGAAGCCCTGCGCCTGCTGGCGCGCCGCGGCATCCCTGTGCCCGCCAGCCACCTGGAACGTGACTGGACCCTGCCCTACCAGGAAGACCCAGGCGTGGAGCAAGCCTGGCTGACGGTGTACCGCAACCCCAGGGAACACTGGGACCTGTACCAACTGGGCGAGGAACTGACCGATCTGGAAGACGCGTTTCGACTGTGGCGGTTCCGGCATGTGACCACGGTGGAGCGCGTGATCGGCTTCAAGCGCGGCACGGGCGGCACGGGCGGCGTGAGCTACCTGCGCAAAATGCTCGACGTGGTGCTGTTCCCGGAGATCTGGAAGCTGCGCACCGACCTGTGATGCGCGGCGGGCAGGCCACTGCGGAAAAATTCAGCATCAAAATGACCACCGCCGCTTGATGATGCTCGATTGTTTGCTATGAATTTTTAAGTAATTCACTCTCAGGACGTCGGAGCCCTGTCGCGGCCTGATGATCGATCTGGCGGGTTCGTTCGCGGCGCAGGCGGGCTGGGCGCTCAGGCGGCGGGCGACGGCACCGAGTGCAGCACCACCGGGTTGTCGCCCGAGGCATCCACCGCCTCGATCTGAACCCCGAAGCCCCACAGCCGCGCCACGTGCTTGAGCACCTCGGATGTGTCTGGCCCCAGCGGGCGCCCCTGGTAAGAGGTGTGGCGCAGGGTCAGGGTCCGGTCGCCACGCAGGTTCACGTTCCAGACCTGGATGTTGGGCTCGCGCGTGCCCAGGTCGTACTGCTGGGACAGCGTCTGGCGCAGGGTCCGGTAGCCGTCTTCGTCGTGGATGGCGCTGACTTCCAGCTCAGACCGGGAGGAGTCGTCGTGGATGGCGAACAGCCGCATTTCGCGGATCAGGTGCGGGCTGAGGTACTGGCCGATGAAGCTCTCGTCCTTGAAGTTGCGCATGGCATGGTCCAGCGCGGGCAGCCAGGGCGTGCCCGCGATGTCGGGGAACCACCGCCGGTCCTCCTCGGTAGGAGACTGGCAGATGCGCTGGATATCGCGGTACATGGCAAAGCCCAGCGCATAGGGGTTGATGCCGCTGTAAGCGCGGTGCCCCACGGGCGGCTGGTAGATGACGTTGGTGTGCGAGCCCAGCCACTCCAGCATCACCCCGTCGCTCAGGTAGCCATCGTCATACAGGGTGTTGAGCAAGGTGTAGTGCCAGAAGGTGGCCCAGCCCTCGTTCATGACCTGGGTTTGGCGCTGGGGGTAGAAATACTGCGCGATCTTGCGCACGATGCGCACAACCTCGCGCTGCCAGGGCTCTAGCAGCGGCGCATGCTTTTCGATGAAGTACAGGATGTTCTCCTGCGGCTCTTTCGGAAAGCGGTCGTGGCCCTGGGCGGGGTCGCCCTTTCCTGGGCGCGCGGGCAAGGTGCGCCACAGCTCGTTGACCTGCTGCTGCGCATAGGCTTCGCGCTGCTCGCGCTCCAGGCGCTCCAGCGCCAGGGTCTTGCGGGCGGGGCGGCGATAGCGGTCCACCCCCAGGTTGGAAAGTGCATGGCACGAGTCCAAAAGCCGCTCCACCTCGGCCATGCCATAGCGCTCCTCGCACTGGGCCACGTAGTCCTTGGCGTACACCAGGTAGTCGATGATGCTGGATGCATCGGTCCACATGCGAAAAAGGTAGTTGCCCTTGAAGAAGCTGTTGTGCCCATAGGCGGCGTGGGCAATCACCAGCGCCTGCATGGCGGTGGTGTTTTCCTCCATGAGGTAGCTGATGCAAGGGTTGGCGTTGATGACGATCTCGTAGGCCAGGCCCATGTGCCCACGGCGGTAGCGCCGCTCGGTGGCCAGAAACTCCTTGCCGTAGCTCCAGTGGCGGTAGTTCACCGGCATGCCCACGCTGGCATAGGCGTCCATCATCTGCTCTGCTGTGATGATCTCCAACTGGTTGGGGTAGGTATCGAGGCCGAAGCGTTCGGCGGTTGCCGCAATGGCCGCGTGGTAGCGCTCGATCAGCTCAAACGTCCAGTCGCTGGGGTCTGGCAAGGGCTGCGCGGGCCGTTCCCCGGCAGGCAGGGGCTGCTCAGGCACGGTGCGATGGCGGCGCTCGCCCACAGCGGCAGCGTTCCACGGGTTGTCGCTGGATCGACGTTCAAGAACCGGGTAGTGAGCCATGTGGTGCGTCATGCCTGTACCCCTTCTTTCCTGAACAGCTCTCGAAACACGGGGTAGATCTCGGAGGGATCGGACACCTTGCGCATCGCGAAGTGGGCGCAAAGCGGCAACAGCTGGCTGTATTCATCCCACAGGTTCTGCTCTTCCTCAGCCACCTGGACATACGCAAAGTAGCGCACCAGCGGCAGGATGCGGTCCATCAGAAGCTTGCGGCAATTGCCGCTGTCGTTGGTGAAGTTGTCGCCATCGCTGGCCTGGGCGACGTAGATGTTCCAGTCACCGCCTGCATAACGCGTGCGGATGACCTCATCGAGCAAGACGAGCGCGCTGCTGACCACCGTGCCGCCGCTTTCGGTGGAATGGAAGAACTGTTCCTCGCTGACCTCGGCCGCCTGGGTGTGGTGGCGGATGAACACGATGTCGATCTTTTCGTAGTGCCGTGTCAGAAACAGGTATAGCAGGATGAAGAACCGCTTGGCCAGGTCTTTGCGCGCCTGATCCATCGAACCGGAGACATCCATCACGCAAAACATCACCGCCTGGCTGTTGGGCACGGGCACTTTGGATCGGGCCCGAAAGCGCAGGTCGATGGGGTCCAGGTAAGGCACCTTGCGAATGCGCTCGCGCAGCTTCAGGATCTTGCCCCGCAGAGCCTCCAGCGCCTCGACGCTGGCGTCAGCGCGCGCCTGCATCGCATCGAGCTCATCCTCCAGGGCCTTTAGCTCGCGCTGCGGTGCGGTGGTGAGGGCCATGCGCCGCCCCAGCGCGCCTCGCATGGTGCGCACTACGGCCAGGTTGTTGGGCGTACCGTCCTGGCTGTAGCCCGCGCGGCGCGTCTTCCACTGCGGGTTGTCGCCAATATGGGTACGCAGCAGGTTGGGCAACGCCAGGTCCTCAAAAAAGAGCTGCATGAACTCTTCCTTGGTGAGGGTGAAGGTGAAATCGTCTTCACCCTCGCCGCTGTCGCTGGCCTGGGAGCCCTTGCCTTGACCCCCCTGGGGACGCTGAATGCGGTCACCACGCACATGGTCTTGGTTGCCGGGGTGGGCCGTGTCCCGCACGCCGCCCTGGCCGTGGTGAAACACGGGTTCGCTGATGTCCTTCCTGGGGATGGTGATGCTCTCGGCACCCTCAATGTCGCGAATACCGCGCTGCGAGACGGCGCGGCGCACCGCATCGGCGATCTGGTCCTTGTAGCGCCGCACGAAGCGCTCGCGGTTGCCCACCGATTTGTTTCTGCCTGCGAGCCTGCGGTCGATGATTTGCAGTGCCATCTACATGCTCCCGTGCCGCGGCGCTAGCCCGGATATTTCACCAGGGACGCGCCCGAGTGGGCTGTGATGCGGTGCGCTGGCAAGGCGATACAACGCTGCGGGCCCGTGCCCGCGAGGAGGAACATCGCAGCCAGCGCGCCGCAGCACGGCGCAATCGGGTGTGCAGAGCTCGATCCAAATCGGATTTGGCACTCGAAGCCAGGAAAGTGAGTATTCATGTAGTGTTGCAGCACATAGGGCAGCGACCTGATGCAATATGCGGGCTACCGCGCTCTAGCTGCTCTTTCGCACGCGCAGGTACCACTCGCACAAAAGGCGTACCTGCTTGGGTGTGTAGCCCTTGCCCACCATGCGCGTGACGAAATCCTCGTGCTTCTTGGCGTCCTCCGCACTGGCCTTGGCGTTGAAGCTGATGACGGGCAACAGGTCTTCCGTGTTGGAGAACATCTTCTTTTCAATCACCAGACGCAGCTTCTCGTAGCTGGTCCAGCTGGGGTTTCTGCCCTGATTGTTGGCGCGTGCGCGCAGAACGAAGTTGACGATCTCATTGCGAAAGTCCTTGGGGTTGGCAATGCCCGCGGGCTTTTCAATCTTCTCCAGCTCGGCGTTGAGGGCGCTGCGATCGAATACCTCGCCGGTGTCGGTGTCGCGGTATTCGTTGTCCTGGATCCAGTAGTCCGCATAGGTCACATACCGGTCGAAGATGTTCTGGCCATACTCGCTGTAGCTTTCCAGGTAGGCGGTCTGGATCTCCTTGCCGATGAACTCCGCGTAGCGCGGCGATAGCAATTCCTTGATGTAGCCGGTGTATTTTGTCTCCAGCTCCGCAGGGAACTGCTCGCGCTCGATCTGCTGCTCCAGGACATACATCAGATGCACGGGGTTGGCCGCCACCTCGGTGCTGTCGAAGTTGAACACCTTGGACAAGATCTTGAAGGCAAACCGTGTCGAGACGCCCGACATCCCCTCGTCCACGCCCGCGTAGTCACGGTATTCCTGGTAGCTCTTGGCCCGCGGATCGGTGTCTTTGAGGCTCTCGCCGTCGTACACCTGCAATTTGCTGAAGATGCTCGAATTCTCGGGCTCCTTCAGTCGCGTCAGCACGGCAAACTGCGCCATCATCTTGAGCGTGCCGGGCGCGCACACTGCGTTGCCCAGCGAAGACTCCCGGATGAGCTTTTCGTAGATGCGCGTTTCCTCGCTGACGCGCAGGCAGTACGGCACCTTGACGATGTAGATGCGGTCCAGGAAGGCTTCGTTGTTCTTGTTGTTGCGAAAGGCTTTCCATTCGCTCTCATTGCTGTGCGCCAGCACCACACCGTCAAACGGAATGGCACCAAAGCCCTCGGTCCCCTTGTAGTTGCCCTCCTGCGTGGCCGTCAGCAACGGGTGCAGCACCTTGATGGGCGCCTTGAACATCTCCACAAATTCCAGCAGCCCCTGGTTGGCCAGGCACAGCCCGCCGCTGTAGCTGTAGGCGTCGGTATCGTCCTGCGCAAAGCTCTCGAGCTTGCGGATGTCCACCTTGCCCACCAGGCTGGAGATGTCCTGATTGTTCTCGTCGCCCGGCTCCGTCTTGGCAATACCCACCTGCTTGAGGATGCTGGGATAACGCTTGACCACGCGGAACTGGCGGATATCGCCGCCGTACTCTTCCAGCCGCTTGACGGCCCACGGCGATAGCACGCGCTGCAGGTAGTGACGCGGTATGCCGAACTGCTCTTCCAGCAGGGGGCCATCCTCGGCAGGGTCAAACAACCCCAGGGGCGACTCATTGACCGGTGAACCCTTGAGGGAATAGAAGGGAACCTTCTGCATCAGGGCCTTGAGCCGCTCGGCAATGGAGCTCTTGCCTCCGCCCACCGGGCCCAGCAAGTACAAAATCTGTTTGCGCTCTTCCAGACCCTGGGCCGCATGGCGGAAAAAGCTCACCACCTGCTCGATGGCATCTTCCATGCCGTAGAACTCGGTAAACGCGGGGTAGCGCTTGATGACTTTGTTGGCGAACAGGCGCGACAGGCGCGGGTCGTTGCGCGTGTCCAACATCTCCGGCTCGCCGATGGCGGCCAGCATGCGCTGGGCGGCGGTGGCGTAGGCCGAAGGGTCGCGTTTGCACTCGGCGAGGTACTCGTCGATCGACATTTCCTCCTCGCGCGAACGGGCATAGCGTGCGGCGAAATTGCTGATGGCATCCATGGAAACCTCCTGTGACGGCACACGCCCCGGCCGACGCACGGCGGCGGTGTCACGCTTTGGAATCAAAACGTTTCGGGTACACACTTTGTAGCACTGCGGCTCGCGCTTGAACAGAGCAAACACCACCCGTTCTGGTGACTTCTTGGCGCTTTGCACCTGCCATGCCAGACTGTGGCCCGTTTTTCAGCGTCCCGCCGGCCGAAATTTGATTGCAGCATGGGTCGCAAGGTACAGCGCGCGCGGAAATCCAGTGGCCTTCGCTGCCTTTGAGCCAACGCGAACGGCGCGTGGGCCCCGCGAAAAACGGGTGAGTACGGGCAGCAGTTCGCCGGGCGGTCAATGCCTACTGCGTGCCGGCCCCTGCCCCGTCGCCGCGGTAGAGCCAGGGCACATCCAGCAACCGCTCGCCCAGCGACCGCAACAGCAGGTCCCGGCCCCAGCGCGTTGCCCCGGTGGCATGAAAGATACGCCCGTTGCGTGTGGACCTGGCCTGCACGCGCGCATTGCGCTGCCAACGGTTGACCGCGTAGCGCCGCAGGCGCAGAGGCACTTCAAGGTCGTGCATGGCCAGCGCATGCTGAAGCTCCATCGCATCCTCGATGGCCATGCCAGCGCCTTGCGCCAGGTACGGTCGCATGGGGTGCGCCGCATCGCCCAGCAAGGCCACCAGGCCACGGGCCATTTCATCGGCGCTCTGTACGGGCGGGCGGTCGCACACGGGCCACAGGCGCCAGCCGGCCGCGCAAGCCGCAGGCACGCGGGCTCCAACCGACGGGCAGTCGACAGCCGGCGCAGGCCCCGGCTGATGGGCTGCGCTGCGCACCAGGTCCTGCAAGGCCGTGCAGGTGCCTTGCAGCGCATGCTCCAATCCTGCGGCACTGGCGGCGTGATCCCAGTGGTCCAGGTCAGCAGGCACAGGCCCCTGCACGATGACGACCAGGTTCATCAACTCTCCTCGTCGAACCGGGTACTGGATGGCATGCAGGCGGGGCCCAAGCCAGGCGGTGACCTGGGCCGTGCGAAGCGCCGGCGGCAATTCTCCTTGAGCAATGAGTGCGCGGTACGCCAGGTGTCCTGTCACGCGGGGCGGCACCGCACCCAACAGCTGCGTGCGCGTGCGGCTCCACAACCCGTCGGCACCCACCAGCGCGTCGGCTTCGATCGCTTGGCCATGGCTGGTGCGCACGGTGACCACACCATCCGCGTCGGCAAACCCCTCCACGGGATGGTCAAGGTGACACTGCGTGTCGGTATCCTTGCCGACGGCTGCGAGAAGCAGGGCATGCAGGTCCGCGCGGTGGATGCAGGCATAAGGAGCGCCGTAGCGCTCCTCCATCGCCGCGCCCAGCGGCAATGCGGCGAGCGCGTCGCCGCTCAGGGCGCTGCGCACCTGCAGTCGCGCAGGAAAAGCCGCCGCGTCGTGCAACGGGCGCTGCAGGCCCCAGGCGAGCAGGCAACGCGTCACGTTGGGGCCCAGCTGCACCCCCGCGCCGACCTCGCCGAAAGCCGCCGCACGCTCGAGCAAACGCACACCCCAGCCCGCGCGCGACGCGCCCAGGGCAGCCGCCAGACCGCCAATGCCGCCGCCTGCCACCACCACCTGTTTCGTCATGCGCCCGGCTGAGGTGCGGGCCATCACCGGATCACCGGACGCATCGCGCGTTCCAGCAACTCAGCGGGCATGGGCCGTCCAAAAAGGTGGCCCTGATACGCCGTGCAGCCATGGCGCTGCAGGAACTCAAGCTGACCGGTGGTCTCCACGCCCTCGGCAACCACCGCAAGATCCAGACTTGCCGCCAGGGCAAGGATGGTGCGCACGATGGCGGCATCGTTGGGGTCGGTCTGCAGGTCACGAATGAACCCCTGGTCGATCTTGAGCTGATCGAGGGGCAATCGCTTGAGGTAACTGAGTGACGAATAGCCCGTGCCGAAGTCGTCGAGCGAAAAGGTCACGCCAAAGACGCGCAGCCGCTCCATGCGCGCAATGATGTCCTCGACATCTGCCAGCATCAGACTTTCGGTCAGCTCAAGTTTGAGCCGTTCAGGGTTGGCGCCGGTGGCTTGCAGTGCGCCCAGTACCTGCTCTGCAAAGTTCGGCTGGCGAAACTGTCGCACGCTCACGTTGACCGACAGCACGAACTGGCGCGTTAGCGGGCTTCGCGACCATGCCACCAGCTGTGCGCAAGCGGCCTCGATGACCCATTGGCCAAGCTGCAGGATCAAGCCGGTCTGCTCCGCCAGCGGGATGAATTCATTGGGCGACACCAGACCCCTGCGTGGGTGCTTCCAGCGCACCAGTGCCTCCGCGCCCAAAAGCCTTCCCTTGCCATCCACCACCGGCTGGTAGTACAGAACCAGCTCTCTTTCGTGCAGCCCGCGCCGCAGCTCCGCCTCGAGAACGGCCCGGGCGTTGACTGCGGCTTGCATGTCCGGGTCGAAAAAACGCTGCGTGTTGCGCCCTGCGGCCTTGGCCTGGTACATCGCAAGGTCGGCTTGCTTGAGCAGTTCATCAACGCTGCAAGGCTTGCTCCCAAACAGCGCGATCCCGATGCTGGGCGTGCTGTGGTAAGCGCCGTCGCCCAGTTCAAAGGATTTTGCCAACGTGGTGGAGATTTGGCAGGCGACCAGGGTGGCCTCTGAACTGGCGACCCCCGGCTCCGCGCTCAGGCCCTCGAGCAGCACCACAAACTCGTCGCCCCCAAACCTTGCCACCGTGTCGGACTCGCGCACACAGCCGGTCAGCCTTCGGGCGACTTGCTGCAGCAGTTGGTCGCCCACGTCATGGCCCAAGGTGTCGTTGAGGTCCTTGAAGTTATCCAAGTCGATGAACAGCAGGGCGCCCTGCGAGCCCGCCCGTCGCGCCGCCGCAGTGGCGTGCTGAAGACGGTCCACCAGCAAGCGGCGGTTGGGCAGGCCGGTCAGCGGGTCATAAAAGGCCAGGTGCTCGATCTGCAGCTCCGCCTGCTTGCGCTCCGTCACATCTCGCCCCACGCCACGGTAGCCCCGCAGAGCCCCGTGCTCGTCAAACACGGGCACGCCACTGACCGAGATCCAGTGCAAGCTACCGTCAGGCCGCTGATGCTGCAGCTCCAGGTCACGGAAAGGCTGGTGCGACTGCAGCGCAGCCCGGTGCATTTCCCAGTCCACCTCGGTCATGTTGAGAGCGCCAATCTCCCAAAGCGTGCGGCCTAGCACGCTCGAAATCGGGATGCCTTTGGTGCCGACATCGCCCGCCATCTGCACGAAACGCCCCTCTGCATCGTGTTCCCAATACCAGTCGGACGACAGGTCACTGAGCGAGCGAAAGCGCGTTTCACTCTCGCGCAAATCGCTCTCGACCCGCACATAGTCGCTCACGTCGGCAAAGGTCCGCACCAGGGCACCATCGGGTAGCTGGCAAGTGCGCACCTCCAAGGTTCGGCCGTCGCGCGTGGTTCGCCAGTACACCTCGGGCACCCTCCCCGAAGTCCCCTGGGCGACGTCGTGGTGGGCCCGGCGGTCCACGTGCGAGTCGCCGAGACCGAAGTCACCGCGCTCTCTCTGCAAGCGCGTCACGTCGGCGAGCGTCGGGCGCGTGGCCATCACGGATTCAGGCAGGTTCAGCAGCTCCAGCACCCGCTGGTTGTAGACGGTGATGCGCCCGTCGGGAGCCGTCTTCAAAATACCCTGCGTCATGCTTTCCAGGGTGCCTTGCAAGGCCGCGCGCTGCTCCTGAAGCCGCGCCAGTGCCTCGCTGGAAATGACCGTATCAACCCCAGGAGCCGGCTTGCGCGCGGCCCGGCGCCCTTGCAGCAGCTCCCCCAGTCGCCATGTCAGCTCAGGCAGGTGGGAGACATCACCGGCCGGCGGGCGCACCACATAGTCGCCCAGGCCACTACGGAAAGCGCGGGCTGCCAGCGCCTCCTGCGCTGCCGTGATGCACATGAGCACGACGGAATCCGCGCACAGTTCCAGCAGGGCCGGCAAATGCTGCACATCGGGCTCCAGGCAAAGCACAACCGCGTCCCATGGGTGCGATGTGAAAGCGCTGGCCCCCGCGTCAAGCGTCGGCGAATGCACCAACGCCCAGTCCGGCTGATGCTCGGCGATCAGCTGCCGGACCTGCAAGGCGTGCGCGGCATCGCCATCGATCCACAGGATCGCCGCTGCAGTCATGAACCAGACACCCTGCTACGCACGACCGCGAGCACAGCGCCCGGAACCGTTACACATGCAGGCACAGTCCATCGGGCGGCGCACATCAGATGGGACATCGGCGGATCAAAGGGCATGGTCGAGACACACTGCCAAGCAGTTGGGCCGGTAAATCCAGAAAGTGTAACGAGCGTATCGTCAGCCCGCGCGTCTTCGTCGACATTTTGTTGCAGTGGGGGATGCAGCTTTGTCCGGGAGAGCGCGGGGCATGGCGGACCACCCGCCCAACTGCGGGCTGCGAGCCCAAGCGGCTCTTTGGGCCACATGTCCGTCCCCGCGCCTTCGTCGAGCACGGTGCCGCTGCGCACTGCCCAAAAGAGTTTGCACGAAAACAGGTGGATGCACCCTCTGCCTTGCAAATCTGTGTCCATCCATCGCCAAAACTACGATTTCAATGAACCGATTGCGAGCGATTCAGGAGGATCTGGATCACTCTGATCATTCAATCTGTCCCCGAAAGGGCTGAGCGGTGCCGCTGTCTCCGGTTAAGAACCGCTGCCATCGCGAAGCAGGGGCTATTTCAACGCCCAGCGATATTCCTGGTTGAGCAGCCTGATGGGAAATGAAGACACGCCACATTCGGAATGGCGAACCACCAACCCTGCTGCACAGCACGTCGGTTTTTGATTGCGTACCGATCGATACACCCAACGCCCCGGAAGATTCAGCAATACCGCCGACAGGATGCGTCAAAAGGCCCGAGCCGATTGCAGGGCATTCTTTCTCCTGAATCCGTGACCCCAATCCCCCGGGTTCCGTAATCGCACAGAAACCGGGCAGAGAAACCCCGATATTCACCCCCAGTCCGGCCATTTCAACGCAACAAACCCGACCGGCACCCCAGATATACGCTCATCATGCC